>NZ_JBEOTD010000003.1:0-139353 GCF_040426375.1 Streptomyces sp. NPDC096012
CGCATCAGCGTCCTGTTCGCCATGCTCCGCGACGGAACCTTCTACGAACCCAGAACCCCACGGCTTGCTTGACTAAAGACATAGAGGCACCCCCCCCCGGCCGCACCGCCGCGTGTTCACCGGTCCGGGTGATGCATCGCCTCCACCATGCGGCGCCTGACCTCGACGGGCAGGGCCGGGATGCCGGCGGCGGGCTCCGGTGCCGGGCCGTGGCGGAGCAGGTGGGCCAGGAGGCGGACCGGCAGGGGGGTGGCGGGCTGCCGCGGCGGGCCGGCAGGGCGGGGTGGCGGGCTGCCGCGTGGCGTATGCGCTCGTACGGGCCTTCCACGAGCCGGGCGGCGGCGACGGCGGACAACCGCGGGTCACGGGCCGCCCGCTACCGGACGTCGGCGTTCGCTCGCCGAGCTCTTCTCCCCCACCCCGCGTGGTGATCAGGCTGCCGGACGAAGGGCCGCACCGGGGCACCGGCTCTCGGTCTCATTCCCGTGCGGTGACCCGCACGCCCGATGCGTCCAGCCGTACCCTGGCCCCGGCTCCCCCGCTCCAGCGGACCTCCAACTCCCCGGCGCCGTCCGCGCGTACGGACACCAGCCCGGACAGCGGCACCGGATGCGGCTCGGCGGTCAGCCGGGCCACCGCGGCGAACAGGGTGTCCCCCTCCCCCACCACTCCGGTCAGGGTGCCGGACAGGCCCACGGCGGGCAGGAGTTCGGCCCGGACGCCGTCGCGCGGCGCCCATCCCGTGATCCGTACCGGCGTCCCGGGCGGGGCCCCGGCGACCAGATGGGCGCGTACTTCCGCCGCGCCCTCGGCGAGCACCACGCTGGTCACGGTGATCCCGTCGCGCACGGTGTGCCGGGAGGCGATCCACCCCGGGCCCGTGCCGAGCGGCTCGATCTCCGCGCGGCTCGCGTCCCCGCCGACGATCACGCTGTTGTCGTACGACGGCGCCGGCACGGTGGCGGTCGAGTAGGCGAGCCGGGTGTAGTGGGGGTCGAAGCGGGTGTCCTCACTGCCGTGGTTGTGCAGCCTGACCAGGCCGTCCGAACGGGTCGATTGCAGAAGCCAGTTGGGTGCGGGCAGGGAACGCACCTCGTCGGCGCGCTCCACCGGGGCCGGCTCCTCGGGTGCCGTCCACACCTCGTGCTCCGGCGGGAGCAGCAGGCCGAGGAAGCCCTTGCTCGCCCAGTACGGCGAGGCCGGGCCCGAGTAGTACTGCACCAGCGAGGTGTCGGGGCCGAGCCAGCCGAGCGTGAGCAGGCCCCGCCGGTCCACCGCGCCGCCGTCCAGGAAGTACCGCAGCACGCCGGAACCCAGCCGCCTGGTCTCGCCCGGGGACAGCGGGGTGTGGCCGGTCAGCGTGCCGAGCCAGAGCGGGGCCGTGGTCGCGAAGCGATAGGTCAGGGAGCGGCCCTGGTAGAGGGGGGCGCCGTCGCCGCCGAACAGGCGGGCGTAGTCCTCCAGATGCCGGGACAGCCGACCGCCGTAGAGCGAGAGCAGTTCGGCGTCGTCGGCAAGCCACGCGTGCAGGACGGTGTACAGGTGCATGGCCCAGCCGTTGTAGTAGTCGAACCTGCGGCCGTCGCCGTCGGTGTACCAGCCGTCCCGGACGTACCAGTTCTCGATCCGTTCCAGGCCGCGGTCGACCGCCTTGCGGGCCGCCTCCGGCCGGTGGCCGATCTCCTGGAGGAAGCCGCCGACGGTGACCGGGAACAACTCCCAGTTGTTCGGCCAGGGTTCGGCGGTCAGCGCGTCCGCGAGCCAGTCGGCCGTGCGCTGGCGCACGCGGTCGTCGAGGCGGTCCCACAGCAGCGGCCGGGTCAGCCGCAGGGCGAGTGCGATGGAGGCGGCCTCGACGAGCGGCTGGCTGCGGTCCGCGACGGCCGGCCAGACCCCGAGGGGGCCGGCCGCGAGGCCTTCGGCGTACCGGCCGAGCACCGTCTCGTCCCCGCGGAAGGCGGCCAGCAGCAGGGTGCGGGCGTACCCCTCCAGGCCGTCGGAGAGGGGGCCGGTGTGGCTGACATGGTCGCCGGGGAGGTGGTAGAGGGCGCGGTCGGGGGTGGCGTACGGTGCCACGGCGGCGAGCAGGGCGTCGGCCGCGGTCTCCCAGTGGGCGCGGGTACAGCCGGTGAACGGGCTCGACTCGCGGTTGTCGGCGGGCAGTTCGATCACGGCGGTGGCGTTCCTTCCTACGGGGTCCGGGAGCGCCCCGGTTCCGTCGCGGCGCCCGGGCCTCATCCCACCCGGACCTTGCCCACGGGCACCAGATGCGGGGCGGGAAGTCCACGGGGCGGCGGGTGCGGAGTCCTCCGGGCCCGGACCCGCCGGGCCCTCCCGGCCGGCGGGTCCTCCCGCCGCCGGACCTTCCGGACCGTACGGACCCTCCCGCCGCCGAACCTTCCGAACCGCCGGACCGTCGGACCTTCCAGACCGCCAAACCTTCCGGACCGCCGGGCCCTCCCGCCGCCGACCCTTCCGGACCGCCGAACCTTCCAGCCCGCCGCCCCCTCCCGACCGCCGGACCGCCGGACCGCCGGAGCTACCGAACCGCCGGAGCTTCCGGACCGCCGGAGCTACCGAACCGCCGGACCGTTGGACCTTCCAGACCGCCAAACCTTCCGGACCGCCGGGCCCTCCCGCCGCCGAACCTTCCGGACCGTCGGACCCTCCCGTCCGCCGGACCGCCGGAGCTTCCGAACCGCCGGGCCTTCCGACCCTTCCGGGGCCGCCCGACTCTCCCGACCGGCCGACAGGCCTTCCGGGGCCGCCGGACGCGGGCCCCGACACCGTTGCGGGCGCCCCCGGGCACCCCCGGGCACCCCCGGCACCTCCGGGGCGCCCCCGGGCACCCCCGGGCTCCCGCAGCGTGGCAGTGGGGGCCCGACGTATTCGTCTGCTGGACACCGCGGCTCGCGACCGTCCCGGTTCGACTAGCGTCGTGGCATGACCGGCAACACCTCCCCCCGTCTCGCCGACGCCCTCGCCACCGGAACGGTCGTGCTCGACGGCGGCATGTCCAACCAGCTGGAGTCGGCCGGGCACGACCTGGGCGACGACGAGTTGTGGTCGGCGCGGCTGCTCGCCGAGCGGCCCGAAGCGGTCACCGAGGCGCACCTCGCCTACTTCCTCGCGGGCGCGAGCGTGGCCATCACCGCCGGCTACCAGGCCACCTTCGAGGGCTTCGCGAAACGCGGCATCGGCCACACGGAGGCCGCGCGGCTGATCGCGCTGAGCGTGGACCTCGCGCGGGAGGCGGCCCGGCAGGCCGGCGACGCCGGTGTGGAACGGCCCCTGTGGGTGGCGGCCTCCGTCGGGCCGTACGGGGCGATGCTGGCCGACGGCTCCGAATACCGGGGCCGGTACGGGCTCGGCGTCGCGGAACTGGAACGGTTCCACCGGCCGCGCCTCGAGGTGCTGGCCGCCGCCGCGCCGGACGTCCTCGCGCTGGAGACCGTGCCCGATGCCGACGAAGGCGCCGCGCTACTCAGGGCGGTGCGCGGGCTCGGGGTGCCGGCCTGGCTGTCGTACACCGTCGAGGGGCGGCACACGCGTGCCGGACAGCCCCTGGAGGAGGCGTTCGCGGCGGCCGCCGATGTCGACGAGGTGATCGCGGTGGGTGTCAACTGCTGCGCGCCCGGGGACGTGGAGGCGGCGGTGGAGATCGCGGCCCGGGTGACCGGCAAACCGGTCGTGGCCTACCCCAACAGCGGGGAGGCGTGGGACGCCGGGGCCCGGGACTGGACGGGGCGTGCGACGTTCGGCACCGAGCGGGTCCAGGCGTGGCGGGAGGCCGGGGCCCGGTTGATCGGAGGGTGCTGCCGGGTGGGCCCGGAGACCATCACCGCGATCGCCTCGGACGTGGGCTGACGTTCGTCTCTCTGCGGGCTCCCCGCCGAATCGCCGGCCGGCCCGGCGCCCTGGCAGCGGGTGGCCGGGGAGTCAGCGGCGCCGGGCGCCGACCGAGCGGCGCAGGCGCCGCACCGCGGCCGCCAGTTCGGCGCCGGGCGCACGGAAGTCGGCGGCGCCCGTCGGTTCGGGGACGGCGGGCGCCGTGGACCAGAGGGCCAGTTCGGCGTCGCGCGGACCGTGTGCGGTGTACGGTCTGCCCTCGCCGAGGATCCGCACGGGGTGTGAGGCGTCCCAGGCCTGCCAGCCGGGGTCGCCGGTCGTCGCGAAGCGCACCCAGGCCGCGTGCATGACGTCGCTCAGCTCCTGCGGCGCGCCGTCGCCGGCCAGTTTCCTGGATTCGGGCACCGTCCCGGTGTCGAAGACGAACCCCAGCTCCAGGGCGTGGCAGGCGCCCAGGCCGGGAAGGCCGGAGGGCCAGGCGAACTCGTACAGGTGGGAGGTGCCGGGGCGGGCGTCGGCGAGCCGGTGCAGGGGCAGGCGCAGCAGGTGGTCGGTGACCATCTGGCCGACGATCTCGGCGGCGCCGGCGTCCGGGTGGAGGGCTCGGTAGCCGCGGGGGACGTCGTGGCCGGCGTGGCAGCGGGCCATGGCTCCGGCCAGGGCGACGGGGCCGAGCCGGTCGACGCGTTCGATCAGGCCACCGGGCACCAGCCACAGCCGGTACTCGTCGCGGGTCCAGCCCATGAGCAGGTCGACGCCCGGGGCCGCCCCGTCCTCGACGAGCGCCTTGAGCGGGTCGCGGGAGACGAGGTCGCCGTCGACGACGATGCCGAACGCGGGGCCGCCCAGCACCGGGCTGCTGAGCCGGCCCGCCTCGGCCTGGGTGCGCAGCAGCACGTCGCGGTCGACGGTGGCGAAGGCCTCGGCGGTGGCCGGGATCTTCAGCCGGGTGGCCATGCGGCGGACCATGCGCCGTACCTTGTCGCGGTCCGCGGACTCGGGTGGGCCGCTCTGCAGTACCGCCCGCCGGATCAGGCCGCGGGTCTGGGGCGCGGCGAGCAGGGCGCCGGCGCTGATCGCGCCGGCCGACTGGCCGCACAGGGTGATGCGGCCGGGGTCGCCGCCGAAGCCGGTGATCGTCTCGTGGACCCAGCGCAGGGCGGTGAGCTGGTCGTGCAGGCCGGGGTTGGGCGGCGCGTCCGGGAACAGCCCGTAGCCCTCCACCCCCAGCCGGTAGTTGACCGAGACGAAGACGACGCCGTCCCGGGCGAAGGCACTGCCGTCGTACACGGGCACGGCCGAGCAACCCCGGGTCAGCGCGCCGCCGTGCAGCCACACCAGTACGGGGAGCCGGGCGCCGCGGGCCGGCTCGGGAGTCCAGACGTTGAGGTTGAGGCAGTCGTCGCCGGCTATCTCCGGGTCGGACAGGTACGGGGCGAACGCCTCCGAGTACGGCGGTTTCGGCGCGGTCGGCCCGAAGGCGGTCGCGTCGCGCACTCCGTCCCAGGGCTCCGGCGGCTCGGGCGGGCGGAACCGGCGGGGTCCGAAGGGCGGGGCGGCGTACGGGATGCCACGGAAGACCGCGACGCCCCGCTCGTACCGGCCGCGTACGGCTCCGTGGGGCGTCCTGATCACGGGGGCCGCCCGGTCCTCTGCCGCCATCGCCCGCCACCTCTTCGCCGCGTTCGTGTGCACTGCGCACGGCCGCGCCGGTGCACCGTTCACAACAGAGCATCACAGTGCGCGGAGGTATTCCGGTGCACGGCCCCCGCACTGGGCCGTTCGGGCTACCACCGGCCACTTCGCGCGGCCCGGGACCGCCGGGCGCCACCGGGGGTCCGGGGCCCGGCGGTGACCCGGACCCGTCATGATCGTTTGCCGGTCATGAAGCACACCACGCGTATCGCAGCGGCCCTCGCCGCGACCGCAGTCACCCTGGTCGCCGCCTACGGCACGGCGCACGCGGCCTGCCGCACCCTCGCCCCGGGCAAGCCCCGCGCCACCTTCGCCGTGCCCGTCGACGAGCACGGCCCGAAGGAGGACGTCGAGGTCGACGAGAACGGCCGCCCCGATCTCGACGAGGACTGAACACACAGGTGACCGACCGGGCACCTCCCGCAGGGGTGCCCGGCCGTCGCCGTACGCGGCTGTCCCCGGATCGCCCGGTGGTCGTCGCGCGCTGCTCCCCGGAGCCGGCGCCGTCAGTCCTCCTCGTCCTGGCCGGCCGCCCGGACCAGGGCCTGGACCACGTCCACGGCACTGCCGTCGTGGTCGCTGCCGGCGGTGCCGCTGCCGGACTGGACGTTGCCCGCGCGGTCGACCTCCAGGAGCGAGTCCGTCTCCGAACTGTCGGTGCCCGTCCGGGAGTTGTCGATGACGGTGATCACGCTCCCGGATGCGGCGGCGGGTACGGCACCGGCGGCCAGGAACGCCGCCGTGAGCACCGCCGCCGTCCGGAGGCGGGGCAGGACACGGGTCACACGCCCACGCCCTCGGGGGTGAGCCGCTCGCGGGCGATGTTGCGCTCCAGCAGGGTGGTGGACGCCTTCACGCCGATCCCGCTCGTGGGATCCACCTCCGGCAGCCGTCCGTCGGCCGCCTTCAGTCCGGAGAGCGCGGAGTCCATCGCCTGGTGCGCGGCGAACAGGCAGGGGGTGCTGTAGATCGCCACGTCGACGCCGAGGTCGGACAGCTCGCCGAGGGACAGGCGCGGCGACTTGCCGCCGGCGATCTGGTTGAACAGCAGCGGCTTGTCACCGACGACCTCGCGGATGCGCTTGATCCACTCGACGCTGCGCACCCCGTCGACCAGGACGACGTCCGCTTCGGTCGCGGCCAGCCGCTCGGCCCGGTGCAGGATGTCGTGCTCGTCGGTGGCGTCCGTGCGGGCGACGACCACCAGGTCCTTGCGGGTCTCCAGGACCTTGTGCAGCTTTTCCAGGTACTCCTCGAGCGGCAGCACCTGCTTGCCGTCGGCGTGCCCGCAGCGGCGGGGCCGCTTCTGGTCCTCCAGGATCACCCCGGAGGCGCCGATCCGCTCCAGTCCCTCGACGACGTGACAGGCGACCTCGGGGTCGACGTAGCCGTCGTCGATGTCGACCAGCAGGTGGTGGTGCGGGAACGCGCCCCGCAGCCGCTGGACGAAGGCGACCATGTCCGGCCAAGCGATGAAACCGATGTCCGGCAGCCCGTAGTACGAGGCCGCGAAGCCGAAGCCCGAGACGAACATTCCGTCGTAGTGCTTGGCCGCGATCGACGCCGAGTACATGTCGTACACGCCGATCAGCGGGGTCGTTCCGGGCCCGGCGATGCGCTCGCGCAACTTCTTACCGTAAGTCAAGGTCCGGCTCCTCCTGTGGGTGGGTGACGCGGCGGGGTAGGTCTCCGCGTCTCTACGCCCTTTGCCAACTCAAGAGCATCTCTAGATACTCACGTGACCTTCCGTGTGCGCGAGCTTTACTCACTCCAATGGCCGAACCGGTTCACCGCAGAAACGTCACTCGATGAGCCCTGCCGCCCACGCGAGCCCGCCTCCGAGGTGGTGCAGGCCGCCCCGGTCACGGAAGGCGTCGGCGGTTGACGGGCGGCCGTCGGGCGACGACGACCGGCCGCCTCCCAGCCGCGACCCTCTCGACTCCCCCTGCCCGCATGGCGTGCGCAGGCGGTCGCCACCGCGACGCCCCCTTGTCGCCGGACCGCCGCCACCGCCGTGTTTGAACACGTTCAATTGTGCCTCTAGGATCAGGGCCTCGCCGGTGCGCGAAGGAGGGGGCATGCGTCGCACGATGAGGGGGCTCCGCCATGGCACGGAGCAGCTGGTGCGGTTCGGGGTGGTCCAGGCCCGGTGCTGCGCCTTCGCCGCGGCGCTGCTGGCGGGCATCGCCGCCTCCCGGCTGCTGCCCCCTCTGCCGGTGGCGCGTTACGACCTGGTGCTGGCCTACGGCGTGCTGCTCACCCTCGTCGCCCGGAAGGCGGGCTGGGAGTCCCGGCGCGACACCGCCGCGATCGCGGTGTGCCACCTGCTGGGGCTGCTGTTCGAACTGGTCAAGGTGCGCATGGGTTCGTGGAGTTACCCGGAGGAGGCGATCACCAAGGTCGCCGGGGTGCCGTTGTACGGGGGCTTCATGTACGCGGCGGTCGCCAGTTACGTCTGCCGGTCCAGACGGCTGATGCGGCTGCGCTTCACCCGCTACCGCGCCGCCGCCACGACCCTGGTGGCCGCCGCCGTGTACCTCAACTTCCTCACCCACCACTGGATACCCGACCTGCGCTGGCCGCTGGCCCTGGCGATGGCCGCCGCGACCGCCGGCACCTGGGTCGGCTTCAGCGTCGGCACGCACCGCTACCGGATGCCGCTGGCCGTCGCCTTCGTACTGATCGGGTTCTTCCTGTGGGTCGCCGAGAACGCCGCCACCTACGCCGGTGCCTGGAGCTACCCGCAGCAGCTCACGGGCTGGCAACCGGTCCCACCGGCCAAGTTCGGCGCCTGGTCCCTGCTGATCAGCGTGACGTTCGTGCTCGTCGAACACCTCTCGTCGGCGGGACCGGAGCGGGACACCGGCCGCCCGGAGCCGGACCGGCGTTCGCCCCGGGTGTCCGATTCCTTCAAGACCGGCTGACCGGCTCCCGCCTACGGTCGCCTCATGACCGCACGATTCGCCGTGATCGGCGTGGTGGCCTCGGATCTCGCCGCCTCGCTCGCCTTCTACCGTCGCCTCGGCCTGGTGTTCCCCGCCGGAGCCGAGGAACAGCCCCACGTCGAGGCCGAGTTGCCCGGCGGGCTGGTCCTCGCGCTCGACACCGAGGAGACCGTCCGCTCCTTCCACCCCGGATGGCGGCCACCGGCCGGCACGGGCCGGGTAGCACTCGCCTTCCGGTGCGACTCACCGGCCGACGTCGACGCCCTGTACCAGGACCTGATCGGCGCGGGGCACCACGGGGAGCTGAAACCGTGGGACGCCTTCTGGGGCCAGCGGTACGCCACCGTGCACGACCCCGACGGCAACGGCGTCGACCTGTTCGCCCCGCTACCCGCCCCCGCGCAGTAGCTCCCCCAGCGGCCTGCCGGCCAGCTCCCGCACGTCCCGCGCGAGGTGGGACTGGTCCGCGTACCCGGCACGCGTGGCCGTCTCCGCGTAGGGCACCCCGGAGCGGGCCAGCGCCAGTGCCCGTCGCAGCCGCAGGATGCGGGCCAGGGTCTTGGGGCCGTAGCCGAAGACGGCCCGGCTGCGGCGGTGCAACTGGCGGGCGCCGATACCCAGTTCGGCGGCTGCCGCGGACACCGCCCGCCCCTCTTCCAGGCGTTCCACCAGCCGGTGCACCCATGGATCGGGGGCCGCCGACCATACGCTGCGGTCCAGCGCGATCTCCTCCAGCGCCGTGGCCGCGTCGGGCGCCGCCTCCACCCGGTCGCGCAGGCGCCGCACCCGGACGGCGGGCCACAGGTCCGCCAGGTCCGCCCGGTGATCGAGCAGTTCGCACGCCGGTACGCCGAGCAGGGCGGGTGCGGTGCCGGGGAAGAAACGGACACCCGCCCAGGAACGGGCCGGGCCTTCGACGGCATGGGGCCGGGTGTCCGGGCCGGCGACCAGCAGCCGGCCGTCGCTCCACATCAGATCCATACAGCCGTCGGGCAGCACCGGCGCGGTCCCGGCCCCGGCCGGGGTGCTCGTCCACACCACCGCGCCGGCCAGCCGCGACGCCCGCTCCGTGTACACGACCGCCAGCGTACGTCGCGACGGACACGGCCACGCCGGGCACGCGGGCTGAAGTCGATGTCGGGGGCGCAGGGGGGTGGGTGTACGGGGAGCGCCGGGGTGGGAGCGGGGCGGGGCGGCCGGCAGGGGTGGCGCCGCGTTCGCCGGCGAGGGCCGCAACCGAGGAGGCCGGGCGGTCGTTCGAGCCCTGCCGCTCGTGCACGTCAGGCATGGAACCGGTCAGTTGCCGGACTGAGGGGTGCCGGGCCCGGTGCGGCTTTCGTGCCGGCGGCCGGCGCGGGCGTGCCGAACAGCGGCAGGCCGTGGCGGGTGCGGAAACGGCGGGCGTAGGCGGCGGTGACCGCGGCGGTCAGGGCGAGCAGCAGCAGGGACTGGACGCGGGCGAGCAGCGGCACCGTGTCGGTGGGCAGTGTGGCGGCGGCGAGCGTGCCGAGAGCGCCGTCGAGCAGCTGCTCGGCGCCCCAGACCACGGTGAGCAGTCGCAGGCTGCGGCGGTACTCGGCGTGGTCCTGCCAGAGCCCGGCTCGCGCGCGGGCCGCCTCACCGCGGTGCAGTCGCTGTCCCAGCTGGAAGGCCAGCGGCCTGCGGGTGAGGCCGGTGCCGAGCACCCAGCCGCCGACGACGAGGGACAGGGCCGCGTCCTTGAACAGCAGCAGGCGGTGACCACCGCCGAGCAAGGAACCCAGGGCGGCGGCGGCCAGCAGGACCGTGAAGAACAGGTCCACGCCGTCGATCGTGCGGTGCCGCACCACACCCCACACCACCCGCAGGCCGGGCGGCGCACTGCTCAGCAGCAGCGCCGCGCCCTGGCCGGCGCCGAAGGCCCGGGCCGCGTAGTAGACCGCGAGGGGCAGGAGGATGCCGACGGCGAGCGGGAGCAGCGCGGCGCGGAAGGTGCCGCGCGACCGGGTGGCGGTGGCGGCACCGGGCCGTCGTAGGGGGTGAGCCGTCGCGTCCGTGGCGTGACCGGGGTACGGCGGGTCCGTCGCGTTCCCCGGGTCCGTGGCGCGGCTGCCGTGCGGCGGGTCCGCCACGCCGCTCCGATCCGTCGCGTGACCGGGGTGCCGCGGGTCCGTGCCCCTGAGGTGCCCCGGGTCCGTGGCGCGGCTGCGGTGCCGCGGGTCCGCCGCGCCCCTCCGACCCGTCGCGTGACCGGGGTGCCGCGGGTCCGTGCCCCTGAGGTGCCCCGGGTGCGTCGGGTCACCAAGGGGCCTCAGGCCCGTCGGGTCACCAAGGGGCCCCGGGCGGCCCGTCGTGTCCCCTGGGCCCGCCCCGTCCGCCGCGTCCACCGCGTCCGTCGCGTCCCTCGGGTCCAGCGCATCCGTCATGGGTGCCATGTCCTCCGCCTCCTCGCCAGGTGCCGTAGCCGAGCCGGGCATGGGGTGCGTCCGGCTGCCGTACCGATGCCGGCCGGCGTCGGCCTGCGGAAAACGCTAGGTGCGGGGCGGGGTCGGGCGGATCGGAGCACGGATGGAGAACCGGGTGGAAAGCGGGTGGAGACGCAGCGCCGGTTTCTCCACCGTCGTGCCGCCCGCGGTCGTCGTACCGGTGCCCGAGATCACCGCTCCCGGTGGGGCGGGTCGTCGGTGTTCGTGCCGTTGGCCCTGTGGGAGTGGTGCGGGTTCTTCGCGTGGGTGCGCAGCCGGGCCGTGACGTCCTCGGGGGGCAGGAAGCGGGACCAGCGCTCGGGGAACTCGGAGGGCATGTCGGGATCGTCGGGGTCGGGGTCGGCCTCGCGGACGGCCGCGGCAAGGGCGACGTACTCGGCGACCTGCACCTGACGCAGCCGCTCGTTCGCCTCACGGGCGGCCGCCGTGGCCGCGGCGGGCCAGACGCGGTCGATCGCCGCGTTCACCGCCGCTCCCACGAGCACGGCGAAGGCGGACACACCGATCCACAGCAGGACGGCCACGGCGGCGGCCAGGGAGCCGTAGATGGTGGCGCCCTCGATGGTGTGGGTGAGGTAGATACGCAGCAGGAAGCTGCCCAGGACCCACATGGCGAGGGCCACCAGGGCGCCCGGGACGTCCTCGATCCACGGGGAGCGGACCGGCACCGAGACGTGGTACAGCGTCGTCAGGAAGGCGATGGACAGGACGATCACGACCGGCCAGTACAGGACTTGGACGACCGTCTCCGACCAGGGCACCACGCCCACCACCGCGTCCGGCCCGGCCACCATCAGCGGCAGCGCGACCGAGCCGATCAGCAGCGCCACGATGAACAGCAGGAAGGCCATGATGCGGGTCTTGACGATGCCCCGGACGCCGTCGAGGCCGTACATGACGGTGATCGTGTCGATGAAGACGTTCACCGCGCGCGAGCCCGACCACAGCGCGAAGAGGAAGCCGATGGAGATGACATCGGGCCGGCCGCCCCTCATCACGTCGTGCAGGATCGGCTGGGCGATCTCCTTCACACCCTTGTCGGACAGGACCGTGCGGGAGGCCTCCAGGAGGTTGTTCTCCAGGCTGTGGATGGTGTCGGCGCCGGTCCAGTCGTCGACGTAGCCGAGCAGTCCGATGAGGCTCAGCAGCAGGGGCGGCACGGACAGCAGCGTGAAGAACGCCGCCTCGGCCGCCAGGCCCAGGATGCGGTACTCCATGCAGGAGTTGACGGTGTCCTTGAGCAGCAGCCAGGCGGTCCTGCGCTTGGAGACGTTCCGGTAGAGGGCTCTGGCCCGGTGGAGACGACCGGCGGGCCGCTCGGGGAGTTCACTGGCTGGCTGCACGACCCAAAGGTATCCGCAGCAGCGGACCGCCCTCACCTTGCGGGGCGGGGGACCGGATCCCCGCGGGCGGCGAGGCCGCCGTTCCGGGGGCCTGTGGCCGGTCTCCACAGCCGTTCCGGGGGCCTGCGGCCGGTTCCCACAGCCATTCCACTTACCGGCGACCGGACGCCGAGACCCTTCCGGTACCGGCGACCGGGGATCCGGCGCCGCTTCCGCGTACCGGCGACCGGACACCGACATTCCTCCGGTACCCACGACCGGGGCCCGCCGCCGTTTCCACGTGGCCGGACACCGACACCCTTCCGGTACCGGCGACCGGTCGCCGGCACGGGGTACCGGCGACGGGAGCCCGCCGCCGCCCGTTACCGGCGAGCGGACCGCACCGCCGCTCGCGTCCGGCGACCGGACCGCACCGCCGTTCCCGTCCGGCGACCGGATCCCGCAGCGGTTCCCGTGCTCCCTGCCGGACGGCGGAACGCCCGCGGTACTCCGGCCGGGGCCCATGCCGCTCCGGAGGCCATCATCGCCGCCGTCCCGGGTAGGTTCGCAGGCATGGCAGGTACCCCCACCCACACCGTGACGAACCAGCCGCCTCCGCTGGTGGGCTACGACGTCTTCGCGGCCGACCGGGCCCTCACCGAGGCGGTCGAGCGGTACACCGACCCCGGCGTGCTGGACGAGGTGCGCGAGGAGCTGTCCGCGCTCGGCCGGGCCTCGGGCTCCGTCCAGCTGCAGGAGTGGGCGGTCCAGGCGAACGAGTACCCGCCCCGGCTGCGCACCCACGACCGCTACGGCAACCGGATCGACGAGGTCGACTTCCACCCGGCCTGGCACCGGCTCCTCGGCAAGGGCGTGTCGGCGGGTCTGACGGGTGCCTGGAGCAGGCCGGCCGGGCACGTGCGCCGGGCCGCCGCCTTCCTGGTCTGGACCCAGGTCGAGGCGGGCAACTGCTGCCCGCTGTCGATGACCCACGCGGCCGTGCCCGCCCTGCGCACCGACCCGGAACTGGCCGCCGAGTGGGAGCCGCGGCTCAGCTCCACGATCTACGACCGCGACCTGCGCCCCGCCGGGCAGAAGCCCGGGGCGCTCTTCGGCATGGGCATGACCGAGAAACAGGGCGGCAGCGACGTACGCGCGAACACCACCGCGGCGCGTCCCCTGACCGAGGCGGGCACGTACGTGCTGACCGGGCACAAGTGGTTCTGCTCGGCACCCATGTCGGACGCCTTCCTGGTGCTGGCCCAGGCACCCGGCGGTTTGACCTGCTTCCTGGTCCCGCGCGTCCTCGCCGACGGCACCCGCAACGTCTTCCGCATCCAGCGACTGAAGGACAAACTGGGCAACCGGTCCAACGCCTCCGCCGAGGTCGAGTTCGACGACACCTGGGCGCGCCGGGTCGGCGAGGAGGGGCGCGGGGTGCCGACCATCATCGAGATGGTCGCCGCCACCCGGCTGGACTGCGCGCTCGGCTCGGCGGGCCTGATGCGGCAGGCGGCGGCCCAGGCGATCCACCACAGCGCTCACCGGGAGGCGTTCGGCGGCAAGCTGATCGACAAGCCGCTGATGCGCAACGTCCTCGCCGATCTCGCGCTGGAGTCGGAGGCCGCCACGGCGCTCGCGCTGCGGCTCGCCGCCGCCTACGACGACGACGACGAGGGGGAGCGCGCCTTCCTGCGGCTGGCGGTACCGGCCGCCAAGTACTGGATCACCAAGCGGTGCGCGCCGGTGACCGTGGAGGCCGCCGAGTGCCTGGGCGGCAACGGTTACGTCGAGGAGTGGGGGCTGCCCCGGCTGGTGCGTGAGTCGCCGCTGAACTCCATCTGGGAGGGCGCGGGGAACGTCCAGGCGCTGGACGTGCTCAGGGCGTTGCAGCGGGAGCCGGGGGCGCTGGACGCCTGTCTCACCGAGATCGGGCGGGCGCACGGCGCCGACCACCGCCTGGACCGGGCGGTGAAGGACCTGTTCACCGAGCTCGCGGACCTGGAGGGTGCCGAGGGTCGGGCGCGGCGGGTGGCCGAGCGGCTGGCGCTGGTGCTGCAGGGCTCGTTGCTGGTGCGGCACGCGCCGCCGGAGGTGGCCGACGCGTTCTGCGCCTCACGGCTGGGCGGCGACCACGGCGCGTCCTTCGGCACGCTGCCGACGGGCCTGGACCTGGCCTCGGTGGTGGACCGGGCACGCCCGACCTCCTGAACGCAGGCTCCACGAAGGGCCGAAGGAGCGCGCGCCTGCCCCGGCTCACGACCCGACCTCGATGCGCAAGCAGGAGGGTGCGTACGGAGGTGCGTTCATCCGGCGTGCAGCGGCCGGAGTGGAGCGTCCAGTAAGTCGGGTCCGTACGACGGGCTTTGGGCCGGAGCCTGGTGCCGAAGGGGCGCAACCCGCCGAGAGGGGCCGCACGCACGCGCGTTCGGTCGGCGTGCAGAGACCTGACGAGGCGCAACCAGCCAAGGCGAGCCGACGCACGCGCATTCGATCAGCGTGCAGAGACCTGGAGAGACGCCAACCAGCCAAGAGGGGCCGTACGCACGCGCATTCGGCCGACACACAGAGACCTGACGAAGCGCAACCAGCCAAGACGAGCCGCACCCACGCGCATTCGATCAGCGCGCAGAAACCTGACGAGGCGCAACCAGCCAAGTGGGGCCGTACGCACGCGCGTTCGGCCGACGCGTCACGGCTGGCGGGTGCTGCTCGTCCCGATCCGCACCCGGTCGGCGGTGGTTGGGCGCCCGGCGGGGGTGGTGCTGCGCCGACACGGCACCACCCCCGCCTTCAGGGCCCGTTGAGGCCGCGAACGCCGCCCGCGGGCGGCGTCCCACCAAGTCTCGGTCCGCCTCCGGCGGTCCACCAGGGTTGCAAGGGGTTGCAACTTGGCGGCGCACGTGCGCGGAGTGTCTGCCTCCGGCCTGCCGGGAGCGGCAGTATGAGAGGCACGTCGGACCGGAAACCGCCGCCCGGACGACTTGACAAATCTGTTCGACGCCCTTCCCGGGAGGCCTCAGTGGTGAACCCGCCGATCAACATGGCGCGCCTGACCGCCATGGACGCGACCCGTGCGGCGCGGGTACTGAACGAGGTACGCGAGGCCACACTCGCCGGACGACGTGCACGGATAGCCCCGCGGCCGGTGATCGAGCAGTCCTGGGGACGGATGCTGCGCAGCGGGGTCGACCCCGAACACGACTTCAGGTCGGGCCTGTTGTCCAGTGACGAATTGCGGCGCAGACGCGAGGAGTCACCGCTGCGGCAGGTGCTGCCGGTGCTGCGCGAGGGTCTGCTTTCGGTCGCGGACGTCGCCCAGCACATCATGGTCATCGCCGACGCCGAGGGACGCGTGCTGTGGCGGGAGGGTTCGAGGCAGGTGCTGCGCAAGGCCGACCACCTCGGCCTCCAACCCGGCGCGGACTGGCGGGAGGACGTCGTCGGGACCAACGGAGTGGGCACCCCGGTCGTCGTACGCCGGCCCGTGCAGGTCTTCGCCGGCGAGCACTTCGTGCGCTCGCACACGACCTGGACCTGCACCGGCGCTCCGATCACCGACCCCACCGACGGCCGGCTGCTCGGTGTCGTGGACGTCAGCGGCCCGCTGAAGACCATGCACCCGGCGACGCTGGCCTGGGTGGAGTCGGTGGCGAAGCTGGCCGAGGCCCACCTGCGGGAGGCGCATCAGGCCGCGCTGGAGCGGCTGCGTGCGGTGGCGGCGCCCGTGCTGGCCCGGTTGGGCGGGCGGGCGCTGGCGGTGGACCGGGACGGCTGGGTGGCGGCGGTGACCGGGATGCCGTACGTGCGGCGGATCGGACTGCCCACGTCGGTGGCGCCCGGCAGCCGCTGGCTGCCCGCGCTCGGCTCGTGCACGGTCGAGCCGCTGGCCGGGGGCTGGCTCCTGCGGGTCGAGGACGAGCCGTTCGCCACCGGCTCCTGCCGGATCGTGCTGGATCTCGTCCGGCCGGGCCGCTGTGCGCTGACGGTCGAGACCCCGGCGGGCTCGTGGTCCCGGGAACTCAGCCCCCGGCACGCCGAGTTGCTGTTCCTGCTCTGCGAACACCGGTCCGGGCGCAGTGCGGCGAGGCTCGCGGACGACCTGTTCGCCGATGCGTCCAGGACCGTGACCGTGCGCGCGGAGATGTCGCGGATCAGGCGGTACCTCGGGGAACTCCTGCACCACCGCCCCTACCGCTTCCATGAGAACGCGGAGGTCGAGGTACTGCTCCCCGACGACCCCCGTGAGCTGCTCCCCCGCTCCACGGCACCGGCGGTGGCACGGAGACGGGCTGCCACCGGCTGCGGCCGGCCGACCCGTCCGTGAGGGGCGGACGGACGTGCGTGGGGTGACGGGGGACGCGCCACTCGAAGAGCGGCGGCCGGGAATCCCCCGGGGGCCGCGTCCGAGGCACCGGCGGTGGCACGGAGACGGGCTGCCACCGGCTGCGGCCGGCCGACCCGTCCGTGAGGAGCGGACGGACGTGCGTGGGGTGACGGGGGACGCGCCACCCGGAGAGCGCGGCCGGGGAATCCCCCGGGGGGCCGGGTCCGACGTCATTCCGGGAGCGGCGGCCGGTACGTCCGTGACGTGGGCGGACCCAGGTTCGCCGCGCGTGCCTTCCGCATATTTGCACGGTCTTAGCCCCGCGCGGCCCCTTGCTGCCGTAGCATCCCCTACGGGCCTCCCCATCTGCTCCTCGGTCAACGTACGGACCAACAGGCGCAGTTGGCCCACTCGGGAGGAGACATGAAGCATCGCGGCAGACACCGCCGACGCAGACGGGGCGCCGCACTGCGCGCGGTGCTGACCGGGACCGCGCTGGCACTCACCGCGGCGGCCACCCTGATCAGCGTGTCCCAGGCCGAGGTGACCCAGAACCCGGGCCCGCTCAGACCGCTGACCTCCCTCGCGGACACGGGCCCGCTCCGGCTCCGGGAGCAACCGGTCCCGGCCCGCGCGCTGAACCGGCTCTCCGCCGCGATGGGCGGTCCGGTCGGCGTGGACGCCGTGCTCGAGAACACCGACCGCGCCATGCGGCAGGGCTCCGCCTGCTCCGCCGACGACCGCGCGTCCCTGCCCGTCGCCCCGGCCGCCACCCGTGCCTACTGCTGGGACCCGGCCGACGCCGCGTCCACCGCCTGGCGCCCGACCGCGGTGACCACCTCCGGCGACGCCACCGCCGACGGTGTCTGGGGCAGGCACCGGGTGGTCCTCACCGGCTGGACCCGCAGCACGACCACCGGGCACCCGGCCGAGCGCGGCCTCGCCCGCATCGCCTTCACCGACGCCGACGACCCCGACCACCTCGCCTACCGCTGGGTGCTGCCGGTGGTGCCGGTGCGGGACGGCCGGGACTACCGGGCCTTGACCTCCGGCATCTCCGGGATGGCCTGGTACCGGAACAGGCTGCTGGTCACCACGTCGGCCGACGGCGCCGAAGCGCTCTACGTCTACGACCTCGACCGCATCCAGCGCACCACGGTCGACGGGCCCGCGATCGGCCGCGTGCCGGGCGGCTGGTCCGCGGACGGCTATCGCTATGTACTGCCCGCGGTCGGCTCCTATCGCTTCACCGCCGGTCGTTGTGCCGCCTCCGGGCCGCCCTGCCCCGGCGCCCTCGCCGTCGACCGGGGCACGGCACCGGACAGCCTGGTCGCCGCGGAGCGGACCGCGCCCGGCAGCGACCGGAAGACCAGGCTGTGGCGGTATGCGTTCAGCAGAGACGTCATGGGCATCCCGGACACCGCTGACAACGCGGCCGGCGCGGGCGACAGGAAGACCACGCAGCCGGAGCACGGGAGCCCGCTCGCCGCCGACGCGGCGGGGTGGGTGGACGCCGCGGAGGCCTACCGGACCCGAGCCGGCGGGATCCTGGGAGTGCTGTCCTACCGGCACGCCGGAGCGGACACGTCGTCCTGGTATGTGGGACGCCTGCCCGATTCCCGGGACGGTCACGGCGGCCTGTGGCGGCTGGACCGCAAGGGGGCGCGGGGCGCCCGCTGCGGCGCGGACGCCTCACACCACTGCTGGGCCCAGGCAGGGGGGTCCCTCTCCTACTGGCAGGAGACGGGAGAGGTGTGGTCCCTCTCGGACCGGATGCTCTTCGCCCTGCCCCTGGCCGCACTCGACCGATCGCCGGAGTGACCTTCCCGAGCCGTGCGAGGCGGCGCCGGAGCGCAGGGGAGAACGGCACCGCACGCGACCGGAGCCCCGGACACCCGGGCGGCACGGCCCTGCCAGGCGGCGTGACGCGGTCGATCCCGGGCGCACGGCCCTCCCGCGGCCGGCGTGACGCGCCGCGGCACAGCCCTGCCACGGTCGCCCCCGGGCGGCACGGCCCTGGCGGGGCCGGCGTGACGCGGTCGGTCCCGGGCGGCACGGCCCTCCCGCGGCGCGTGACATGGTCGCCCCCCGGCGGCACAGCCCTGCCGCGGCCGGCGTGAGGCGGTCGGTCCCGGGCGGCACGGCCCTCCCGCGGCCGGCGTGACGCGGTCGATCGACAGATCGGCCGGCGAGATGGTTCCCTGGCCCGCATGAGCAGCGCCCCTGTCACCACCTGGTCCCTGGAGCAGACGTCACCGGCCGATCTCCTGCCCGCCGCCGCCCCCGAGGGAGACGTGCGGATCGTGCGGGCCGAGGTCCCCTCCCCCGAGTTCAGCCGCTTCCTGTACGCCTCGGTCGGCGGCGACATCCGCTGGACCGACCGGCTGGGCTGGACCTACGCCCGATGGCAGGAGTACCTCGACCGGTCCGGCGTGGAGACCTGGGTCGCCTACGACCGGGGCACACCCGCGGGCTACGTCGAGCTGGAGCCGCAGGACGACGGTGTCGTCGAGATCGTCTACTTCGGTCTGATCCCCGCCTTCCGCGGTCGGCGCATCGGCGGCCACCTGCTGTCGTACGGCGCGGCCCGCGCCTGGGACCTGGCCGAGCGCCGGCCGGAGCGGGTGCCCACCAAGCGGGTGTGGCTGCACACGTGCAGCAAGGACGGCGAGCACGCGATGGACAACTACCAGCGGCGCGGGTTCAGGCTCTTCGACACCAAGGTGGAGCTGGAGCCGGAAACGGCGACGCCGGGACCGTGGCCGGGCGCATACCCCGCCTGACCTGCCGGGGCAAGCCTCCCCGCGACGCATGTGAGCGACGACACCCTTGTTCCGTATTCTGGGACAAGGGTGTCCGCATGTTGGATAAAGCTGGACTGTGTCCAGATCGCCGTGACACGCTTCCGTCATGCCTGGAACTGGAATTGCCTTGGTGAGTCGGCGGCACGTCGACCTCGGCCGCATGTCCAGCGCCATCTGTCCGGCGAGCTGACACTCCAGCACAGCCGAGATCCCCCTTACCTGAATCCTCCGCCTGCGCGAGGCCGCGCGACCGCGCCCGTACGCGCATGTGTGCGCAGGTCAGAGCCGCTTTCCGCCTGTCCCGAAGGACGTAGAACCATGGCCGCCACCCCACCGAACCCCGCCGACTCCGCGCCCCGCCGCAGGGTGAGCCGTCACCGCGGTGAGGGTCAGTGGGCCGCGGGGCACTTCACCCCGCTCAACGGCAACGAGCAGTTCAAGAAGGACGATGACGGTCTCAACGTGCGGACACGCATTGAGACGATCTACTCCAAGGGCGGTTTCCACTCGATCGACCCCAACGACCTGCGCGGCCGGATGCGCTGGTGGGGGCTGTACACCCAGCGCAAGCCCGGGATCGACGGCGGCAAGACGGCGATCCTGGAGCCGGAGGAGCTGGACGACGAGTACTTCATGCTGCGCGTCCGCATCGACGGGGGCCGGCTGACCACGCGGCAGCTGCGGGTCATCGGCGAGATCTCGCAGGAGTTCGCGCGCGGCACCGCCGACATCACCGACCGGCAGAACATCCAGCTGCACTGGATCCGGATCGAGGACGTGCCGGAGATCTGGGAGCGCCTGGAGGCCGTCGGCCTGTCCACCACCGAGGCCTGCGGTGACACGCCCCGCGTGATCCTCGGCTCGCCGGTCGCCGGCATCGCCGCCGACGAGATCCTCGACGGCACCCCCGCCATCGAGGAGGCCCACCGCCGGATCATCGGCAACCCGGCGTTCTCGAACCTGCCCCGCAAGTTCAAGTCCGCGGTCTCCGGCTCGCCGCTGCTGGACGTGGCGCACGAGATCAACGACGTCGCGTTCGTCGGCGTCCGGCACCCCGAGCACGGCCCCGGTTTCGACCTGTGGGTCGGCGGTGGCCTGTCCACGAACCCCAAGATCGGTGTGCGGCTCGGCGCCTGGGTCCCGCTGGAGGAGGTCGCGGACGTCTTCGAGGGCGTCATCTCGATCTTCCGCGACTACGGCTACCGGCGGCTGCGCACCCGCGCCCGGCTGAAGTTCCTGGTCGCCGACTGGGGCGCGGAGAAGTTCCGGCAGGTCCTGGAGGACGAGTACCTGAAGCGGAAGCTGGTCGACGGGCCGGCGCCCGCGCAGCCGGTGGAGCGCTGGCGCGACCACGTCGGTGTGCACCGGCAGCAGGACGGCCGGTTCTACGTCGGTTTCGCGCCGCGCGTCGGCCGGGTCGACGGCACCCTGCTGGCCAAGATCGCCGAGGTCGCCGAGGCACACGGATCGGGCCGCGTCCGGACCACCGTCGAGCAGAAGATGATCGTGCTCGACGTCGAGGAGGCGCAGGTCGACTCGCTCGTCGCGGGTCTGGAGTCGCTGGGCCTGACGGTCAGCCCGTCCCCGTTCCGGCGGGGCACGATGGCCTGCACCGGCATCGAGTTCTGCAAGCTCGCCATCGTCGAGACCAAGGCGCGCGGCATCTCGCTGATCGACGAACTCGAGCGCCGGCTGCCGGACTTCGACGAGCCGATCACCATCAACATCAACGGCTGCCCCAACGCCTGCGCCCGGATCCAGGTCGCGGACATCGGCCTCAAGGGCCAGCTGGTCCTGGACGAGGACGGCAACCAGGTCGAGGGCTTCCAGGTGCACCTGGGCGGCGCGCTCGGCCTGGAGCCCGGCTTCGGCCGCAAGGTGCGCGGCCTGAAGGTCACCTCCCGGGAACTGCCCGACTACGTCGAGCGGGTGCTGAAGCGGTTCCAGGCCGAGCGCGAGGACGGCGAGCGGTTCGCCACCTGGGCGGCCCGGGCCTCCGAGGAGGCGCTGTCGTGAGCGAGCGTGCCGCGCCTTTCTACTGCCCCTACTGCGGTGACGAGGACCTGCGTCCGAACGAACAGGGTCATGGCGCCTGGGAATGCGGGGCGTGCAACCGCGCATTCCAGCTGAAGTTCCTCGGGCTGCTGGCCCGGGGGCTCCAGCGGGCCGACGACGGAGGGGACGACCGGATATGACCACGGCTCAGGAACAGCAGCGTACGACCGAGGAGTTGAAGGCCCTCGCCGAACAGGCGGGCCGCGACCTGGAGGACGCCTCCGCCCTGGAGATCCTGCGGTGGGCGGTGGACGCCTTCGGCGAGAAGTTCTGCGTCACCTCCTCCATGGAGGACGCCGTCGTCGCCCATCTCGCCTCGCGCGTGGTCAAGGGCGTCGACGTGGTCTTCCTCGACACCGGCTACCACTTCCCGGAGACCATCGGAACCCGGGACGCCGTCGAGGCCGTGATGGACGTCAACCTCATCACCCTCACGCCGAAGCAGACCGTCGCCGAGCAGGACGCCGAGTACGGGCCGCGGCTGCACGACCGGGACCCGGACCTGTGCTGCGCGCTGCGCAAGGTGCGGCCCCTGGAAGAGGGCCTGAAGGGCTACCTGGCGTGGGCGACCGGCCTGCGCCGCGACGAGTCCCCCACCCGGGCGAACACCCCGGTCGTCGGCTGGGACGAGAAGCGGCGGAAGGTGAAGGTCTCCCCCATCGCCCGCTGGACGCAGGACGACGTGGACGCGTACATCGCCGAACACGGCGTGCTCACCAATCCCCTGCTGACGGACGGCTATCCCTCCATCGGCTGCGCCCCGTGCACCCGGAGGGTCCTGGAGGGCGAGGACGCGCGCGCCGGCCGCTGGGCGGGCCGCGCCAAGACCGAGTGCGGGCTGCACGGATGACGAACGACTCGATTCAGGAGAACCACGTGACGACCGGAGCCACCGTCTGGCTCACAGGTCTGCCGAGCGCCGGCAAGACCACCATCGCGTACGAGCTGGCGGCCCGGCTGCGGGCCGAGGGCCACCGGGTCGAGGTCCTCGACGGCGACGAGATCCGCGAGTTCATCTCCGCGGGCCTCGGCTTCTCCCGCGAGGACCGGCACACCAACGTGCAGCGCATCGGCTTCGTCGCCGAACTACTCGCGCGCAACGGTGTCAAAGCCCTGGTGCCGGTGATCGCGCCCTACACGGACAGCCGGGACGCGGTGCGCAAGCGGCACGAGGAGAACGGCACGCCCTACCTGGAGATCCACGTGGCGACCCCGGTCGAGGTGTGCAGCGAACGCGACGTGAAGGGGCTGTACGCCAAGCAGGCCGCGGGCGAGCTGTCCGGGCTCACCGGGGTCGACGACCCCTACCAGGAGCCCGAGGCGCCCGATCTGCGGATCGAGTCGCAGCACCAGACGGTTCAGGAGTCCGCCGCGTCCCTGCATGCGCTGCTGACCGAGAGGGGACTGGCATGACCACAATCGCCAAGGTCGAGAACGGCACGGACAGCCCGTACGCGCTCTCGCACCTGGACGCGCTGGAGTCCGAGGCGGTGCACATCTTCCGCGAGGTGGCGGGCGAGTTCGAGAACCCGGTGATCCTGTTCTCCGGTGGCAAGGACTCCATCGTCATGCTGCACCTCGCGCTGAAGGCCTTCGCCCCGGCGACGATCCCCTTCTCCCTGCTCCATGTGGACACGGGACACAACTTCCCGGAGGTACTGGAGTACCGGGACCGTGTGGTGGCCGCACATGGGCTGCGCCTCCATGTGGCGTCCGTCCAGGACTACATCGATCGCGGTGTACTCAAGGAGCGCCCCGACGGCACTCGCAACCCCCTCCAGACGCTCCCCCTGACGGAGAAGATCCAGGGCGAGAGGTTCGACGCCGTCTTCGGCGGCGGACGCCGGGACGAGGAGAAGGCCCGCGCCAAGGAGCGCGTCTTCTCCCTGCGCGACGAGTTCTCCCAGTGGGACCCGCGCCGCCAGCGCCCCGAGCTGTGGAACCTCTACAACGGACGCCACGCGCCGGGCGAACACGTCCGCGTCTTCCCGCTGTCGAACTGGACCGAGCTGGACGTGTGGCAGTACATCGCCCGCGAGGGCATCGAGCTGCCGCAGATCTACTTCGCGCACGAGCGCGAGGTGTTCCAGCGGGCCGGCATGTGGCTGACGGCCGGTGAGTGGGGTGGCGCGAAGGACGGCGAGACCGTCGTCAGGCGTCTGGTCCGCTACCGGACCGTCGGGGACATGTCCTGCACGGGCGCCGTCGACTCCGACGCGACCACGCTGGACGCGGTGATCGCCGAGATCGCCGCCTCGCGGCTCACCGAGCGCGGCGCGACCCGCGCCGACGACAAGCTCTCCGAGGCCGCGATGGAAGACCGCAAGCGCGAGGGGTACTTCTAAGCATGACGACGACCACGACCGAGGCGCTCTCGGCCACCACGCTGCTGCGGTTCGCCACCGCCGGCTCCGTCGACGACGGCAAGTCCACCCTCGTCGGGCGGCTGCTGCACGACTCCAAGTCGGTCCTCACCGACCAGCTGGAGGCCGTGGAGCGCGTCTCGGCGAGCCGCGGGCAGGAGGGCCCGGACCTCGCGCTGCTCACCGACGGCCTGCGCGCCGAGCGGGAGCAGGGCATCACGATCGACGTGGCGTACCGCTACTTCGCCACGCCCCGGCGCCGGTTCATCCTGGCCGACACGCCCGGGCATGTGCAGTACACCCGCAACATGGTCACCGGCGCCTCGACGGCCGAGCTGACGGTGGTCCTGGTCGACGCCCGCAACGGCGTGGTCGAGCAGACCCGCCGGCACGCGGCCATCGCCGCCCTGCTCCGCGTCCCGCACGCCGTCCTCGCCGTCAACAAGATGGACCTGGTCGGGTACGACGAGAAGGTGTTCGCCGCGATCGCCGAGGAGTTCACGGCGTACGCGACCGAGCTGGGTGTCCCGGAGGTGACCGCGATCCCGATCTCGGCGCTGACCGGTGACAACGTGGTGGAGCCGTCCGCGAACATGGACTGGTACGGCGGTCCGACCGTCCTGGAGCACCTGGAGACGGTGCCGGTCAGCCACGACCTGGCGCACTGCCACGCCCGGCTGCCCGTGCAGTACGTGATCCGGCCGCAGACCGCCGAGCACCCGGACTACCGGGGCTACGCGGGCCAGATCGCGGCCGGCACGTTCCGGGTCGGCGAGCCGGTCACCGTCCTGCCGTCCGGGCGGACCTCGAGGATCTCCGGCATCGACGTGCTCGGCGAGCCGGTCGACGTGGCGTGGACGACGCAGTCGGTCACGGTGCTGCTGGAGGACGACATCGACGTCTCGCGCGGTGACCTGATCGTGCCGACCGAGGACGCACCGGCCACCACGCAGGACGTCGAGGCGACCGTCTGCCACGTGGCCGACGCCCCGCTGACCGTCGGCCACCGGGTGCTGCTCAAGCACGGCACCCGCACGGTCAAGGCGATCGTCAGGGACATCCCTTCCCGGCTCACGCTCGACGACCTGTCCCTGCACCCGCACCCGGGGCAGCTCGTCGCCAACGACATCGGCCGCGTGAAGATCCGTACCGCCGAGCCGCTGCCGGTCGACTCCTACGCCGACTCGCGCCGCACCGGCTCCTTCATCCTGATCGACCCCTCGGACGGCACCACGCTCACCGCCGGCATGGTCGGTGAGTCGTTCGCGGCCCCCGAGCCGGTCAAGGACGCCGCCGACGAAGACGGCTGGGACTTCTGATCGTGCAGACGACCGACGTCTACTCGACGTTCGCGAAGGAGGGCGGCCGCGTCGGCAGCGGCGCCCTCGGCAGCGGGCAGGGCGGAGTGGCGCGATGTGCGCGCTGACGTACGCGCACCGCTTGCGCGCCCCGTCCCCCCACCCGACGTCCCGGAAGCGACGAAGACCCTTGCCGAATTCCCGGCCACGTCCTGAGAGACCGTGACCGCCGGGCCTCCGAGAGGAACACCTCCCGTGCCTGCAACGAACCCTTTGCGCCGAACCTTCGCGGTGCTGGCCGCGCTCCCTCTGCTGACCCTGGCCGCCTGCGGCTACGGGTCCGAGTCGAAGAACGACGACACCACCAAGGTCGCCGCCGGCGCCGAGAAGACCGACGGTCTCGACTCCGTCAGGATCGGCTACTTCGGGAACCTGACCCATGCGACCGCGCTCGTCGGCATGCGAAAGGGCTTCTTCCAGAAGGAACTGGGCGGCACCGAGGTCAAGCCCGCGATCTTCAACGCCGGCCCCTCCGAGATCGAGGCGCTCAACTCCGGGTCCATCGACATCGGCTGGATCGGCCCGTCCCCGGCCGTGAACGGATACACCAAGTCGAACGGGCACAGCCTGAAGATCGTCGGCGGTTCGGCGTCCGGCGGTGTGAAGCTGGTCGTGAACCCGAAGAAGATCAAGTCCCTGAAGGACGTCAAGGGCAAGCGGATCGCGACGCCCCAGCTGGGCAACACGCAGGACGTGGCGTTCCTCAACTGGGCCGCCGAGCAGGGCTGGAAGGTCGACGCGCAGGGCGGCACGGGTGACCTCACGGTCGTTCGCAGCGACAACAAGGTGACGCCGGACGCCTACAAGGCCGGGTCCGTCGACGGCGCCTGGGTGCCGGAACCGACCGCGTCGAAGCTGGTCGCCGAGGGCGGCAAGGTGCTGCTGGACGAGTCGACGCTGTGGCCGGACAAGAAGTTCGTGATCACGAACATCATCGTCTCGCAGAAGTTCCTCAAGGCCCACCCGAAGGCCGTCGAGGCGGTGCTCAAGGCCTCGGTCACGACCAACAAGTGGATCAACGCCAACCCTGCGCAGGCCAAGGCAGCGGCCAACGAGCAGCTGGCGGCGGACTCGGGCAAGGCGCTCCCGGCGAAGGTCCTGGACCCGGCGTGGAAGTCGATCCAGATCACCGACGACCCGCTGGCCGCCACCCTCGACACCGAGGCGAAGCACGCGGTCAAGGCCGGCCTGCTGAAGAAGCCGGACCTCAAGGGCATCTACGACCTGACGATCCTCAACAAGGTCCTCGAGGCCGCGGGTGAGAGCCCCGTCGACGCCGCCGGCCTCGGCACCAGCTGACCCCGTTCCCGACGAGTACCCAGGAGGTGACGACCATGGCCACGGCCCTCGTCAAGGCCGACCAGTCGGTCGAGTACGCCGCACGCCTCGAGCACGTCTCGAAGTCCTTCGCGACTCCGCGCGGGGAGCAGCTCGTGCTGGACGACATCACCCTCGATGTCGCGCCCGGCGAGTTCGTCACCCTCCTGGGGGCCTCGGGCTGCGGCAAGTCCACGTTGCTGAACCTGGTGGCGGGGCTGGACCGGCCCACCGCCGGTGCCATCCACACGGACGGCCGCCCGGCCCTGATGTTCCAGGAACACGCGCTCTTCCCGTGGCTGACCGCGGGCAAGAACATAGAACTGGCCCTGAAGCTCCGGGGAGTCGCCAAGCCCGAGCGGCGCGGCAAGGCCGAGGAGCTGCTCGAACTCGTCCGGCTGAAGGGCGCGTACGGCAAGCGGGTGCACGAGCTGTCCGGTGGCATGCGGCAGCGGGTGGCACTGGCCCGCGCGCTGGCGCAGGAGAGCAGCCTGCTGCTGATGGACGAGCCGTTCGCGGCGCTCGACGCCATCACCCGGGACGTGCTGCACGACGAGCTGACCCGCATCTGGGCGGAGACCGGCGTGTCCGTGCTGTTCGTGACGCACAACGTGCGCGAGGCGGTGCGGCTGGCCCAGCGGGTCGTCCTGCTGTCCTCCCGTCCGGGCCGGGTGGCCCGGACGTGGGAGGTCGACATCCCGCAGCCGCGCCGTATCGAGGACGCGCCCGTGGCGGAACTGTCCGTCGAGATCACCGAAGTACTGCGTGGGGAGATCCGCCGCCATGGCCAGC
This sequence comes from Streptomyces sp. NPDC096012, assembly GCF_040426375.1. NCBI lineage: Bacteria > Bacillati > Actinomycetota > Actinomycetes > Kitasatosporales > Streptomycetaceae > Streptomyces > Streptomyces sp. NPDC096012. The sequence continues at coordinate 27,293 of NZ_JBEOTD010000003.1, forward strand.
ACTGAGACGACGCCGGTCAAGGACGCCGGGAGCGTCGAGGCGGGCCTCGACGCTCTGGAGACCTCGACCACGAGCCGCCCGTCCCTGCGGCGGACCCTCATCGACAAGGTCCTGCCGCCGATCCTCGCGGTCGCGGTGGTCCTGGTGGTCTGGCAGGGTCTGATCACGCTGAAGATCGTCGACGATCCGACCAAGCTGCCGTCGCCGTCGGCGGTGTGGCAGGCGGTCCGGAACGACTGGCTGCAGGGCAACCTGCTCGACTACATCTGGACCAGCGTCTCGCGCGGCCTGCTGGGCTTCTTCTTCGCGCTGCTGATCGGCACCCCGCTGGGTCTCGTGGTGGCGCGGGTGAGGTTCGTACGGGCGGCCATCGGCCCGATCCTGTCCGGTCTGCAGTCGCTGCCGTCGGTGGCGTGGGTGCCGCCGGCGCTGATCTGGCTGGGCCTGAACAACAAGATGATGTACGCGGTGATCCTGCTCGGCGCCGTGCCGTCCATCGCCAACGGCCTGGTCTCGGGTGTCGACCAGGTGCCGCCGCTGTTCCTGCGGGCCGGCCGGACCATGGGCGCGACGGGTCTGCGGGGCATCTGGCACGTCACCCTGCCCGCGGCCCTGCCCGGCTACGTGGCGGGCCTGAAGCAGGGCTGGGCGTTCTCCTGGCGGTCGCTGATGGCCGCGGAGATCATCGCGAGCTTCCCCGACCTGGGCGTGGGGCTGGGCCAGTTGCTGGAGAACGCCCGCACCGCCAGCGACATGGCCATGGTGTTCGAGGCGATCCTGCTCATCCTGTTCGTCGGTATCGCCATCGACCTGCTGGTCTTCAGTCCGCTGGAGCGGTGGGTGCTGCGCAGCCGCGGCCTGCTGGTGAGGAGCTGATCAGCCGTGCGCCCCGGACCCGTCCTCCTCGTCATCGCCCACGGCAGCCGTGACCCGCGGCACGCCGCGACCGTGCACGCCCTGGTGGAGCGGGTACGGTCGCTGCGGCCGGGGCTGCGCGTGGAGACGGGTTTCCTGGACTTCAACGTCCCGACGGTGCAGGGGATGCTGGAGTCGCTGGCCGCGGAGGGCGTGCGGGACGTCGTCGCGCTGCCGCTGCTGCTGACCCGCGCGTTCCACGCCAAGTCCGACATACCGGCCGTGCTGCGACAGGCGCCGGCGCGGCTGCGGATCCGGCAGGCGGACGTGCTCGGCCCGTCCCCGCTGCTGTTGTCGGCGCTCGAACGGCGCCTGTACGAGGCGGGGTTGAGGCCCCGCGACAAGTCCTCGACCGGGGTCGTGCTGGCCTCGGCGGGGTCCACCGACCCGGAGGCGATCGCGGTGATCGCCGACATCGCGCGGGAGTGGTGGCACACCGGTTGGTGCGCCGTGCGGCCCGCGTTCGCCTCCGCCTCCCTTCCGCGCACCGAGGACGCCGTGCGTGAGCTGCGCGCCCTCGGCTGTGAGCGGGTCGCCGTCGCGCCCTACGTGCTGGCCCCCGGCTTCCTCCCGGACCGCATCGCGCGCGGCGCCGCCGAGGCGGATGTGCTGGCGGAGGTGCTGGGCCCGGCGCCGGAGGTGGCGCGGGTGCTGCTGGAACGCTACGACCGCGCCTGCCGGCCGGCTCTCGCCGTACTCGGCGCCTGACCACCGCCGGCGCGGCCGGGCCGGCCCGGGCCGGTCACAGGCCGAGGGCGTTCGTGAGGTACTGGGTGAAGGTGAGGCTGCCGGTGCCGGCCGCCGCCGTGATCGCGACGTTCTCCAGCGCGGAACGGATCCGGCCCCGGTTGGGCGGCAGACCGTCCTCGGCGGAGAGCGCCAACTCGCGCTGGATCACCTCTCCCTGGCCGACCAGGGCCGGGTACTCGGCGTGCAGGGTCTCGGTGAGCCGGGCGGCGGCCTCCATGAGGGTCTCCAGGTCCAGCTCGGTGTTGTCGCCGTAGCCGACCGGTCCGTGGGCGGGTCCGAAGTTGTACGTGCTCATGTGCTTGTCCTCGCTTCTGGCCCTCAGGGGGCTTCTGGTCCGCAGGGGCCGCCCGTCCTGGGCGGCCATCGGGGGCTGGGACTCTGCGGGTTCGATGCGGGCGGGTCCGGGCCGCTGACGTTACCGATGTCGGCGGTGCGGGTACGGAGGGCCGGGACGGCTCGGCCGTACGGGTGATGGCGGGCCGGGTGGCCGGCCTCTTACCTGGTCGGCCTCCCGCGCCGGTGGCGTCGGCGCCGACTGGGCCGAAAACAGCCACCCGTCCGGGTGAGCGGTGCGCGTTGACCGGGCGCCGGGCGCCGCCGGGGGTGAGGGGTGCGCCCGCGTGTGGGCCATGGCGTGCCCGTCTCCTTCGTCCGTCCGTTCCGTTCGGCGATCGCGCGCGCTCCAGCGTTCCGCTTCGGCGGGTGCGCACGCTCCAGCCTAGGAACAGCGTGCTGGATTTATCGCGGAGTTCGGTGAGCCGGGCCATGTGGGGGCGGGCACGTGGTAAAGGGCACCGCGGTCCGGCGCTCCCCTGTGGCGTCGGACCGCGGTGGCTCTTCGTTCTGCGCCGGTCACTGCCCACGCGTCACACCTGTGGCGGCGCTCGCCCGCCGGAGGGATGGTTATCAGCCACTCCGGCTTCCGGTTCGCGGCGCGCAGCCGTCAGGGGGCCACTGTCAGCGGCCGGAGGGGCTCAGCGTCGGGTTGCTCGGCATCGCCGGAGGGGCTCAGCGTCGGGTTGTTCCGCATCGGGCGAGTCCGTCCCCGGGGGTCACTCCGCCGTGGCCGTCAGCTCGGCCAGCTTGACCACGGTGTTCCAGTTCCGGCTGGTGGCGGTCAGGCCCCTGGTGATCCGCGGGCGGGCCAGCGCCTCGGCGAGCTTGGAGCGGCCGACGCCGTCGGGGGCGTACAGGTACAGGCAGCGGTCGCCGAGCCGGAACTCCTCGGGCAGGTGGGCGGTCTGGTCGAGCTCCGCGAACCGGTCCGGGGTGACGGCGGCGGAGAAGTAGGTGACGTGCAGCTGCCTGGGCTCCAGGTCGGCGGCCGGGAAGGGGCACGCCTCCATGACCGCCTTCAGGTAGGCGTGGTCGCGCACCAGCACCTCGACCGGGAAACCGAAGCGTTCCTCGATCGCCCGCGCCAGCTCCGCCGCCAGCGACTCCGTGTCGTCGTGGCCGGTGGTGAACACGGCCTGGCCGCTCTGCAGATGGGTGCGGACCCCGGCGTGCCCGAGGCCGGTCATGAGCGTGCGCAGCTCGGCCATGGGGAGCCTCTTGGCGCCGCTGACGTTGATTCCGCGCAGCAGCGCCGCATAGGTCGTCATCCGGTCACGATAGAACGGCCGTCGTGCCCCGTGGGGGCGGGCACGACGGCCGGGTCCGGCGAGCGCCGGTTGGGCGAAACTCTGGCCGATCACCCGGCCGCGGATCAACTCCTACACGCAGCTGTGACTTGTTCAACAAGGCTCCGAAATCACAAAGGTGATCTCTGTCGGCGGATCGGACACGGGCTGCGCGGACGCGGTGGAGCGGATGTGGGGGAACGGGGGGCGAGGGGACAGGAGCGAGGGAACGAGAGCGGGCGCGGTGGATCCGATGCGAGGGAACGGGGCGGACCGGGTGCGCCGGACCGGGCACGCGGGCGCGGACGCGGAGGGTCGGGTGCGGCACGGGTCCCTGAGATCCGTCCCGGAGAACCGCCGATAGATGTAAGGGCCCACCGTCCTCCCCAGTGGGGAGCCGCGCCCGCCGCACTTCACCGGGCAGCACGACGAGGCGTGCCGGTGCGGCCCATACCGTCGGAACGGAGCAAGCACAGGCGTGGCGGCAGGGGGCCGTCACCGCACACGAGGGGGAACACCCGTCATGGGGAAGACACAGGTGCGGGGGCTGGCCGCCCGGGCCGGCGGCTGGAGTGCCCGGCACCGCTGGGCGGCCGTCGGCATATGGGTGCTGTTCGTGGTCCTGGCGATGGGCCTCGGCTCGGCGGCGGGCCGGGTCGACGTGGACGAGAGCGACCAGCTGGGCGGCGAGACCCACACCGCGGCACAGATCATCGACGACGCGGGGATCAAGGAGCCGGCCGCCGAGACCGTCCTCATCCAGGCGCGGGGCGGCACGGTCAGGGCCACGAGCGGCGGGTTCCGGGCGGCCGTCGCCGACGTGATCGAGGCGGTCGACGGCACCGGCGAGGTCACCGGCGTGACCTCGCCGTACGACACGCACGCCGTCTCCCGGGACGGGCGCAGCGCGTTGGTGCAGTTCGATCTGCGCGGTGACGCGAAGACGGCCGCCGACCGGATCGAGCCGGTGCTGAGCGCCGTCGCGGGGGTCCAGAAGCAGCACGGCGGCCTGCGGATCGAGGAGATCGGCGGCGCCAGCATGCAGAAGCAGTACAAGGACGCCTTCGGTGACGACTTCCAGCAGGCCGAGTACTCGGCCGTGCCGGTGGCCCTCGGCATCCTCCTGATCGCCTTCGGCGCCCTGGTGGCCGCGCTGCTTCCGGTGGCGCTCGCGATCACCGCGATCATGGCGACGATGGGCCTGATGGGCCTGGTCAGTCATCTGCAGCCGATGAGCGACACCGCCAACTCCGTGATGCTGCTGGTCGGTATGGCCGTCGGTGTCGACTACTGCCTGTTCTACCTGCGCCGTGAGCGCGAGGAGCGGGAGGCCGGGCGGGACGCGGCCACCGCGCTCAGGATCGCCGCCGCCACCAGCGGCCGGGCGATCGTCGTCTCCGGCGTCACCGTGTGCGTGGCGATGGCGGGCATGCTGTTCACCGGGCTCGCCGAGTTCGAGGCGATGGGTCTGGCCTCGCTGATGGTGGTGGCGGTCGCCATGGTCGGGTCGGTGACGGTGCTGCCCGCGCTGCTGTCGCTGCTCGGTGAGCGGGTCGAGAAGGGCCGCCTTCCCTTCCTCGGCCGCCGGCGCCGGCGGCACGGCACGAACGACGGGAGCCGGTTCTGGACCGCCGTACTGCGCGGGGTGCTCGCCAGGCCGCTGGTCTCGGTCGTCGTCGCGGCCGGAGCGCTGCTCGCGATCGCCGCGCCCGCACTCGGCATGAAGACCCAGCAGCTCACCCTGGACCAGGAGTTCGGCGACTCACTGCCGATCGTGCAGACCTACAACCGCATGAACGACGCCTTCCCGGGTGGCAGCGAACCGGCCCAGGTCGTGGTGCGGGCCAGGGACATCAACGCCCCCGAAGTACGCCGCGCGCTCGCCGACTTCAAGCGGGAGGCGATCGCCTCGGGCGCCTCACGTGGCCCGGTCGACATCAAGCTGCACGACGCGCAGAACGTGGCCCTGGTCTCCGTGCCCCTGGTCGGCGGCTCCGACATGGACAAGGCGACGCGGAACCTGGAGAAGCTGCGCGACGAGGTGCGGCCCGCCACGCTCGGCAAGGTCGACGGGGTGCAGGCGCCCATCACCGGGCAGGTCGCCGGCAACCACGACTTCAACGACCAGCTGATGGGCTCGGTGATGCCGGTCTTCGCGTTCGTGGTCGTCTTCGCCTTCCTGCTGATGCTGCTGTCGTTCCGCTCGCTGACCATCGCGATCACGTCGATCGCGCTCAACCTGCTCTCGGTGGCCGCCGCCTACGGCATTCTCGTCACCGTCTTCCAGCACGGCTGGGGTGCCTCGCTGGTGGGCGCGGAGGGGGTCGGCGCGATCGTGACGTGGCTGCCGCTGTTCCTCTTCGTCATCCTGTTCGGACTGTCCATGGACTACCACGTGTTCGTGGTCTCCCGTATCCGCGAGGCCCGGCTGCGCGGCCGCGACACCAGGGAGGCGATCCGGCACGGCGTGGTCACCACGGCCGGGGTCGTCACCAGCGCGGCGGTCATCATGGTCGCCGTCTTCGCGATCTTCGGCACGCTGTCGATGCAGTCCATGAAGCAGATGGGCGTGGGCCTGGCGGCGGCCGTCCTCATCGACGCGACGGTCATCCGCGGAGTGCTGCTGCCGGCGGTGATGGCACTGCTCGGCGAGCGCAACTGGTACCTCCCCCGGTGGCTGCACCGGCTGCCGGACCTCACCCATGACGAGGCGCCCGAGGCGATCGCGGGGCCCGTGCGCGAGGAGGGCGAACGGCTGACGGTCTGAGCACACCCGTCACCACGGGGCCCGCCGGTTCCTCCGGGAACCGGCGGGCCCCGTCCCGTCCCGTCCCGCGCCCGTGCGGACCCCCGTACGACGGCTCGCGCGGGGTCCGCGCGTGGCCCAGTCCGGCGGCGGACCACCGATGCCGGTTCGCGCGTGGCCCGGCACGACAGCGGACCACCGAAAGCAGGTTCGCGCGTGGCCCGGCACGACGGCGCACCACCGATGCCGGTCCGCAGGTGGCCCGGCACGACGGCGGACCACCGAATGCCGGTCCGCGCGTGGCCCGGCACTGCGGCGCACTGCCGGGTGCTCTCTACTTCCTCCGGTGTGCGGGCAGTTCGGCCTCGATGAGGTCCGCCGCCCGCCGGGTGCCGCCCTCCTGGGCCATCTCCGCCTGGATCTCCTTCAGCCTGCGGGCGGTTGCCGGGTCGTCCACCAGGGCGAGGGCGGCCTCGCGGAGGCGGTCGGCGGTGGCCTCCTCGGTGGCCAGCCGCCGGGCGACGCCGAGCGCCTGGAGCATGTCGGCGTTGCCGAACTGGTCGACGGCCTGCGGTACGGCGATCATCGGCGTGGCCGTGGCCAGTCCCTCCTGGCTGCCGCCGGCGCCGGCGTGGGTGACGAACAGATCGGCCTGCCTGAGGATCGCCAACTGCGGCACCCAGCTGTGCACTTCGACGCCGGCCGGAAGCTCTCCCAGCTCGGCGGGATCGACCTGGCCGCCGATCTGGAGGACCAGGTGCCAGCCGGGCAGGTCCCCGAAGGCGCGCAGGCACTCCCGGTAGAAGCCGGGCTGTTTGGTGAAGGTCGAGCCGAGGGACACCAGGACGACCTTCGCGGCACCGGCGGGGCGCTGCCAGTCACCCTGCTCGGCCCGGTCGCCCTGACAGGCGCCGACGAAGGAGTGGACGCGTTCGTCGACCCGGTCGGCGTGCGGCTGGAGGGCCTTGGGGATGAGTACCAGCGAGCGTGGCGGGCGGCCGGCGAAGGAGTCCGGGTGCTCGGTGATCCCGTTCTCCGCCAGCCACGCCTCGAACCGGGCATAGTAGGCCTGTCCGCGTTCGGTCCTCTTCGGTTCGGCCCACATCGGCTCGGCGACCTCCTTCTCGTAGCCCTCCCAGGCGACGAGGTTGGGTGACAGGGAGACCGCCGGGACGCCCCAGCGGTGGGCGAGGACCCGGGCCGGGTAGGAGGTGATGTCGTGCAGGACGAGGTCGGGTTCGTCGCCGGCGTAGGCCTCGATCAGCTGAGGGAGCGCCTGGATCGCGTCGGCGAGGAACGGCTCCACGTGGTCGAGCAGGGTGGTCCCCCAGGCCTCGGGGTCGGCGTCGGGGCCGGGCAGCGTGGAGGTGTAGAGCACCGGGCGGGCACCGGTGGCGGCCACCTTGCCGGCGAACGCGGGCGGGATGGCGTAGCTCACGCGGTGCCCCCGGGCGACCAGTTCCCGGATCACCTCCAGGCTGGGGTTCACGTGGCCGTGGGCGGCGATGGAGAACATGGCGATGTGCGCGGGTGCGGTCGTGGTCGCGTTCATGACGGCCACGCTATGCGAGACGCAACGTATCGTCTAACCAGTTTCCCGGCGCCGGCTTCGCGCCCCCGCCGTGCCGCGCGGACGGCGCACCCTCGCTCCCGGCCGTCTCAGCGCTGGTAGCGGGCCAGTACCAGGTTGCCGTCCTTCTCCAGGCGGCCGCGCAGCTCACCGAGACCGATGGCGCCGCTGTAGTACTCCTGGTAGGCCGGGGTGGCGACCTTGTCCTTCCACTCCGCATAGCCGCGGACGGACTGTGCGGGCGCCGGGCGCAGCCGGGCCGCGAGGGCGGTGCCGGTCGCCCAGCCGTTCTCGGTGGTGTGCAGGGCGGGATCGCGCAGCGCCTTGGTGCCGGTGGGCAGCATCCAGTCGCCGAGCGCGAGGCGGACCATGTTCGGCGGCCGCAGCAGGAAGTCGATGAACGCGGCCGCCTCCTTCTTGTGCGGACAGTCGGCGGACACGGAAAGGGTCTGGGGGCTGACGCCCTGGGTGAGTCCGCCGGCACCGGCCGGGGCGGGCAGCACCTGCCAGCGGAAGCCCTCGGGGGCCTGCTGCACGATCTGCTGGCGGTAGGAGAAGCCCAGCGGGACCATCGCGTACCGGCCGCCGAAGAAGCCGGGCAGGGTGTCGGAGCCACCGCTGCCGAGCGTCGAGGCGGGGGCGCTGTGGTCGATGGCCACCTGGTCGTGGGCGGTGCGCGGCACCACCGCGTCACCGGCCGAGAAGCGCACCCGGACCTTGCCGTCCGCGCCCCGGTGGAAGAGCCGCCCGCCCGCCGACAGGGACAGGTTGAGCGTGGCGGAGACCGGCTCCTTGAGCGGCCAGGCCACGCCGTACCTCCCGGGCCCGCTGAGCCTCTTGGCGACCTGCCGGAACTCCGCCCAGCTCCAGGGGTGTTCCGGGGTCGGTATGCGCACCCCGGCCGCCCGCAGCCGCGTGGCGTCGGCGATCAGCACCCGGGGCTCCTGGAGGAACGGCACGCCGTAGACGCCGTGCCCGAAGGTGACGGAGTCCCAGCTGCTCTCCGGGATGTCGGACCTGAGCCGGGCGGGCAGGAGGCCGGTCAGGTCGGCGAGGTAGCCGCCGTGGGCGAAGTCGGCGAGGTCGTCGGAGGCGTCGTGGACGACGTCCGGCGCCTCGCCGCCCTCGAAGGAGGTGAGCAGCTGGTCGTGCACGCTGTCCCAGCTGCCCTGGACGTACTCGACCTTGACGTCCGGGTGGGTCGCGTTCCACTCCTCCACCAGGTCCTTGTTGGCGGTGACGGACTCCTGCTGCCAGGCCAGGGACTGGAAGCGCAGGGTGATCGGGCCGCCGCGGTGGCCTGGCGAGGAGCAGCCCGCGAGGAGCAGCAGGAGCACCACGAGCGCCGCGCCGGGGATCCGCATCAGCTCTTCACCGCCCCGGCGAGCAGGCCGCCCGTGATCCGTCGCTGGAGGAGTGCGAACAGGGCCACGGAGGGCAGCGTGGCCAGGAACGCGGCGGCGGCCAGCGGGCCGAGGTCGGCGACTCCCTCCGCGCCGATGAAGTGGGTGAGGACGACCGGGACGGTCTGCTTCCCAGGGCTCTTGAGCAGCACCAGCGCGAAGAAGAACTCGTTCCACGCGGTGACGAACGCGAAGAGCGCCGTGGCCGCGATGCCCGGCGCGAGCAGCGGCGCGGTCACCGACACGAGGGTTCTGAGCCTGCCCGCACCGTCGACGGCCGCCGCCTCCTCCAGTTCGGCGGGCACCGCCCGGACGTGGCCGACGAGCATCCACAGCGCGAAGGGCAGCGCCCACACCACGTACACCAGCACCAGTCCGATCAGGGAGTCGACCAGCCGCAGGTTCTTCAGCACCAGGAACAGCGGAATGATCACCAGCACGAAGGGGAACGCCTGGCTCACCACCACCCATCCGGTGGCGGCCCGGGCCAGCCGGGTGCGCCGGCGGGCCATGACGTAGGCCATCGGGGTCGCGAGGAGTACGGCGACGAGCGCGGTGGCGAGCGCCACGAGCAGGGAGTTGAGGGCGGCGTGCGCCAGTGGCTGCTCGGCGAAGGCCTGCCGGACGTTGGCCAGGGTGGGGTGGCGCGGGATCCAGGCCGGGTGTGGAGCGCCCAGTTCGCGCGGGGACTTGAGCGCGGTGGACAGCAGCCACAGGAACGGGAAGGCGAGGAAGACCAGATAGGCGAGGAGGGCGGCGTACTGGCCGGCGCGGGTCCGGCGGCGGGCCCTCATGCCTGCTCACCGCCGCGCAGCCGGCCGGCCAGGAACACCGCGAGCAGGACGGAGACCACCGCGACGAGCACACAGCCCATGGCCGCCGCGTAACCGAACTGGCCGTACCGGAAGGCCTCCTCGTAGGCGAAGAGCATGGGCAGCCGGGTCCTGCCGCCGGGTCCGCCGCTGGTGAGGACGTAGACCAGGGCGAAGGAGTTGAGGTTCCAGATGAGGTTGAGCGCGGTGACGGCGAGGGCCACCGGTCTGAGCGCGGGCCAGGTGACCGCGCGGAAGCGGCGCCAGGCGCCCGCGCCGTCCACCGCGGCCGCCTCGTGCAGTTCGCGCGGGACGTTCTGCAGTCCGGCGAGCAGGGCGACGGTGGTCTGCGGCAGCCCCGCCCAGACGCCGACGACGATCACGGCGGGCAGCGCGGTGGCCAGCCCGCTCAGCCAGTCCCTGCCGTCGCCCAGGCCGAGGTCGCGCAGGGTCTCGTTGAGCACGCCCGCGTCCGGGTTGTAGACGAGCCGCCACATGATGCCGACGACGACCTCGGGCATCGCCCAGGGCACGATCGCGAGGGCGCGGGCGAGCCCCCGCAGGCGCAGGTCCTGGGAGAGCAGCAGGGCCAGGCCGAGTGCCAGCAGGAACTGGGGCACGGTGACGCCGGCCGCCCAGACGAGTCCGATCCGGAACGACTCCCAGAAGAGGGTGTCGTGCAGCAGGTCGCGGAAGTTGAGGGCCCCGATCCACCGTGTGGGCGCGGTCCGCCCGGACTGGGCGTCGGTGAAGGCGAGCAGGACGCCGTAGAGCAGCGGGCCGACGCTGAGGACCAGGATCGGGATGAGGGCGGGCAGGACCAGGAACCAGGCCCCGGGACCGGCCCGCCGGCGGGCGCCCCGCCGCGCTTCGGCCACTGTTGTCACGGAATCAGCCCCCTTGCCGCTCCGGTTGGCGTGTTCATGGTCGTGAAGGGCCTTTACCTCGTCAAGGGACCGCGCACACCGACCGACCTGTGCGAATGCGAGACTGACCGGCAGCGGCCCGCGTCCGGCTCACGCCGGCGGCCCCTCGGTCGGCGCGGGAAGACGGCACGGGAAGACAGCACGGAGGCACGAGGATGGACGAGGCACGGGCGCGGGACGTACTGGCCGCCGCGGGAGTGCTGCCGGGCCCGGCCGGGGACGCGCGGCTCCTCGCCCTCGGTGAGAACGCGGTGTTCGCCGCCGGTGACCTGGTGGTGAAGGTGGGCCGCGGCGCGGAGCTGATGGAGCGGGCCGGGCGCGAGCTGGACGTCGCCGGCTGGCTCGCCGGGGCGGGCGTGCCCGCGGTGCGGGCCGCGGAGTCCGAGCCACGGCTGGTCCAGGGGCACCCGGTGACCGTGTGGCACCGGCTGCCCGATCCGGTACGGCCGGCCGAACCGCGGGATCTGGCGCTGCTGCTGCGGATCGTGCACGCACTGCCCGCTCCCGACTTCGCGCTGCCGCCCCGCGAGCTGCTGGGCGGCGTGGAGCGCTGGCTGCGGCTCGCCGGCGACGCGATCGACCCGGCGGACGCGGCCTACCTGCGTGCGCGCCGGGACGGATTCGCTGCGGCCGCGGCGGCGCTGTCCCCGCGTCTGACGCCCGGGCCGATCCACGGCGACGCGCTGCCCCGCAATGTGCACATCGGCCCGGACGGCCCGGTCCTGGTCGATCTGGAGACCTTCTCCGCCGACCTGCGCGAGCACGACCTGGTGGTCATGGCCCTCTCCCGGGACCGGTACGGGCTGCCGGGCGAGGCGTACGACTCGTTCGCCGAGGCGTACGGGTGGGATGTGCGGGAGTGGGAGGGCTGTTCGGTGCTGCGGGGCGCCCGGGAGACGGCCAGCTGTGCGTGGGTGGCCCAGCACGCGCCGGCCAGCCCCAAGGCGCTGGCCGAGTTCCGCCGGCGGGTGGCGTCGTTGCGGTACGGGGACGCGACGGTGCGGTGGTATCCGTTCTGAGCCGGCGCCGGCCCGCTCAGACCCGCTCGCCCGCCGGCTCCCGCAGCGGCCACATCCCGTCCACCACCGCGTCCGTCTCCCCCTTGCGGCGCAGGAAGGCCTGGAAGTCCGCCGCCCAGGCCGCGTACCACTCGATCTGGCAGCGGTGCAGTTCCACGGCGCCCAACGACGCGATCTTCGGGTGGCGCCCGGCTATCGCGGAGGCCAGGCGGGCCGCGGCGAGGGCGTCCGCCGAGGCGTCGTGCGCCGCGTCGAGGGCTATGCCGTACTCCGTGCAGACCGCCTCCAGGTTCCGCTTGCCGCGGCGGTAGCGGTCGACCCAGCGGTCGATGGTGTAGGGGTCGATCACCGGCGCGGGGTGGAGTCCGCCGAGCCGGTCGGAGAGGGACGGCAGGCCGTACCTGCGCAGTTCCGCGGAGAGCAGCGTGAGATCGAAGGCCGCGTTGTAGGCGACGACGGGGACGCCCGTCCGCCAGTAGGAGACGAGCACGCCGGCGATGGCGTCGGCCACCTGGTCGGCGGGGCGGCCCTCGGCCTGCGCCCGTTCGTTGGTGATGCCGTGCACCGCGACCGCGTCGGCCGGGATCTCCACGCCCGGATCGGCCAGCCACTCCCGGCGCCCCATCGGCTCACCGGCCCTGACCTCGATCACCGCACCCGTCACGATGCGCGACTCGCGCGGATCGGTCCCGGTCGTCTCCAGGTCGAAGCCGATCAGCAGCTCCCGGTGCCAGCCCATGGGCGGCCCCCCTTCTCGTGGTGCTTTCCCCCAGTGGCTCCACCATCGCACGCGGCACTGACAATCCGAGGCGGGCGTTCCGCTTGCCGGTATCGCATGCCGCTTGCCGGTACGGACACTTCAGGACACCGGACGCGAATCCGCCCAGGTCAGCTCGAACTCCTCGCGATAGGTCGGAAACAGCCCGGCATTGACCGCATCGTTCGCCTTGACCAGCCGGCTGCCGTTGCGCAGCACCAGTACCGGCGACTCCATCCCCCTCGCCGCGCGCAGATAGGACTGCACCACGGCGATGCCGTCGGCCCCGTCGCCGTCCACCAGGTAGGCGGTGAAGCGCGGCGTCTCGTCGTACACCTGGATCTCGAAGGCGCCCGGGTCGCGCAGCCGGGACCGCACCCGGCGCATGTGCAGGATGTTCATCTCGACGGACCGGCTCAGTTCGCCCCGTTTCATACCCAGTTCGCGCTCGCGGCGCTTGACCGAGCTGGAGGCCGGGTTCAGGAAGAGCATCCGCACCCGGCAGCCGGACTCGGCGAGCCGGACCAGCCGGCGCCCGGAGAAGTTCTGCACCAGCAGGTTGAGCCCGATGCCGATGGCGTCCAGGCGGCGGGCGCCGTCGAAGATGTCCTCGGCCGGGAACTGGCGCAGCAGGCGTACCCGGTCGGGATGGACGGCCACCACGTCGGCGTACCGGTCGCCGACCAGGTCCTCGACCGCGTCCACCGGCAGCCGGCGCGCGGAGGGCACGTCACCGCCCGCGCCGAGCATCTCCAGCAGCCGCGCCGAGGCACGCTCGGCCTGGCTCAGCACCGCTTCCGACAGGGCCCGGTTGCGGGAGACGACGTTGCGGGTCACCTCCAGCTCGTCCAGGGCGAGTTCGAGGTCGCGGCGCTCGTCGAAGTACGGCTCGAAGCACGGCCAGTGCTGCACCACCAGCTCGCGCAGCTGGGGCAGGGTGAGGAAGCTGATCACGTTGTCGTCGGCCGGGTCGAGCAGGTAGCCCTTGCGGCGGCTGACTTCGCGGACGGCGACCGCGCGCTGCACCCACTCCTGCCCGGCGGGCCCGGCCGCGGCCACCACCCATTCGTCGCCGTGGACGGGCTCGTAGATCGGCCGCAGCACCGCGGCCACGACCGCGCGCAGCCGCTGCTCGACGAGGTTCAGCCAGATGTAGGCCCGGCCCGCCCGCTGGGCACGGGTGCGCACCTCACGCCAGGCGTCGGCGTCCCAGTCCAGATCCGGCCCGATCGACCCCGCGTCCATCGGACGCGCCAGGGACACCGCGCCGGGCGGGACGTCTGTGGAGCCCCCCTCGTGACCCTCGTCACCAGGGGGCAGCTCCAGCCCTCCCGAGCCCACCCGTGCACCGCCTTCCGCTCCCCCGGGCCTTTCCCGTCTCAACGATCAAGGAAGGGTACTCCGCGAGCGGTCGGCGATACAGCCGGATGGACAGGTCGGTTTCTCTCGTGCTTTGCTCAACTCCGTGGTGTCCAATGGCCGTTCTGCCATGCCAGGTCACTCGGAGTGAGCGGATTCATAGCCGTGACGTCCCGCGGTGCGATGGCGAAGCCCTGCCAGTGCACGGGCATCGGCTGCTGGTCCTCGTCCCGCGCGATGTGGTGGAAGCCGACGTTCATCCAGACCACCGGGTGGGTGAGGGCCTGACCGCCGACCCACTTGTCCACGGACGTGGGACGACCGCGCCCGCACGTCGGGTTGTTGCTGGCGAACAGCTCGCACTTGTCGTACTCGGTGACGTACAGGTCGTGCTTGGTGAAGCCGCGCCCGGGGTATCTGGTGGTGGGGCCGGGGACGATCTCGTACGAACGGGCGTGCCCGTCCTTGTTCCTGCCCGTCGCGCTGACCACCCGCCACCAGCGGTAGGTCTTGAGATCGCCGCCGAGTTCCCTGGTGACCCTGGTCCGTGTGGTCTTCGTCGACGGGCCCTCCTGCCGGCGGGCGGGCGCGCTGACGGCGGAGTCGTACTGCTCGACCTTGGTCCCCGACGAGCCGTCGAGGCCGAAGTCGAGCCGCCAGAAGACGTTGTGGCTGTGGCTGGTGGAGTAGTCCCTGGCCCCCTTGCCGATCGGCCAGCCCCGTCCGTCGCCCGCGTCGTAGTCGCCCCAGGAAAGGCTGCCGGTCGCGCCGACGTCCATGTTGACGGTGCCGTCGTCCTGGAAGCGCCATTCGGCGATGTACTCGTACCAGCCCACCTGGTTGACCGTGTAGACGAGGAAGTCCTTGCCCTGGGCCTGGTAGACCTTGTTCGAGGCGTAGTCCTGCATGCGGTAGGCGTGACCGCGCGAACGCGTCGTCGTGCACAGGCCCTTGACGTCGGGGTGCGCGGGGTCGAAGGCGTCGGGGACCCTGACGGTCTTGATGGTGCCGCCGGGGCACTCGCCGGGGGACAGATTCATCAGTCCCTGGGCGAAGTTCTGCCCCGTCAGGTCGTCGTACTCGTGTTTGCCGTCGTCGTAGGGGACGTGGATCTGGCCGAGCCGGGCGCTGTTGAGGACCTTGATCGGCTTGGCCTCGCCCTTGGGCTGGTAGGAGATCTTCTCCAGGACCAGTCCGGCCTTGCCGTCGTAGCGCCAGCACATGCGCCAGGTGGTGCCGGTGGCGAGCTTCTGCTCGATCCGGTAGGGGGCCCTGCAGTCGGCCGCGGTCGGCGGAGCGGCCTTCGGACGGGCGGCGGCCGCTCTCGCGGTGGCCGCCGCTCCGGCGGCCGTGGCGCCGACGGTCAGCGCGGCCACGGCCAGTCCGACAGCCGCTCCCCGGCGGGCGCGGCTGATGGGGTGTTCGGGCATGACGAGGTGACTCCCTTGCAGGGGTACAGGTGTGAGAGGACTCCGGTCAGCCGCGGTCGAGACGGCCGACGTGGTGCGCGCTCAGGTCGATCACCAGCGACATGGTGTCGATCCAGGGCCCGTTCCTGACCTTGGTGAACAGCCGGACGCACCGGTGCACGCCGCATCGGTCGAGGACCGCGGGCTGGGCGCCCGGGGCGGCCCGGTAGACACCGCCGCTCAGCAGCAGCTGGTCCGGGGAGGAGAGCTCCCTGCCGGTGGCGTCCTTGTAGTCGGCCTTCAGGCCCGCACCCAGCGGGTCGGCCATCAGGATCGAGGCCGCCTCGGCGTTCTCGGCACGGCTCGGCGGCGGCTGGACGCCCCGCCGGGTCCCCGTCGTCTCGACCTTCCCGGTGTCCAGGTCGACGGTCCTGACGACGAGGGTGTCGTCCTTGTAGTCGTAGAAGGTGACCACGGCCCGCCGGGGCGCGCCCGGATCGTCGGCCTCGTCGGCGTCGGGCTCGGCGAGGTCGACACTCAGCCGCTGCGGCCCGCGGTCACCGTCGACGTCCTCGCCCGAGGCGAGCAGCTGCCGGCTCAGGGCGAGCTTCTCCACGCGCCGGATCTCGTCGTCGGTCAGCGGATCGCGGCCGGTGCCCTTCCTCCCCTCGGCGGGCGCCCGCTCGACGACACCGGGCCGCACGCCGTCCGGCCCCTCCGCGGCCTGCCGTACGGCTCCCGTACCGCCGCCTCCCGCTCCTCCCGTCTCACCCGCCCCCGCCGTCCCCGGCAGGGTGATCGCGACCATCGCGGCGGTCGCCACCGCCGCGAGGGCCGCTCCGGCCATCACTTTTCCCAGATGGCGGTGCACTGTCCCGCGCACGTCTTCCCCCTACTCCCCGTGGTCCCCGGGAGTATGTGTGCCCCACTGGTTCGGCTCTCGGTGGGTACAAGACCCACCGAGTGCACTGGTCGACGGGTAAGAGGAACGTAAGTCACGGAAGGTTCCGTCACTTTCGGGAAGACTCGGCAGTCAACGCGGCCCAGGGGGCCGGCACACCTGGGAGAGTCGTATCTATGCAGGTCTGGCCTGGAGAGGCGTATCCGCTCGGCGCCACCTATGACGGCGCCGGGACCAACTTCGCGGTCTACACGGAGGCCGCGGACCGAGTGGAGCTGTGTCTGCTGCACGACGACGGCTCGGAAACGGCGGTGGAACTGCGCGAGAGCGACGCGTTCGTCCGGCACGCGTACCTGCCCGGCGTGATGCCGGGACAGCGGTACGGATTCAGGATGCACGGTCCGTACGACCCCGGGCGCGGGCTGCGCTGCAACTCGGCGAAGCTGCTCCTCGACCCGTACGCGAAGGCGGTCAGCGGGGCCGTGCGGTGGGGCGAGGAGGTGTACGGCTACCACTTCGGCGCCCCGGACCGGCGCAACGACCTGGACTCCGCGCCGCACACCATGACCTCCGTGGTGATCAATCCGTACTTCGACTGGGGCGACGACCGTCCGCCGCGCACCGAGTACCACCACACGGTGATCTACGAGGCCCACGTCAAGGGTCTGACCATGCGCCACCCGGGACTGCCGGAGGAACTGCGCGGCACCTACGCGGCGCTCGCCCACCCGGCGATCATCGAACATCTGACCGGGCTCGGGGTGACGGCGCTCGAACTGATGCCCGTCCACCAGTTCGTGAACGACCACCGGCTCGTCGACATGGGCCTGAACAACTACTGGGGCTACAACACCATCGGCTTCTTCGCCCCGCACAACGCGTACGCCTCCTGGGGCGACCGTGGCCAGCAGGTCCTGGAGTTCAAGTCGGCGGTCCGGGCGCTGCACGAGGCCGGGATCGAGGTCATCCTGGACGTGGTCTACAACCACACGGCCGAGGGGAACCATCTGGGGCCGACGCTGTCCTTCAAGGGCATCGACAACCCGTCGTACTACCGGCTGACGGAGGACCCGCGCTACTACATGGACACCACGGGCACCGGGAACTCGCTGCTCATGCGGTCCCCTCACGTGCTCCAGCTGATCATGGACTCGCTGCGCTACTGGGTCACCGAGATGCATGTCGACGGCTTCCGCTTCGACCTCGCGGCCACGCTCGCCCGGCAGTTCCACGAGGTGGACCGGCTGTCGTCGTTCTTCGACCTGGTGCAGCAGGACCCGGTGGTCTCCCAGGTGAAGCTGATCGCCGAGCCGTGGGACGTCGGCGAGGGCGGCTACCAGGTGGGCAACTTCCCGCCGCTGTGGACCGAGTGGAACGGCAAGTACCGCGACACCGTCCGCGATCTGTGGCGGGGCGAGCCGCGCGCCCTCGCGGAGTTCGCGGGGCGGTTGACCGGCTCCTCTGACCTCTACCAGGACGACGGGCGCCGCCCGCTGGCCTCGATCAACTTCGTCACCTGCCACGACGGGTTCACGCTGCACGACCTCGTCGCCTACAACGACAAGCACAACGAGGCCAACGGGGAGGACAACCGGGACGGCGAGAGCCACAACCGGTCCTGGAACTGCGGGGTGGAGGGCGACACCGACGACCCGGAGGTGCTGGAGCTGCGCGCCCGCCAGATGCGGAACTTCATCGCCACGCTGATGCTCTCCCAGGGCGTGCCGATGATCAGCCACGGTGACGAGTTCGCCCGCACCCAGAAGGGCAACAACAACGCCTACTGCCAGGACAACGAACTGTCCTGGGTGGACTGGCCCGGGGAGGACGAGGATCTCCTGGAGTTCACGCGCGCGATGGTGTGGCTGCGCCGGGACCATCCGGTCTTCCGGCGGCGCCGCTTCTTCCACGGCCGTCCGGTGGAGGGCACCCACGACGAGCTGTCCGACATCGCCTGGTTCACTCCCGAGGGCACCGAGATGGCGCAGCAGGACTGGGACTCCGCGCCGGCCTCCGCGCTGACGGTGTTCCTGAACGGCAACGCCATCTCCGAGCCGGGCCCGCGCGGGGAGCGGATCACCGACGACTCCTTCCTGCTGATGTTCAACGCCTCCCCCGAGCCGCTGGACTTCCTGGTGCCGGTCGACCACGGCCTGCAGTGGCAGGTCGTGGTCGACACGGCCCGCCCGGACGGCGTACCGCCCGGCACCGGACCCAAGGTCGACGCGGGTGAGCGGTTGCCGCTGCCGGCCCGCAGCCTGACGGTGCTGCAGCGGCCGGCGTAGGGGAGCGAGGGCGCAGACGGGGGCGGGACCGCGGTGACCGTCCCGTCCCCGGCCGGGCCTGCCGTGTCCGGCTTCGGCGGGTCCCCCAGTGGCGCCCGCCGGTGGGCACCGGGCACGCGTGGGTGGGTCCGTGGGGGGACGGATGACAGGAAAGACGGCAGCCGGGGTACGTAGGTCTGCATGACTCCTGCGCGATCCGGACCGATGGTGCCCACGGCCACCTACCGGCTACAGCTCCAGCCCGCGTTCCCGTTCGCCGCCGCGGCGGCCGCCGTGCCCTACCTGGCGTCGCTCGGCATCTCGCACGTGCACCTCTCCCCCGTCCTGGAGGCCGTCCCGGGCTCCACGCACGGCTACGACGTGGTCGACCACGCGCGCGTGCGCGAGGAACTCGGCGGCGAGGAGGGGCTGCGCGCCCTGGCGCGGACCGCGCGCGAGCACGGCCTCGGCCTGGTGGTGGACATCGTGCCGAACCACATGGCCATGGCCCCCCGCCACAACCACGCCCTGTGGGAGGTGCTGCGCGAGGGTCCCGGGTCGCCGTACGCGCGCTGGTTCGACATCGACTGGGAGGCGCAGGGCGGGCGGGTGCTGCTGCCGGTGCTCGGCGGCCCGCTCGGCTCGCAACTGGAGCACCTCACGGTCGACGGCGACGTGCTGCGCCACCACGAGCACGCCTTCCCGCTGCGGGCGGGCACCGCGCACCTGCCGCTGCCGGAGCTGCTGGACGCGCAGTGGTACCGCCCGGTGTGGTGGCGGCTGGCCCGCACCGAGCTGAACTACCGGCGCTTCTTCAGCATCTCCGAGCTGATCGGGGTGCGCGTGGAGGATCCCGAGGTCTTCGACGCCACCCACGCCAAGATCCTGCAGCTGCTCGCGGAGGGCGTGGTCGACGGGCTGCGGATCGACCATCCCGACGGGCTGGCCGACCCCGACGAGTACCTCGCACGGCTCGACCGCGCCACCGGCGGCCGCTGGACGGTCGTGGAGAAGATCCTCGCCGACGGCGAGCACCTGCCGGCCTCCTGGCCGGTCGCCGGCACCACCGGCTACGACGCCCTGCGGCACGTCGACGGCCTGTTCACGGACCGCACCGGCGCCTACGAGCTGCTCGGCCGCTACCGGGCGTTCGCGGCGCCGCAGACGGACCGCGGCGGCAACTGGGAGGCCACGGTGCGCCGGGCGGCGTACAAGGTGCTCACGCACGAGCTGGCCACCGAGACCGACCGGCTCACCCGGGTGGCGGTCCGGCTGTGCGCCGCCTCGCCGGACCTCTCGCTGCGCGACCGGGCGCCCTGGGCGCTGCGCACGGCCCTGGAGGAGCTGCTGGTCCGGATGCCGGTCTACCGGCCCTACGCCTGCGGTGACGCCTCCGCCGTCGTCACCGAGCATGCCGCCGAGGAGGCCCGGCTGGCCTTCGTGGTCCCCGAGGAGGCGGAAGCCGTCGACATCGTGCGCAGGCTGCTGGTCGAGCCGCCCGGGGACGCGTCGGCACCCGACCACGCCGACCGGGTGGAGTTCCGCGCCCGGTTCGCGCAGACCGCGTCCGCGTTGCGCGCCAAGTCGGTCGAGGACACGGCGTTCTACCGGTACGTGCCACTGCTGTCCACGACCGAGGTGGGCGGCGACCCGGGCAGTCCCGGCGTGTCGCCGGAGGACTTCCACGCGTACTGCGCGCGCGTGCAGCGCGACTGGCCGGCCACCGGCACGGTCGTCACGACGCACGACACCAAGCGCAGCGCCGACGTCCGCGCGGCCCTGGCGGTGCTCACCGAGTGCGCCGGAAGCTGGGCGGAGCTGCTCGCCGAGGTGACCCGGCCCGAGGAGGGGATGCCGGACGGGCAGCTGGCCTGGGCGGCCTGGCAGACGGTGTTCGGTCTGGGCCCGGCCGAGGAGGAGCGGGTCCGTGAGGCCCTGCTGAAGCACGTGCGCGAGGCGGGCATGTACACCAGCTGGACCGAGCAGGAGCCGCCGTACGAGGAGGCGGTGACGGCCTTCCTCACCGCGGGGCCCTGCGGTCCGCCCGGCGAGCGCGTGGCCGCGTTCCGCAAGGCGCTGGAACCGCACGTCCGGGCCAACGTCCTCGGCACCGCCCTGGTCCATCTGACGATGCCGGGCGTGCCGGACGTGTACCAGGGCACGGAGGGCGAGTACCGGGCGCTGGTGGACCCGGACAACCGGCGGCCGGTGTCCTTCCCGCCCGAGGTGCCCGGTGAGAAGGACGCGCTGACGGCGGCGGCGCTGCGGCTGCGCGCCCGGCGTCCGGACGCCTTCGGCACGGCCGCCGCGTACGCGCCGGTGTCCGCGGAGGGTCCGGCGGCGGAGCACTGCCTGGCGTTCGCCCGCTCGGGCGAGGTGGTCACGGCGGTCACCCGGCTGTCGCTGCGGCTGGCGGAGGCGGGCGGCTGGCGGGAGACGCGGCTGCCGCTGCCGCCCGGGCGGTGGGCGGACGTGCTCACGCCGGGCCGCGAGTTCACCGGCCACGCACCCGTGGCCGCCCTTTTCGACCGGCTGCCGGTGGCGCTGCTGGAGCGGGTCGCGGAGGCCTGAGAGGGCTGCGGCGGGCCGGCGGGGCACTGAGGGGGCCGGGCCCCGGTTCAGGGCGCCGGGGACGGCTCCTGGTCCTCGTACGGCCTTGGAGGGGCTAGAGGTGGGCCGAAGGGGGCCGGAGGCGGCCCGGAGACGGGCCGGGTGGGGGCCGGAGACGGGCCGGGTGGGGGCCGGAGACGGGCCGGAGGCCGGGTGGAGGGGCCGGAGGCCGACTGGACGGGCCAGAGGCCGGCTGGAGGGGCAGGCGGGCCGAAGGGTGCCGGAGGCGGGCTGGGTGGGGGGCCGGAGACGGGCCGGGTGGGGGCCGGAGATGGGTCGGGTGGGGGCCGGAGATGGGTCGGGTGGCGCACCGGAGGTCCACAAAGGCCTGCGCGGCGCCGGGGCCTGCGCGGTGGGCGTTCCGCGCGCGTGGACGGTCGGCGGCGCTTCGGAGGTGAATTCCAGCCAGCTGATGGTCGGCTGGGACGCCGAACCGGCGGACGTCGCCCGGCACGTGCACGCGCACCCGACGCTCTCGGAGGCGGTGGGCGAGGTGTTCCTGACGCTCGCGGGACGCGGGCTGCACCAGCAGTGAACCCGGGGAACACAGGGCCCGGGAGACCGCCGGTCGACTGCGTCCGGGCGCCCCGGGTACCGGCACGCCGCCTGCTTGACAGTTCACCCGTCCCGTGCGGGACTTGGAGTGCGAAGCCGGGCGGAAACAAGTCGGGGGGTGAGTCTCCTGCCGGAGCTGCGCTACCCCAGCGTTTCCGAACTGGTCGCCTCCGCACGCGCGATGGCGGCTCAGGAGCCCGGTCTGTGTGCGCTGCGGCAGGTGGGCAGCTCCCGCGCGGGAAGACCCCTGCACCTGCTGTCGGTGGGGCACGCCGCCCGGGCGGTGCTGGTGGTCGCGGGCGCACACGCCAATGAGCCGGCGGGCGGCTCCACCCTGCGGGTGCTGGCGGAACGCGTACTCGCCGAGCGCGAGTTGCGCACGGACGTCTCCTGGCACTTCCTGCTGTGCGCCGACCCGGACGGGGCGAGTCTGCACGTGACGCCGGCGCCGCGCAGCCTGTTGGACTACCACCTCAATTTCTACCGGCCGACGGGCGCGGAGCAGCCGGAGTGGTCGCCGTCGGTGCTGCCGCCGGACCGGCTGCCGCCCGAGACGCGGGCGCTGACCGGGGTGATCGACGAGTTGCGCCCGTACCTCCAGGTGACGCTGCACGGCACCGACCTGGGCGGCAGCTGGGTGCAGCTGACGCGGGACGTGCCGGGCCTCGCCGAGCCGTTCGCCAAGTCGGCGGCGCAGCTGCACATCCCGGTGGAGGCGGGCGCCTCCGACGCCGCCGGCTGGCCGGCCTCCGGCCCCGGGGTGCATGTGATGCCGGGCCCGGAGTCGGGTGCCGCCTACCCGAGCATGCCGGACGACGCGCGGCACAGCACCTGGTACCACGCACACCGCTACGGCGGTCTGACGGCGGTGGTGGAGGTGCCGATGTGGGCGAGCGACCTGGTGGACGATCCGGCGCCGCACCCGGCACCGGAGGCGGCGATGCGGCGCCTGGCCCAGCGGCTGCTGCGGGACTCGCTGGAGGTGGAGGGGATCCTCAAAGAGGCGCTGCCCCGGCTGGACGGCGCGGACGGGCCGCTGCTGCGCGCCGCGCGCTGGGCGCTTGAGCTGATCCCGGGCCTCGCCGAGGACTGGGTCCACACCGCTCCGGCCGGCACGACGATGGCGTACGTCGGCAGCGTGGACGCCTTCGGGCGCCGGCTGCCGCTGCGGGCGGCGGCGATGCTGCTCAGGGTGCTGCGGGAGGTGGACGACGGTGCCGCGCCGCGGCTGGAGCAGCTGGTCGCCACCTGGTGCGACGCCTTCGCGACGCGTTTCCGGGCCCGCTGGGTACCCGTCGAGCACCAGGTGGAGCACCAGTCCCGGACGGTGCTGGTGGCGGCGCAGCAGGCCCGGGAGCAGGTGCCGTGAGACCGGGCGGCGAGCCCGCGCGGCGGCACGGGAGCAGGTGCCGTGGCACCAGCCTGCGCGCCTGCCCACCGCCTGGGAGCAGGTGACCGGGCTGCATCCCTGCCACCGCCCGGGAACGGGTGCTGTGACACCGGGCCGCACCGCTGCCACCGCCCGGGAACAGGTGCCGTAGCACCCGGCCGCACCCCCGCCACCGCCCGGGAACAGGTGCCGTAACACCCGGCCGCACCCCCGCCACCGCCCGGCAACAACTGCCGTAACACCCGGCCGCACCCCCGCCACCGCCCGGCAACAACTGCCCGTAGCACCCGGCCGCACCCCCGCCACCGCCCGGCAACAGCTGCCCGTAGCACCCGGGGACGCCCCCTCCCCCGGCACCGTCCGGCCGCCGAGCCGTGGTGCTCAGCCGTCGAGGCTGAAGACCGCCCCGGTTCGCGCGTTCATGACGCACCGGCTGGAGTAGGTCTGCTCGAAACGAATCGGCCGCCCGTTCCACTGGCCGCGCGCGCGGGCGGTGACAGGCGCCCAGATCATCGGGCAGAAGCCGCTCTTGGTCTGGATGCGGCTGACGTCACCGTCGGTGCCGGCGAGTTCGGCGCACGCCTCGGCCGCGCGCGCGTGGCCCTGGGGCGGGTCGCACAGCAGCAGGGTGCCGCGCGTGTCACTGGACTGGGCGTCGCCCTTGGTGACCGTCAGGTAGAGCCAGTTGCCGGGGAAGGTGCCACGTGCTTCCGCCTGGGCCGGGCCCGCTGCGAGGAGACCGGCGGCCGCCAGCAGGAGGCCGGCCGCCGTTGTCGCTCTGGAGATGTAGGTCATGCCGGTTGCATCGGCACGGCGCACCCGGTTCCGCAGCCCGGCTCACCCGATCGGAACGCTACGCGCCCGCGATGGAGCACCAGTTCGAGCACGGACGCCCGCCGCACGCACCGGACGCACGGCCCGGCGGCCGGCTAGCTCGTGGCGAGCCTGAAGGCCATCCTGCCGAAGGCGACCTGATCGCCCTCCCGGACAACGGCGGAGCCTATGACCCGGCGGCCGTTGACGGTGGTGCCGTTGGTGGAGCCGAGGTCCGTGAGCACCCACAGGTCGCCCCGGCGGCTGAGTTCGGCGTGTGCCCGGGAGACCGTCTCGTGGTTCAGCCGCAGCCCGCAGGCGGGGTCACGGCCGATGCGCAGCCGCTGCGTGCGCTCGGGGTGCGGCAGCAGCAGTTTGGGCAGCCGTTCGGCCTGCCAGGCCCGGCGCAGTCGTACGGTGAAGCCCGAGACGGCCTCGACGGTGCCGAAGACGGCACGGGAGAGACGGTTCTCCCGGGGCAGGTCGGCGACGAGCGCGGCGAGCTCCTCGGAGCGGCGTGCCACGAGTGCCAGTTCCATCCGGCGCACGAAGGTGTCGTGCGACAGCCGGCCCATGGCGACGCCGTCACGCAGCACCTGCAGCGCCTTGTCCCGCTCCGCGTCGGACAGCCGTGCGGGGTACGTGGAGAACTCGAAGGACGACGTCACGAACGTGATTGTCGGGCAGCGAACCCCGAGTGTCCAGAAACGGGGAATCGTCGCCGGTGCACGCGTACTTCCGCGACACCCGGGCGGAAAGGCCGGATTCGAAAGCGGAACGATCGCGTGGGCGGCACGATGGGGACGCGGGACATCACGGTGAACAGACGAAGGGGAACCGTCCGTGCAGTTCGAGGTGTGGGCACCGCAGGCAGATCGAGTGACGCTCCATTGCGAGGGGGCCACGCGCGCGTTGACGCGCGATCCCGGGCGTGAGGGCTGGTGGACGGGGGCGGCGGAGGCGGCGGACGGCGCCCGCTACGGGTTCGCGCTGGACGACGGTCCGGTGCTGCCCGACCCGCGTTCGCGCCGCCAGCCGGACGGCCCCGACGGCCTGAGCGCGGTCGTGGACCACGACCGGTACACGTGGCGGAGCGAGTGGGCGGGGCGCGCGCTGCCGGGCGCGGTCCTCTACGAGCTGCACGTGGGCACGTTCACGCGCGAGGGCACCCTGGACGCGGCGGCCGGCCGCCTGGAGCACCTGGTGGAACTGGGCGTGACCCACGTGGAGTTGATGCCGCTGTGTCCGTTCCCGGGGCGGCACGGCTGGGGCTACGAGGGGGTGTCGCTGTGGGCGGTGCACGAGCCGTACGGCGGGCCCGAGGCACTGAAACGGTTCGTCGACCGGGCGCACGAGCTCGGTCTGGGGGTCGTGCTGGACGTCGTACACAACCACTTGGGCCCCTCCGGCAATTATCTTCCGCTGTTCGGGCCGTACTTCACGGACACCCATCACACGCCGTGGGGCTCGGCCGTGAACCTGGACGCGGCGGGTTCGGACGAGGTCCGTGCGTTCCTCATCGGCAGCGCGCTCGCGTGGCTGCGGGACTACCGGATCGACGGCCTGCGCCTGGACGCGGTGCACGCCCTGTACGACACGCGCGCGCGCCACTTCCTGGAGGAGCTGTCGGCGGCCGTGGACGGCTTCGCCGAGGAGACGGCGCGGCCGCTGTTCCTGATCGCCGAGTCCGACCTGAACAACCCGCGGTTCATCACCCCGCGCGCGCAGAACGGCATGGGGCTGCAGGCGCAGTGGAACGACGACTTCCACCACGCCCTGCACACCGCGGTGACCGGGGAGTCCCAGGGCTACTACGCCGACTTCGCGCGTGCGCCGTTCGCCGCGCTCGCCAAGACGCTGACCGGCGGCTACTTCCACGACGGCACGTACTCCAGCTTCCGCGGCCGGCACCACGGCCGTCCGCTGGACCGCGCCCGGGTGGCCGGGCACCGGCTCCTCGGCTACAGCCAGACCCACGACCAGGTCGGCAATCGCGCCCAGGGCGACCGGCTCTCCGCCCACCTCTCCCCCGGTTCGCTCGCCTGCGTGGCGGCGCTCACCCTGACGGCGCCCTTCACACCGATGCTGTTCATGGGTGAGGAGTGGGCCGCGGGCACCCCGTGGCAGTTCTTCACCGACCACACCGACCCCGGGCTGGCCGAGGCGGTACGGCGAGGCCGGCGGCGGGAGTTCGCGGAGCACGGCTGGGCCGAGGAGGAGGTTCCGGATCCGCAGGACCCCGCGACCCGGGAGCGGTCCTGCCTGGACTGGACGGAGCCGGAACGCGAGCCGCACGCGCGCGTGCTGGACTGGTACCGGCGGCTGATCGCGCTGCGCCACGAACAGCCCGACCTGACCGATCCCGACCTCGCCGACACGAAGGTGGCGTACGACGAGCAGGGCCGCTGGCTGGCCTTCCGGCGCGGGGACGTACGGGTGGCGGTGAACCTGGGCAAGGAGCCGGCGGCGATCCCGCTGGGCACCGGCCGGGCCCGGGTCCTCGCCGCGTGGGAGCCGGTCGAGGCACCGGGCCCGGACGGCCTGCTGCAGGTCCCCGGGGAGTCGTGCGTGGTGCTGCTACAGCCCTGACGAGGAGGGCCCCGGCCCCTGGTGGGAGCGTGACCCGGACAAGGAAGTTCACCGCGCTGCTCACCGACGCGGTTGTCAAGGAGCTGGGCGAAGTCCTCGGCGACGACGCCCCGTAGCGGCGGCCGCGCGGGTCAGGCCCTGCGGGCGGTCACCGCGCGGCGGAGTCGGTAGGCGGCGGCGCCGAAGGCCAGCACCGCGGCCCCCGAGACCACCGAGGAGAAGGGCAGGGCGAAGGCCAGCACCAGGCAGCCGGCCAGCCCGACGGCCGGGACCAGCCGGTGCGGCCGTCCTTCCTCCTCGGTGAGCGTCCAGGCGGAGGCGTTGGCGACGGCGTAGTACGCCAGGACGCCGAAGGAGGAGAAGCCGATCGCCCCGCGCACGTCCGCCGTCGCGGCGAGCACCGCGACCACCGCGCCCACCAGCAGCTCGGCGCGGTGCGGCACCTTGAACCGGGGGTGGACGGCGGCCAGGGCGTGCGGCAGGTGCCGGTCCCGGGCCATCGCCAGGGTGGTGCGGGAGACGCCCAGGATCAGCGCGAGCAGCGAGCCGAGCGCGGCCACGGCGGCGCCCACCCGCACGACGGGGGCCAGCCAGCCCACGCCCGCCGCCCGGACGGCATCCGACAGCGGGGCCGCGGCCCGCGCCAGTCCGTTGGGGCCGAGGACCGCCAGCACCGCGACGGCGACGGCGGCGTAGACGACCAGGGTGATGCCCAGCGCGAGCGGGATGGCCCGGGGGATGGTGCGCGCGGGGTCGCGGACCTCCTCGCCGAGGGTGGCGATGCGCGCATAGCCGGCGAACGCGAAGAACAGCAGGCCCGCCGCCTGGAGCGCCCCGCCGGCCGTGGCGTCCGAGCCGACGTCGAGGCGGGCCGCGTCCGCCGTGGCGGAGGTGAGGGAGGCGACCACCACCGCGGCGAGCACCGCCAGGACCAGGGCCACGATCACCCGGGTCAGGAGCGCGGACTTCTGCACCCCGGCGTAGTTCACCGCGGTCAGCGCCACCACCGCGGCCACCGCGACCGCGTGCGCCTGACCGGGCCAGACGTACGAGCCGACCGTGAGCGCCATCGCCGCGCAGGAGGCGGTCTTGCCGACCACGAAGGACCACCCGGCCAGATAGCCCCAGGAGTCGCCGAGACGTTCACGGCCGTAGACGTACGTGCCGCCGGAGGCCGGATAGCGGGCCGCGAGCCGGGCCGAGGAAGTGGCATTGCAGAAAGCGACCACCGCAGCGACCGCCAGACCGATCAGAAGCCCGGACCCGGCGGCGTGCGCGGCCGGAGCGAGAGCGGCGAAGATCCCCGCACCGATCATCGACCCCAGGCCGATCACCACGGCGTCGGACACCCCGAGCCGCCGCTGAAGTTCGTCCGGCACCCCGGCGGCGGTCGATGGCTTGCTCATGGCCCACTCCCTCGGCGGACAGCCGTGTACGTTACGCACTCCGCTACCGGGAGACGATACGGAGAGGGCCGGACCGCCGGCCCGCACCCCCCGGCCACGAGCGCATGCCCCCTGCTCGCAGCTTCGCCCGCACCGTCAAGGCCGTCCCGTACTCATCCTCACCGTGCACGAGTCCTCACCGTGCACGAGATGAGGCGCCTCGGACGCGGCGCCGCCGAGCTGCCGGCCGTCGCCGAGGACCCTGCGCCACCACGACATCGGACTCGAACTCCGCACCGGCCCCCTTCAGGCGTCTACGACCCGGCCCCGGCGGGGCCTCGCCCTCGCGCAGCCGGGGCCGGTGGCAGGTGGCCGGTGGCCGGTGGCCGAGGGGCGCCGTCCAGCGTGATCTCACCGGTCGTCCGCCGGCCGTGCGCCTGCCGCCGGGGGCGCGGGCGGTGCGGCTACCGGCCGATGCCCGGGCCGGCCGTCACAGCTCCGGCTCGTCGTCCTTGAAGTCCGTCACCCGCTCCAGCAGGATCGGCTCCCAGGCCCGCCGGAGCCGGGTGCGCAGGAGGCCGGCGTCGCCGGGCGCGCGCCCTTCGAGGTGGTCGGTGAGGTGCAGGACGGCGTCGCAGCGGGCGAGCCACAGGCCGCGCAGGCAGGGCCGGGCGCCGTAGCCGGCCAGGGTGGCGGCGCGGACGGCCGCCGGTGAGCCGACGGACACGGCGAGCCCGGCGATGTCCTCGGCGGGGTCGCCGACGACCGCCTCGGTCCAGTGCAGGATGCCGCGCACCCGCCCGTCCGTGCTGGCCACCACGTGCTCGCCGGTCAGCCCGTGGTGGGTGAGGACGGCGGTGCCGGGCTGCGCGGCGAGCTGGGCCGCGCCGGGCGGGGTGAGCTGGTGGAGCCGGGCGGCGTCGAACTCGTCGGCCGCCGCGAGCCGTTCGGCCGCGTGCACGGCCATCCGGCGCAGTGCCTCCAGGGAGCGCGGGGCGCTCCGGGGCACGCCCGTCGACTCCGCCTGGCGTACGGGTACCGCGCGCAGTCCGGTGAGCAGCCCGGCGAGGTCGGCCTCGCCGACGGCCGAGACGTCGTGCCGCTCGGCCGTGCCGCCGGGCACCAGCGCGTCGAGGGTGTAGGCGAGGCCGGGCGCCCAGTCGCCGTGCGCGACGCTGGCGGGGACGGCGACGGGCACGTGCGGGCGCACCAGGTCGCGCAGCCGCAGTTCGCGGCGGCGGCGGACGGAGGCCTCGCGGTCGGGCGCGAGGCGCAGCACATGGCGGGTGCCGACCCACCAGGTGTGGCCGTGGCCCTCCCGGACGGGCCGCACGTCGGGTCCGCCGGTGCCTTCGGTGCCCGTCTCGAGCAGCGAGCGGACCAGTCGGCGGACGGTGTCCGCGGTGGGTGTCGGTGCCTGGGTCATGGGTCGCGCGAGTGCCGTTCCGGGTGTCGTCGGGGATGGGTCTCCCGGGCCTGTCGGTCGGCCCGTCAGTCCACTATGACCATTTCACGGGTGGTTTCGTTGAAACGGCGCCCACCGTCCTCGGTCACCGTGACGATGTCCTCGACACGCACCCCGAACCGGCCGGGCAGGTAGATGCCGGGCTCCACGGAGAAGCACATGCCGGGCACGAGGGGCTGTTCCTCGCCCTCGATCATGTACGGCGGTTCGTGCGTGGTGACGCCGATGCCGTGCCCGGTGCGGTGGATGAAGTACTCGCCGTAGCCGGCGTCCGTGATCACCGCCCGTGCGGCGCGGTCGACCTCCTGGCAGGCCACGCCCGGCCGTACGGCCCGGAAGCCGGCCTCCTGGGCGGCGCGCACGATGTCGTGGACCCGGCGCTCCTCCTCGGTGGGCTCGCCGACGTGGACGGTGCGGGTGGTGTCGGAGCCGTAGCCGTCCTTCAGGCCGCCGAAGTCCAGGACGACCATGTCACCCTGCTCGATGACGCGGTCGCCGACCTCGTGGTGCGGATTGGCGCCGTTGGGGCCGGAGCCGACGATGGTGAAGTCCACCTGGGAGTGGCCGAACCCGCGCAGCAGGTCGGCGAGGTCGCGGCCGACGTCGGATTCGCGGCGGCCGGCGAAGGGAGCCTTCCGGATCTCCTCGAACGTCGCGTCCGCGGCCGCGCCGGCCGCCGCCAGCAGCTCCAGCTCGGCCGGGTCCTTCACCGCGCGCAGCATGGGCAGTGCGTCGGTGAGGGCGGCGTAGGAGGTGTCCGGCAGGGCCCGCTGGAGGCCGAGCAGGTGCATGGCCCAGGTGTTGTCGCTGATGCCGAACCGGCCGCGGCCGTCGAGAAGGGCGGCGGTGACGGCGTAGGGGTCCTTACCGTCGGTCCAGTCGCGCAGGGTCAGCGCGCCGGCGCCGGTGGCCTCCTGGGCGTCCGGTGCCTCCAGGGTCGGCACGACGAGCACGGGGTCGTGGCCGGGGGTGAGCACGAGGACGGTGAGCCGTTCGGTGACGGCGGTGGGCGTGTACCCGGTCAGCCAGACCATGTCCGGTCCCGGCGCCACGAGCAGCCCCGCGAGGCCGGCGTCGGCGGCCGAGCGTGCGGCACGCTCCATGCGGGCCCTGTAGTCGGCGGTGGTGAAGGGCGCGGGCGTACTACCGGTCATCCGGGCCTCCGGGGGGCGGCTGGGAAGCGGGGCGGCGGCGTCCCGGGGAGGGGACTCGCCATGGGGTCATCATGGCGTGCCGGGCGTCCGGTCACCAGCGGATTCGAGGGCGACCGGGCGGATGCGGGAGTGGACCCGGGCGGATACGCGGGCGGCACCGACCGGATACGCGGGTGGGCCCGGACGGATACGCGGGCGGATGCGCGGGGGTGCGGTTTCAGCGGATGCGGGGGTGCGGAGTGAAGGGTGCTGTTCGGATCACCCTCAGATCACCGCTCCCGGGACCACCGTCAACTGCTGGTACCCCCCGCTGCTGTGACGCACGGTGAGGAGTACGTGCTTGCCGGGACGGGCGTGGGCGACCGCTCGGACGAGGTCGGCGGTGGTGTCGACGCGGGTGCCGCCGAACTGCAGCAGGACGTCCCCGCGGACCAGGCCAGCGGTGTAGCCCGGTCCGGGCACGTGCACGCCGACCACCACCGCGCCCGCCTTCTGGGCGTCGGCGGCCTCCACGCCCAGCGTCGCCGTGGGCCGGTCGGAGGCCGGGTACCGCGTGGCGGCGGGCGCGGCCGTGGCCGAGGGGGCGGCCGGCGGAGCGTGACGTTGCAGCTCGGCGAGCCTGCTCATGCCGATCACGGTGGCCCCGACGGTGCCGATTCCGACGCCGGCGAGCACCAGCACGGTGCCGGCGGACACGCCCAGCAACAGGGTCCGCAGCCGCCGTGCGCGCCGGGGGGCGGCGTGCGGGCGGTGGGCCGGGCCGGGGGTGGCGCCGTCCCGCCGGTCCTGGCCGGGCATGGGCTTGGGACGCAACGCAGTCTGTTCCATGGTTCGCTCGCCTCCGGCTTGTGCTCTACCCGGGGCGCCGGGCCGTGACGAGACTCGAACGAGTGAGACTGGCCGGAGGGCCGCCGAGGGTAGCCATAGCCGTCGAGTTGTCGCGGGGGCCCGGACGCCACGGGCACCCCGGCCGGCCAGGCTCCCGGACGCAGGCGTCATGTGGGTGCCAGCAGTCCGCGGACCGTCTGCGCCGCCGCTCACGGGGGGTTGCCGCCGTAGTCGCAGCGGGTCGCTGGGTGCGCCAAGCCCGTCGACGAGAGCGAGGTCGGCGGTGTCCGACGACGCGTCGGTTCCGCACCCGCCGGCCGGGGCACGGGCACGGGCGGCCGTCGACCACGCGGCAGGCACGGCCGCCCGGCACGTGGGGGGGGACCGCCGTCGACCACGCGGCACGCACGGCCGCCCGCCACACGGAGAGGAGGGCCGTCGACCACGCGCAGGGGACGGCCGACGACCACGCAGCACACACGGCCCCCGCCACGCGCAAGGGACGGCCGTCGACCACGCGGCACGCACCGCCGCCCGCCACGCGGAGAAGGCAACCGTCGGCCACGCGGCGCGGGTGTGGCGGCCGGTCTGACGCCGGTCAGCCGACGAGCTGTACGGGCGGTGCGGGGGCGCGGTCGGGCAGGAACCGGTGGGACCGGCGGGCCAGCCACTCGGCCTTGTAGCGGTCGACCTCGCGATGCCAGTTGAGGATGCCCGCCAGCCAGTTCTGCAGGTCGCGGACATAGCCGTCCAGGGCGGCCCGCCCCTCCGCGGTCAGCCCGAAGTCCTCGCACAGCACCGGAAGTTCATGCGCGATCACATGCTCGAACTGCCGCATGCGCTGGTTCATCAGGTCGGCGACCACACCGAGCGCGGCCGGGTAGTCCGCGCCGAAGAAGTTCTGCACGACCAGGACGGCGTTGTGGATCTCGCCCTCGTACTCGATCTCCTTCTGGTACGAGCAGATGTCGTTGACGAGGCAGGCGTAGTCGATGGCGGCGTTCTCCAGGGAGCGCACCGGGCCGCTGCGGCACACCTCCGGCGGCACCGCGCGGCCGCGGCCCATCCGGCACAGGCTCAGGGTGAGGTCGGAACCGAAGGTGGCACGCCGCATCTCCAGGTAGTCGACGGGGTCGGGAACGCGGTTCTGCAGGTGGTTGGACAGCTCCCACACCCAGCTCTCGGTCATCTTGTCCACGGCTTCCTTGAAGGCGCGCCGCTGACCGGCCGTCATCCCGGCCGTGGTGCGCGCCCAGAGGCCGATCAGCGACCGTTCCATGGCGTTGGCGGGCACGACGGCCGGTTCGCCCTCGATGGGCATGCAGGCCGACAGCCGGGCGGTGGCCAGCCGCGCGGCGGCCAGGTCCCGGCGGCGGCCGTAGACGAGCGGGTAGTAGTCGTCGCCGTAGGTGCCGAAGGCCAGCCACTGGGTGCTGAGGTCGAGGGCCTCGGGGGTGGCGTCCGGGTCCAGGCCGGCGGAGCACAGCGCGAGGTCGTACGCGGCGAGTTTGTCCTCGTCCCAGACGCCCTCCTCGAGGATGCCGACCTGGTGCGTCCAGGCGAGGAGGTTGCGGCGGGCGCCGTCCAGGTGGGGGCTCAGCTCCAGCCGGAACGGCATGTGGAACTCGGGCAGCCGCGAGGGGCCGACCTTCTGGTAGGGCATGTGCGAGTAGGCGCGCAGCCGTTCCCGTGCCGCCGAGGCGAGGAGCGCGCGGACGTCGGCGGCCGAGGCGCCGGGGCCGCTCGGGATCTGCCACGGCGAGGCGGAGCGGGCGCCCTTGTTCATGTAGCGGCTGGAGCGCATGTGCCATTCGTGGCCGCCGGACTGCCAGTCCTGGAGTCCCTTGGTGTAGGCGGCGACCGCGGCGGCCTCGTGCGGGGCGAGGCCCTGCTCCAGGGCGACGGCCGGGACCTCGGTGAGGGCGGTGTGCTCGAACTGGTGCAGGCGTGAGGTGAGGATGTCGTTGACGGTCTCGGCGGCCTCCTGGGTGGTGCAGTCGAAGAACTTCTCCAGGACGAGCACGCCGTTGCTGTTCTCCCCCTCGTCCTCCACCTCGCGCTGGTAGGAGAACAGGTCGTTGCGCAGATGGACGGCGTCGGAGAACGTCTCCATCAGCACGCGCAGCGGCCGGGTGCCGGCCACGCGCGCGGGTACCTCGGCGGTCGCGTACTCCACCAGCCCCGCCGACCAGGGGGCGCCGCCGACCTTGCGGCGCATCTCGATGTACTCGACGGGGTTGGCGATCCGCCCCTCGTTGATGTTGGACAGCTCCCACATCGACTCGTTGAGCAGGTGCTCGGTGGCCACGGAGAAGCGGCGGCGCCAGTCCACGGACATCGACGGCACCGTACGCGCCCACAGGTCCTTCAGGCCCGCCTCCACCGGATTCTCCGGCTCGGGCACGGGGGTCGACGGGTCGAGCGGCATGAACAGCGGCAGACGGTCCAGGTGGGCCTTTCCGGCCGCGCGGTCCGGGGTGCGCTTGTACATGTCCAGGAAGTGGTCGTCGAAGAAGAACACCCAGACGTACCAGTCGGTGATGAGGGAGAGCGCGGGTCCGTCGCAGTCGGGGTGGGTGTAGGCGCACAGGAGCCCGTAGTCGTGCGCCTCCAGGTCGGCCTGCTCCCAGATCCCGGAGCCCTCCAGCATGCCCGTCTCGCGTGCCCACCGCGTCGAGTGCGCACGGGCCTCGTCGAGGTGCGGATTGAGCCGCGCGGGATACGGCATGTAGAAGTGCGGGAGTTCGAACGGCTGCGTCATGGCTGGGGCCCTACCCGGGGTCCCGAACCCCCATCCGCCGCCGCACACATGGTCACACCATCGCGTGAACCGCCCGCGAAACGCCGAACTTCCGCACTCCGGCGGCCCGCCCGTACGCCCGGTGCGCGGTCTTGCCGTGGCCCCGTCCGGGCGCCACGGTAGGCCCATGACCTCCTTCGTGCTGCCCCATGAGGTGCACGGCGACGGCGCCCACAAGGTGTTCGCCGTGCACGGCTGGTTCGCCGACCGGTCCGCCTACGCGCCCGTCCTGCCCGATCTCGACCGCACCGCCTTCACCTACGCGCTGGTCGATCTGCGCGGCTACGGCGAGGCCCGGGACGCCATGGGCTCCTGGACGACGGCCGAGGCGGCCCGGGACCTGGTGGAGCTGGCCGACCGGCTGGGCTGGGAGCGGTTCTCGGTGATCGGGCACTCCATGGGCGGCGCCGTGGCCCAGCGGTTGCTGGCCGTCGCCCCGCACCGGCTGCGCCGGATCGTCGGTGTCTCTCCGGTTCCCGCCTCGGGCATGCCGTTGCCGGCCGGGCAGGACGCGCTGTTCGCGGAGGCGGCGCACCGGGCGGAGAACCGGCGCGCGATCATCGACTTCACCACCGGGGGCCGCCGCCCCGCCGCCTGGCTGGACCGGATGGTGGCGCGCTCGCTGGAACGCAGTGACCCCAAGGCGTTCCGGGCGTGGCTCGACTCCTGGGCGGGCGAGGACTTCCACGCGGACGTCGAGGGCAGCGAGGTGGCCGCCCTGGCCGTGGCCGGCGAGCTCGACCCGGCCCTGTCCCCGGCCGTCCTGCGGGAGACCTGGCTGGCCTGGTACCCACGCGGCGAACTGGTCGCCCTGCCGTCCGCCGGTCACTACGCCATGGACGAGACACCGCTGGAACTCGTCAGGGTCGTGGAGGACTTCCTGCGCGCGGACACCACCGTCCGCGCGGGCGATGCGGGCGACACGGCCGGCGCGGGCGACGGGGGCGACACGGCCGGCGCGCGCGATGCGGGCGGATCGGCGTGAGCGCGTGCCGGACGCCGCCGGTGCCCGACGTGTTCGACCCGCGCCGGTACGCCGCCGGGGTGCCCCACGACGACTACCGCCTCCTGCGCGACCGTCATCCGGTGGCCTGGCAGGAGGAGCCGGAGGTGCTCGGCTGGCCGGCCGGGCCCGGTTTCTGGGCGGTGACCCGGCACGCGGACGTCGTACGCGTGCTCAAGGACGCGGCGGCCTTCTCCTCGCACCTCGGTGCGACGCAGATCCGGGACCCCGATCCGGAGGACCTGCCGTTCATCCGCCGGATGATGCTCAATCAGGATCCGCCGGGACATGGCAGGCTGCGGCGCCTGGTGAGCCGGGCGTTCACCCCGGGGCGTGTCGAGCGGTTCGCCGCGGTGGCCCGGAGCCGGGCCCGCGCCCTGCTCGCGGCGGCGTCGGAGGCCGCCCGGGAGACGGACGGCACGGTCGATCTGGTGGCCGCCGTCACCGATGAGTACGCCCTGCTCAACCTGGCGGATCTGCTGGGCGTTCCGGAGGGCGACCGGCGGCTGCTGCTGCACTGGACGCAGCGTGTCATCGGCTACCAGGACCCGGACGAGGCGGGCCGGCCGGTACTGGACGAGACGGGCAGGCCGGTCAATCCGCGCTCCCCGGCGCTGCTGCGGGACATGTTCGCCTACGCCGGGGAGCTGGCGGCGCACAAACGACGGCATCCCGCCGACGACGTCCTGACCACGCTCGCCCACGACGCCGAACTGGACCACCACGAGCTGGAGATGTTCTTCTTCCTGCTCACGGTGGCGGGCAACGACACGGTGCGCAGTGCCGCTCCCGGCGGGCTGCTGGCCCTCACGGAGCATCCGGAGGCTTACGAGCGCCTGCGCTCCGGGCAGGTGGAGGTCCGTTCGGCCGTCGAGGAGCTGCTGCGCTGGCATCCGCCGGTGCTGACCTTCCGCCGCACGGCGGTGCGGGACGTGGAGCTGGCGGGGCGTCGGATCCGGGCGGGCGACAAGGTCGTGGTGTTCCACGCCTCGGCCAACCGGGACGAGCGGGCCTTCCCGCACCCGGACCGGCTCGATCCCGGTCGTGCCCCGAACCCGCACGTCTCCTTCGGCGACGGCCCGCACGTGTGCCTGGGCGCCCATTTCGCCCGGCTGCAACTGCGCCTGCTGCACGAGGAGGTGCTGCGCGTCCTGCCGGCGCCCCGACTCGCCGGGCCCGCCGGGCGGCTGGTGTCGAACTTCATCAACGGCATCAAGTCATTGCCCGTGCAGGTACTTTGACGGCCCGACCTGGATCAGCGCGTGGGTGCCGCTCGTGCGCCACCGCTGGCCCTCCGCGGCCACCAGGGCCGCCTCGGCCGACGCGGACAGGCCGGTGATCACTTCGGACTTGAGTGTGCGCAGGGCCGCGACCGGGCCGGGGAACCAGGCGGTCGTCCGCTGGAACGGTGTGGTCGGCGGCCACCGCCTGTCGCCCACCAGGCGGCGGTAGTTGAGGTCGCCCTTGACGACGGTCAGCGTGGCCGCGGCGAACTCGGCGCGCAGGTCGTCCGGCATCCGCGCGTACGGCAGCGGCGCGCAGGAGAACGGATGGGCGCGCACGTCGAGCCGGCCGTCCGCCATGGCCGACCGGAGGACGCGCCCGTACTCGGCGGCCGCGCCGGGGGCCGCGCGCAGCCGCCGCAGGGCATCGACCACGTCGGCCGTGGTGGCGTCGGAGACGTAGTACGCGTGGGGTTTGACGTGCAGGACCGCCCGCGCGGCCCGCTCCTCGGTGAGGAGGTGGGCGATCAGCAGCAGGTCGGGGACGAGTTCGCGGCCGGCGTTGTCCGCGACCAGCACGAGCGTGGCGGCCCCGCCGGGCGGCAGCAGCGACCACAGGGCCTCGCTGTCGTCGGCGACCAGCGCCGGGGCCGGCTCGCGCGCCTCGGCGCCCGCGGACGAGAAGCGGAATCCGAGGTCGGCGCGGTTGCCCCACAGGGAGCCGTGCAGCAGTGCGTCGCCGCGCTCCCGCTCGGAGAGCTCGCCCAGGGCGTCCAGGGCGGCCAGTTCCTCGTCGGTCTCCGGCGCGTCGAGTTCGGCCTGTTTGAACGGCCGGAAGGGGTCGATCCCCTGCCAGGTGCCGGGGCCGAAGTAGCCGACGGCGTCGAGCAGCCGACGGTAGAAGTAGCTCTCCGACCACAGCCACGGCACGTCGTACCAGGACCGCCCGACATACTCGGGCAGGTCCCAGTCGTCCCAGTGGTCCCGGTCCGGTGCGCCGGCCGGGAGCGGCTCGATCACCCCGTCGGCGCAGCTCGCCAGCAGCTCGTCCAGTGCCCGGTGCTGCCCGGGGCCGTAGGGGAAGGCGTCCCGTACCCGCCGGATGATCGCGGGGTGCCGCTCGGCCAGCACCCCGTGCGGGAACGAGCCTGGTTCGTTGCCGAGGATCACGGGCGCGAGGGGGGTGTCGGGCATGCCCGTCACCGTACCGCGCCGGTCAGGCCGTCCTGAGCTCCCGCTCCAGCTGCGTGGCGAGGGTGACGTAGCGGGGGCGGCGGTGCACCGGGACCAGCCCCCGGATCATCAGGTGCCACATCTCGGCGACCCGTCGCGGGAGCCGTCCGACCGGTTCGATCGAGCGGCCGGCGAGCCGGGTGCCGACGAAGAAGCAGACGAGGGAGTGGGCGGCGGCACCGACGTCGAGGTCCCCGTGCACATCGGCCTCCCGGACGGCGCCGGCGAACTTGCGGGTGGCGAACTCGAGCCACTCGGTGAACGGATGTCTCAGCGGCGGCCGTACGGCGATGTCCGCGCTGACCAGCCGGAGTCCGGCGCGTGGCACCGGGTCGTCGACGGCGAGCCGGGCGATTCCGAAGGTGGCGCGTATCAGGGTCTCCAGCGAGGAGTACCCGCGGCTCTCGACCTCGGAGACGAGCTTCTGGCCGGCCCTGGCCTGGAGTTCGAGGATGGCGTGGGCCAGGTCCTCCTTGGCGGCGAAGTGGAAGTACAGCGCGCCCTTGGTGACCTGCGCATGGGTGACGATGTCACTCAGGCTGGTGGATTCGTAACCGTGCCGGTCGAACAGGTCGGCGGCGGCCGTGATGATCGTTGCCCGGGTCTGTTCAGCGCGTAACTGCCTCGCCATCGTGTGACCCTTCCTTGCGCCTTGAACCAACGGGACATGCGGTTTGTTTTATGACCTGTCGCACACGATAACTCACCGAGGGGCAACGGGAGTCAGGAGGTCGGGACCTCTGTCGGACACGTGTCGGCCGCGCGTGCGGCGCCGGGCCGGGCGTCCCGGCGAGCGGCCGAGGCCGTCGCCTCGCCGT
The DNA here is from genome assembly GCF_040426375.1 of Streptomyces sp. NPDC096012. Classification (NCBI taxonomy): domain Bacteria; kingdom Bacillati; phylum Actinomycetota; class Actinomycetes; order Kitasatosporales; family Streptomycetaceae; genus Streptomyces; species Streptomyces sp. NPDC096012. Next base: position 65,612 of record NZ_JBEOTD010000003.1, read on the forward strand.
TCGCCGCACGGCTGTGCCCGGCGGCCGCGAGGAGGCGGTCGCCGTCCCGTGGTCGCCACGATACGAGGCGGCCGGCCGCCTCCCCGACGGGGTGCTCGACGAGGTGTCGCGAGGGATGCGAAACAGTCGTACCGGTCGGTGTGTTCGCGGCCCCGGGAACTGCCCTGTCCGGTCCGCGACAGGACCGCACCACACCCCACCGGACAGCACCGCACCGCACCGGCTGAACGCCGTGCGCGCGGGCGCCGTACTGGACGCCGCAGACCCTTTCCCGCGCCCGTCGAGGAGACAGCCCGATGACCCGGACGACCGCCCGCCTGAGCGTCGTCGGGGCCGCCGCCGCGGCCCCGCTCCTGCTCCTGTCCTGGGCGGCGGGGCCCGCCCACGCACACGGAGCCCCGACGGACCCGGTCAGCCGGGTCTACGCGTGCTCCCCCGAGGGCGGCAGTGCCGCGGGCTCGGCGGCCTGCAAGGCGGCGATCGCCGCGAACGGCGCTCCGTTCACCGCATGGGACAACCTGCGGGTGGCCGGTGTGGCGGGCCGGGACCGGCAGGTGATTCCCGACGGCAGGCTGTGCAGCGGCGGCCTGCCGGCCTACCGGGGCCTCGACCTGCCCCGGCGGGACTGGCCGGCGACCCGGCTGACGCCCGGCGGCCGGCTGACGATGACGTACGCCTCGACGATCGCGCACGCGGGCACGTTCAAGCTGTATCTGACGGAGCCCGGCTACGATCCGGCGAAGCCGCTGACGTGGGCGGATCTGCCGGAGCGCCCCTTCGCCGAGATCACGGACCCGCCGCTGCGCAACGGGGCGTACCACCTCGGCGCCACCCTGCCGAAGGACCGGACAGGGCGTCACATGCTGTACACGATCTGGCAGAACAGCAGCACGACGGACACCTACTACTCGTGCTCCGACGTGGTCTTCCCGGGAGGCGGGACGGCGGCCGGGGCGGCGAAGGCCCCGGGCGCGACGGCCAAGACGGTGCCTCCGTCGGACGGGCGGCCGGCGCGGCCGAAGAGTCCCTCGGCGGGGAGCACGCCGGTGGGGAGCGACAGCGGGGCGCGGGTGAGTGGCGCTCAGGACGGCGGGGGTTCGGGGCGGCGGGAAGCCGCCGGCGGCAGCACTCCGGTGGCGGAGGCGACGCGCGGCGGCTCGGGGCCCTCGGCTCCGCTGCTGGCGGGCGGCGCCGCCGCGGTGCTGTTGCTCACCGGGGGCGCCGCCTTCGTGCTGCGTCTACGCCGACGCTGAAGTGACCGGCGGTTCGGCTCAGTTCACGTAGACCCGGGCGCCCGCGTCGGTGACCGGCGCGTACTTGGCCGTGAAGAAGCCGTTGGCGAAGCACAGCGACGACCCGGAGCTCTTGGTGAACTGCTGGTTGGTGAAGGTGATGCTGCTGTCGGCGTTGTCGGCCTTGCCGGTCAGACCGGGCGCCTGGTACACGCAGGTCACGCTGCCCAGCAGGGTGCGCAGCTGGACGGTGGCCTGGATGACGGAGCCGCTCGGGGGCGAGACGGTGAGGGTGCCGGCCGAGGTGATCGTCGCCGAGTAGGGCAGGTTGTTGATGGTGATGCCGTTGACGCCGAGGACACCGGTGACGTTGCTGGTGCAGCTGCTGCTGCCGAAGGTGTGCGCGGTGACGGACTCCGTGGCCGTGCCCGGGGCGGCCGGGTTGCCGGTGAGCTGGGCGGTGAACTGGGAGGTCGTGCACGTGACGCCGCTGGTACCGGTCGCGCTGGAGTAGAAGGTGGCGGTCGTGCCGGACGCCAGGGGGGCGGTCAGGGTGTCCCCGACCGCGGCGGCGGTACCGCCGGCGCTGCCGGTGGTGAGGACGGCGCCGGCGTCGGCGGAGGCGGGTCCGGCCGCCGTGAGGGCGAGTGCGGCGGCGGTGCCGGCGAGGGCGAGGAGGGTTCGCGTACGCATGCGGGTGTGCCTCTTTCCTGAGTGGGGGTGAGGACGAGGTGCTGTCGGGGGGTGGCGGGCCGTACGAGGGTGCCGCCGAGGCGGGAACGTCGCGCCTTCTCCGTACGCGACGGACCCGCGACGGTGGCGGGCCGGTACCGGCCGACGGCCTTGGGGAAGACCTGCGGCCGGGCCGGACAGGGGGCGGCGGCCGGTGACGGACCCGTGGAGCGGGACCGTGCCGGAGCCGTGCTGCGGTGAGCGGTTGCCGTGGACCGGCGCGTGCCACCGGGTGTGCCGGTGTGAGCGGTTTCGTGAACCGGCGTGTCCGACCGTCGTGAGCCGACGGGCGCGGTGCCGCGAGCCGAAGTGAGCGGTTGCGCCGAGCCGAAGTGAGCGGCTGCCGTGACAGGGCCGGGAACGCGGCCGGGCCGCTCGGCGGATCCGGCGCCACGGATCCGTGAAACAGGGGAATTTGTAGACCCGCTCAACCGTCAACGTCAAGGAGTTGAAAGGGAGTTGTTGCCCGCGGACGCCGGTCCCGCACAACCGGCACCCTCTTTCCACAGCTCCCTTGACCCCCCAAAGTAACCGGCGGTAACTTCCAGTCAGGCTACTGCCGCGTAACGAGAAAGCCCTTGCATCCGCCGGGAGTGCGAGGAGGCGTACGCGGCAGCCGCTGTCCGCGCCAGGACACCGCGCCACTGAAGCCCAACCCGCATTGATCATGCCCCTGGGAGCAGACATGGCCTTGTCCCCGGACATCCCGTCCGACGGCAACAACCCCGAGAACCCGGGAAGCGGTTCACCGTCCGACGCGCCGAGCACCGCCGCGGCCGGTACGGGCGGCCATCGACGAGGGCGGGTCCGGGCACGCCGGGCCGCCGTCATGGCGGTGCCCGCCACGCTCGTCGCCGCCGGCCTCGCGGTCCTCACCGCGCAGGGTGCGCTGGGTGTGCAGTTCGCGATCTCCGGCATGCCGTTCACCGTCACCGCGACCGAGCTCAACGGCACCGGTTTCGAGCAGTTCGGCTCGCTCGACAACATGGCGGAGGGCAGCCCGAACGCCGGCGACACCGGCGGCCAGGTGCTCGTCGTCACCTCGGCCATCAAGAACGCCACGCTCACCAAGCTGTGCCAGAGCGTCGACCTCGGCGGCACCAACCTGCTGATCAGGGCGGGCGGCGGCAAGGACAAGGTGTCGGCGACCGACCTGACCACCGACTCCACCGAGCTGTCGGGTGACGCGGCGTTCGACAACATCGAGATCGGCAACGACGCGAGCACGCTGACGAAGGCGGGCGTGAAGGGACCGATCGGCGTCTTCAGCCAGCAGGCCGACACCGTGCGCATCGCCAACCTCAGGCAGACCAACTATGCGACGACCGCCGGGGTGTTCAAGCTCCCGGGTCTCAAGCTCGGCTTCAGCGGCTCGGGTTGCTGATCGCCGTGCCCGACCGTCCACGCCGGGGACCGAGGCTCGCCTTCCGCGGATGGCGGGCCCGCCGGCCGTTCTGGGGCGGGCTGCTGCTCGCCCTCGGCGGCGGCGAGATCCTGCTCACCGAGAAGGCCTCGCTGAAGGTCGTGATGCACATCGGCGTGCAGGGCCTGGCCGGCTACCTGCTGCCGACGCTGATGCTGCTGCTGGGCCTGCTGATCCTCTTCAACCCCTCGCAGCGGCTCTTCTACTCCGTCACCGGCATCCTGCTGTCCCTGGGCACCTGGCTCACCTCCAACCTGGGCGGTTTCTTCCTCGGCCTCCTCCTCGGCGCCGTCGGAAGCTGCCTCACCTTCGGCTGGCTGCCGGACCAGGAACCCCGTGTCAGCCGACGCGCACGCCGCAGGCGGGCACGGGCCGAACGGGCGGCGACGCGCGCCCGCCTGCCCGAGGGAACGGAAGGAGCGGCCTGAGCCCGGACAGAGGTCACGGGCGCCGTTCAGCGGTCACGGAGCCGCGCGGTATTCCCTCCGGGTCCGCGGAACTTCCCGTTCGTCCCACGAGTTTCCACGGTGCTGTGGAAATCGCGGTCGGTGTGCTGCCGGAGCACCCGATCGAGGGATACGAGGAGTGGACATGGCCCTGTGGGACCGCTTCAAGGAGTCGGCGTCGCAGATGCAGACCCAGCTGGTGGCGAAGAAGAACGACCTGAAGAGCGGCGCCTTCCGTGACGCGAGCATGGCGATGTGCGCACTCGTGGCCGCCGCCGACGGGACCGTCGACCCGTCCGAGCGGCAGCGGGTCGCCCAGCTCATCGCCACCAACGAGGTGTTGCAGAACTTCCCGGCGGACGACCTGCGGCGCCGCTTCGAGGAGAATCTGAACAAGCTGACGGCGGACTTCGCCTTCGGCAAGGTGAGCGTGCTGCAGGAGATCGCCAAGGCGAAGAAGAAGCCGGCCGAGGCGCGGGCCGTCGTCCAGATCGGCATCGTGATCGGCGGCGCGGACGGCGACTTCGACAAGACCGAGCAGGCCGTGGTGCGCGAGGCGTGCTTCACGCTGGATCTCCCGCCGCACGAGTTCGACCTCTGACCCACGGCTGGACTCCGGTAAGCGCAACGACGTGGGTGCGCCCGTGATCCGGGGGCACCCACGTCCTCGCGTTCACGACCGTCGAGCGGGCGCGGCCGGGCGAGACGGGCCGGCTTCAGCCACGCCTCGGCGCGGCTTCGACCACGCCTCGGCGCCACCGGCAGGTCAGGCGAGACCCGCCGACTTCAGCCAGGCCCTGGCGACGTCCAGCGGGTCCTTGTTCTGCGTCTGCACCTGGGAGTCCAGCCGGAGCAGGGTGGCGGTGTCCAGCTTGGCCGAGACGGCGTCGAGGGCGTCGGAGGCCTTCTGGTCCAGCGCGCTCTTGTAGGCGAGCGGCTGGACGTTCTCGAATCCGAAGAGGTTCTTCGGATCGCGCAGGACGACGAACTTCTCCTTGGTGATGGTCGGGTCGGTGGTGAAGATGTCCGCGACCTGCACCGCGTCCTTCTTCAGCGCCTCCTGCGTCAGCGGGCCGCCCGCGTCCAGCGCCTTGAAGGACTTGAACTCCAGGCCGTAGACGGACTTCAGTCCCACCAGGCCCTGCTGCCGCGTCTGGAACTCCGGCGAGGCGCCGATGACCAGGTCCTTCGCGCTGTCCTTGAGGTCGGCGATGGAGGACTTCTGGGTGAGGCCGTACTTCTTCGCGGTGGCCGCGTTGACCGTCACCGAGTCCTTGGACTGCGCTGCCGACGGTTTCAGCAGCGTCAGCTTGGAGTCCAGCTTCGCCTCGATGGCCGCCGTCGTCTCCTCGGCGGTCTTCGGCTTCGCCTTCGAGTCGAGGTAGGCGAGCAGCGCGCCGTTGTACTCGGGCAGCACCGAGATGGAGCCGTTCTTGAGCAGACCGTAGGTGGTCTCGCGGCTGCCGATGTTCGGCTTGTAGGTGACCTTGGTCCCCTTGGCCTTGAGGGCCTCGCCGTAGATGTCGGCGAGCAGGGTGCTCTCGGGGAAGTTGTTGGAGCCGACGACGACGCTGTCGCCGCTCGCCTTGCCGTCCGTCAGGGGATTGCCGGACTTGTCGTCGCCGGAGGAACAGCCCGTCAGCAGAGCCGTCGCCGCTACCAGGGCGACCACCGCCGCGCCTCGGTTCCCCCGGATGGACCTGCTGATGTGGGTTGTGGAAGTCACCCACTGATCCAATCCAGCCGGTTCTCGGTCAGTCAAGTGCATCAGATCACCGATTGGCCTCGATCTGCGGCCGGTTGCGCACGCGGAGCGCTCTCTTCGTGACGGATCCTCGAGGCAGGCGCGCCGGTCAGGCCGGTCGTCGCAGGGGAACCGGTCCCGGAGGCGACGCCGGCCCGCACCGAGCGGTGGCCGGTCAGCCGCTGCGGCGCACCCCCGGGGACACCGTGAGCCGGGAGACCGCCCAGAACACGGCCAGGGTCGCGAGGGCGAGACCGGCGACCAGGGTGGCACCGCCGACGACCTTCTCGTAGTTCTTCTGGTACAGGCCGTCGATGATGTAGCGGCCGAGACCGCCGAGGCTGACGTAGGCGGCGATGGTGGCCGTGGAGACGATCTGGACGGCCGCCGTGCGCAGGCCGCTCAGCACCAGCGGCAGCGCGACGGGGAGCTCCACCTGGAACAGCACCCGCGCCTCGGACATCCCCATGCCGCGTCCCGCGTCCACCGGGGACGGGTCGACGGAGCCGATCGCCTCGTAGGTGGTGACCAGGATCGGCGGTACGGCGAGCACGACCAGCGGGATCATCACCGGGCCCAGGCCGAACCCGATCCAGATGAACATCAGCACCAGCAGACCGAAGCTGGGCAGCGCCCGGCCGGCGGTGGCGATCAGCGCGAGGGCGTTGCCGCCGCGCCCGTAGTGGCCGGTGAGCAGACCGACGGGCATTCCGATGGCGGCGGCGAGGAGCAGGGCCTCGACGGAGTACTGGACGTGCTCGACGAGGCGGGTGGGGATGCCGTCGTACCCGTGCCAGTGGGCGCCGTCGCTGAAGAAGGCGTGCGCGAAGTCGAGGACGTTCACCGGACGGCCCCCTTCCGCGGCATCCACGGGGTGAGGAGCAGACGGACCAGGACCAGTACGGCGTCGGCGAGGATGCCGAGGACCGCGATGGTCAGGACCGAGTTCACGGCCAGGGCGGGCCGGTGGTAGACGCTGGCGTCGTAGAGCATGTTGCCGAGGGCGCCCTGGTTGCCGATGAGCATGCCGACGCTGACCAGGGAGATGCTGGACACCGTCGCGACCCGGAGGCCGCCGATGATCGCGGGTACGGCGATGGGCAGTTGGACCTGGAGGTAGCGGCGTACCGGCCCGAAGCCCATGGCCTGTGCGGCGGCCAGGGTCTCCGGCGGCACCGAGCGGACACCGTCCACGATGGCCGGCACCAGCACCACCAGGCTGTACACCGCGAGCGGGATCATCACCGTGGTCTCGCTCTGCCCGAAGTAGTCGATGAGCACCACGAAGAAGGCCAGCGAGGGGACGGCGTACAGGACGGTGGTGATGCCGAGGACGGGTGGGTAGATCCACCGGTAGCGCACGCAGAGCTGGGCGACGGGCAGGGAGACGAGCAGCCCGGCCAGTACCGGCAGCAGGGCCTCGCGCAGGTGCAGGCCGACGAGGCCGAGGTAGCTGTGCTGGAGGTCGCTCGGGAGGTCGAAGAAGCCGTTCATCGCCCGGCCTTCACGCCGGCCTGCTCCCCGACGCGGCTGTGGGCGTCCCGGATCGCCTCGCCGATGACCTGCTGGGAGACGACGCCGACGGCGCGGCCCTCGGCGTCCACGGCGACGGCCCAGCCGGTCGGCGAGAGCACGGCACCGTCGAGCGCGGTGCGCAGCGAGTCGGCCCCGGGGATGAAGGGCCGCCCGCAGGGCAGGAGTTGGTCCCGGTCGATGTCGCCGGCGGTGAGGCGGGCGGGTTCGGCCCAGCCGAGGGGCCGGCCGTCGGGGTCGGTGACGAGGAGGTAGGGGGCGTCGGCGTGGGAGGCGATCTCCTCGGCGTCCGCGTCGATGCCGACGACCGGTTCGGTCTGCAGCCGTAGCCCCTCGGACGGGAAGAACGACAGCCGCCGGATGCCTCGGTCGGCGCCCAGGAAGTCCTCCACGAAGGCGTCGGCGGGGGCGCTGAGCAGTTCGGCGGGCGGGGCGAACTGGGCGAGCCGGCCGCCGGTGCGCAGCACGGCGACCATCGTGCCGAGCTTGATCGCCTCGTCGATGTCGTGCGTGACGAAGACGATGGTCTTGCCCAACTCTCCCTGGATGCGCAGGAGTTCGTCCTGCAGTCCCTTGCGCACGACGGGGTCGACGGCGGAGAACGGCTCGTCCATCAGGAGCACCGGCGGGTCGGCGGCGAGCGCGCGGGCCACGCCCACGCGCTGCTGCTGGCCGCCGGAGAGCTGGTAGGGGTATCGCTTGGCCAGCGCGGTGTCGAGCCCGACCCGCTCCATCAGCTCCGCGGCCCGGGCGCGCGCCTTCTGCTTGTTCCAGCCGAGCAGCCGGGGCACGGTGGCGATGTTGTCGAGGATGGTGCGGTGCTGGAAGAGTCCCGCGTTCTGGATGACGTAACCCATCGAGCGGCGCAGGGTGTTGACCGGTTGCTGCCGGATGTCCGCGCCGTCGAGGAGGATGGTGCCCTCACTGGGCTCCACCATCCGGTTGATCATCCGCAGGGTCGTCGTCTTGCCGCACCCCGAGGGCCCGACGAGCACGGTGATCGCGCGGTCCGGTATCGCCAGCGACAGCCGGTCGACCGCGACCGTGCCGTCCGGATACCGCTTCGTGACTGAATCTATCCGTATCAAAACGCCGGATACCCTTCGGGTTTGGCAGCTTTCCGCCCACTATCGGCCACGATCGTGCGCAGGCCGTTGCGGGGAGAGTCTAAGGGGTGTCCCGTAACTACCGACCAGAGTCGAATGATCTTGATATGCCCGGCGTGATCACGGCGTCCGAGCCGTCCCGGACAGCCGGCCGTCACGACAGCGTGCGTTGATAACCTGTGGCGATGGACGAGGTTGTGGACGAGGGGCCGTTCTTTCACGGCACAAAGGCCGAGCTGCGGATCGGAGATCACCTCACCGCCGGTTTCCGTTCCAACTACCGGCCCGAAATCGTGATGAACCACATCTACTTCACCGCGTTGCGCGACGGCGCGGGACTCGCCGCCGAACTCGCCGCGGGCGACGGAGCCCCGCGCGTGTACGTCGTCGAGCCGACCGGGGAGTTCGAGAACGATCCGAACGTCACCGACAAGAAGTTCCCCGGCAACCCCACCCGCTCCTATCGCAGCAGGGAACCGCTCCGGATCGTTGGTGAGGTCACCGACTGGACGCGGCAGACACCCGAAGCTCTCCAGATGTGGCGGGACCGGCTGGCCGCGATCCGCACGGACGACCGCGCCGAAATCATCAACTGAAGGGCGTCGCACAAGGCTTTGAACAGGACATCTCCCGTGTACGGCCGGGGTGTCCAGGGCTGAGCATGTGTGGGGGGAGACGTTCACGGGGCTGCGGGTGACGCAGTTTTCGGGGTCGCCGAAGGCGGTGCGGACACCGACCCGCCCAGCCCGGTCCCCAGCGGCGGTCCGACGGGGACGGGCACCAGTGCCACCTCCCCCTCCTCGGCGATGGGCACGGGCGGCGGATGGCCGGCGCCGGCCGGCGTGATCTGGCCGCACCCCGGGTCGACGCGGACCGGCAGACGGGCGGCGGCGCCGCGCCGACCCCCGGCACACCCGCCTCGCGGGCCAGCGCGGCGGCCCGGCGGGCGTCGGGGAGCGTGTGTCGGCGTCGCCGTCGACCGCCTCGTACGCGGAGACGGCGTGCCCCGCGCGGCGCATCACGGCTGCGGCTCCGCCGACCCGCTGGACGGCGGCGCGGGTCGGGCTCGGCGCAGGTCGTGGGCTCGTCGAAGGCCGTACCGATGGCGGCCAGGGCCTGCCGCAGCGCGCCGCGCCCCTGCCGCAACGCGCCGAATCGCGCTGCGGGCTCTTGCCCGGGCCGCCGCGCTCGCCCTGGTGGACGCCGCGGACCTGGCCGACCGCGTCTCCGGTGCCGCCGTCGTCACGGTGCGCACTGCCGAAGGGAGGGGGCCTACGACGGGACTGGATCCAGCGCGCCACACCCGACACCCCCGCAGAGTCTCGAACCCGAGCGAGCGGAGCACCAGGCGCAGCCGTCGCCCCTGGCCCGGGCGCTCCCCCAGGTCCTGGCGGACCCCGGCCGGTCAGCCCTCCGCGGGGGCCAGCCGCAGGGAGATCGAGTTGATGCAGTACCGCTGGTCGGTCGGGGTCGGATACCCCTCACCCTCGAACACGTGCCCGAGGTGAGAGCCGCAGCGGGCACACCGCACCTCGGTCCGGACCATGCCGTGGGACCGGTCCTGGACCAGCTCCACCGCGTCGGTGTCCTTCGGGTCGTAGAAGGACGGCCAGCCGCAGTGCGACTCGAACTTGGTGTCGGAGGTGAACAGTTCGGCACCGCAGGCACGGCAGGAGTAGACGCCCTCGGTCTTGGTGTCCGTGTACTCACCGGTGTAGGCCGGCTCGGTGCCGGCCTGGCGCAGCACGGCGAACTCCGCCGGGTTCAGCTCCGCACGCCACTGCTCTTCCGGCTTCTCGACGTCGTACGACATGAGCCTCAGCCCCTTCACTGCTGCGACAGACGGTCCAGGATCAGCGGGCCCAGGTCCGTCACGTCACCCGCGCCCATGGTGAGAACGAGATCACCGGGCTTCGCCATTCCCGTGATCACCGCGGGGATCTCCCCCTTGTCGTGCACGGCGGTGACGTCGGCGCCCGCGGCGCGCGCGGCCTCGATGATCAGCTCGCTGGTCACCCCGGGGATCGGGTCTTCCCGGGCCGGGTAGATGTCGAGCACGACCGAGGTGTCGGTGAGCGCGAGCGCCTGCCCCATCTCCTTGCCCAGCTCCTGGGTGCGGGAGAACAGGTGCGGCTGGAAGACCACGAGGATGCGGGAGCCGCCGGCGGCGGCACGCATGGCCTCCAGGTCGGCGGTCATCTCGGTCGGGTGGTGGGCGTAGGAGTCGATCACCTGGACGCCCGCGGCCTCGCCCTTCAGCTGGAGCCGGCGCTTCACACCGGTGTAGGCGGCCAGCGCCGGGGCCAGTGCGTCGGCCGGGATGCCGAGGGCGGCGCCGGCGGCGAGCGCCGCGACCGCGTTGAGGGCGTAGTGGCGGCCGGGGACGGAGACCGTGAAGGTGAGTTCCCGTCCGTCCAGGAGGACCGTCACCTCGCTCTTGAGCCCCTGGGGCAGCACGGACAGCACACGCACGTCGGCGTCCTGCGCCTCGCCGTACGTCACCACCCGCACCGCACGCCCCGCCACCCGGCGGGTCAGCTCGCGCGCGCCCTCCTGGTCCGCGGAGACGACCAGCGTGCCGCCCTCGGTGACGCGGTCGACGAACGTCTCGAAGGACTCGTAGATCTCGTCCATGGAGGCGTAGTTGGCATGGTGGTCGAGCTCGACGTTGAGGACGATGGCGACGTCGGGCGCGTACTTGTGGAAGCTGCGGTCCGATTCGTCGGCCTCGGCGACGAAGATGTCGCCCTCACCGTGCAGCGCGTTGGAGCCGGGCGCGTCCAGGTCGCCGCCGATCGCGTACGACGGCTTCAGGCCCAGCGCGGTCAGGGAGACCGCCAGCATCGAGGTGGTGGTGGTCTTGCCGTGGGTGCCGGCCACGGCGATCGGGCGCAGCCCCTCCATCAGCGCGGCCAGCGCGTCCGAGCGGTGCACCACCGGGATGCCCAGCGCGGCGGCGCGGGCCAGCTCGGGGTTGTCCTGGCGGATCGCCGACGACACGACGACACAGCTCGCGTCGTCGGCGAGGTGCTCGGCCGCGTGCCCGATGTGCACGGTCGCGCCGAGCGCCCGCAGCGCCTCGGCGGTGGCCGAGTCCTTGGCGTCACTGCCGGCGACCTTCGCGCCACGCTGCGCGAGGATCTTGGCGATGCCCGACATCCCGGCGCCGCCGATGCCGATGAAGTGCGGTCGGTCCATGGCGGCAGGAAGGCCGGATGCCATGCGTTCTCCCCAGAGACGGTGCGTGTTGGAAGCACGCCTAGCCTATGCGCTCCCACCGCGCCCACTCCGCAAGGGGCGCGAGCCGCACCACCCCAGCAGCCGAGCCACGGCCCGGGACCACCGGGGGGCACGAGAAGAACGGCCCCACCGGGGGGGCATGAGACGAGCCGCTCCACCGGGGGGCACGAGACGAGCCGCCCCGGCGACGCGAGGCGCCCGGGAACGCCACTCGAGCCGGCCCAGGGGCGCGCCTGAGCCCGTCCACGAACGCCAGGCGAGCCGGCCCAGGGGCGCGGGGCCGCGCGACCGGCCACGCCGCACCCGCCCCCGCAAAACGCGCCGCCCCCGCCCCGAAACGGCCCCCCGAGCGGAGCGAAGCGCTACGCCTTGCTGTGCGAGAACAACTTCAGCACCGGCACCCCGACCCGGTGCCGGGCCCGCGAGGCCCAGTCCCGGTGGAAGAACTCCTCCACGTAGTGCGGATCGGTCAGCACGATCACCTCGTCGGCCCCCGCCTCCGCCACCAGCGCCTTGAGCGCGTCCAGCGGGTGGTCCTCGACCAGCCGCCCCTCCGCCCGGCTCCCCGCGGAGCGCAACGCCTCCACCGAGACGTCGAGGGCCCGCTGCCCCACGCTCCGGGCCTCCTCGCCCTCCGGCGTCTCCCCTTCCCGTACGGCCTCGTCGAGTTCGCCAAGCGCGATGTCGTCGATGGCCCGCAGCAGGCGGTCCGCCTGGTCACCGCGCGGTTGCAGCAGCACGTGGAACCGGACCGGCTCGTCTCCGTGCAAGGTGGTGACGAACTCCACGTCAGCGGACGTCATGGCCTTCTCGATCATCAGAACGCTTGTGAACACCAAACGCCTCTTCTCCTCCGTGGGCCCGGGACAAGGCCCCTGCGGAAACCATCCTTCCCCGTGATCGCACGGGTACTGCCGGACTAAGTTTGCCCGCCGTGAGCGAAACGGAACGATAGATTCCATTCAGCTCAGGGCCGGCGGTAACGACTGAACAGAAAACCGTCCTCGGCCAGGAGGGACACGAGCTCGAACCGGCGCGGTACGGCGACCGACGGCCCCCCGGCGATGCGCTGCGCGTCTCCCGCGGTGAGCATCGGCGAGACCGTGAGGCACAGCTCGTCCAGCACCTCGGCGGCGATCAGCTGGCCGAGCAGCCGGGGGCCGCCCTCAGTGAGCAGCCGGGTGTGCCCGAGGTCGGCAAGGGCACGCACCGCGCGCGCCGGCTCGACCCCCATCCCCTCGCCGGCGACCACCACCCGGGCGCCGGCCTTCTCGGCGGCGGCGACCCGCTCGGGGGCCGCGGCGGCACCGGTGAGGACGATGGTGGGGACCACCGGCGAGGTGAACAGCGGGAGGGAGAAGTCCAGGTCCAGGCTCGCGGTGACGACGGCGATCGCGGGGGCCGGCCCCTGTCCCGCGGCCTGGCGCGCGGCGGCGAACTCGGCACGCGCCTTCGCCGGGTGGTACCCCTCCTGCCGTACCGTTTCCGCGCCCACCACGACGACGTCCGCGAGCGCCCGCAGCGTGCCGAAGATCCGCATGTCGGCGGCGCTGGAGATGGGCTGGGAGCGCCCTTCGTGCTGGGCGGCGCCGTCGAGGGTGGAGACCATGTTGGCGCGCAGCCACGGCCGGCGGGCACCCTGCTCGGGCTCGGGTTCGGGCTCGGGGTAGGCATAGGCCGCGGCCAGCTCGGCCAGGCTCCAGTCCCGGTCCTCCTGGGCGGCGGCCCCACGCGTCCCCGCGGGCGCTTCGCCGGCGCGGACCCCCTGGGCCCCGGCGGCCCCGCTCGCCCCCTGCCCCTCCCCGCCACCGCCGAGGGTCCGGGCTGCTGTCTCGTCGGTCACAGGGAACAGGCGTCGCATGCCGTGCAGTGTGACACGGCGCTTAGCATGGGTGACCGTGTCGTCCTCCAGCACCGCCTCCGGATCCCTGACCGACGCGGGCCCCCTCTCCCTGTGCGCCCGCGAGCCGCACGTGCCCGCCGACCGGCTGGTCGCCGAGATGGTGCCGCCGCCGCGCTTCGACTCGGTGCGCTTCGCCACCTACCTGCCGGACCCGAACCAGCCCAGCCAGACCGAGGCCGTACGGGTGCTGGAGCGCTTCGCGGCCGGGCTCGGCGGTGCGCACGCCTCCGGCTCCGGCAAGCGCGGCTTCCTCGGCTTCGGCAGGGGCAGGGCCGCCAAGGCCCCGGCCGGGCCGCGCGGGGTGTACCTCGACGGCGGCTACGGCGTCGGCAAGACCCATCTGCTCGCCTCGCTGTGGCACGCCACCCCGGCCGAGCCCGCGCTCAAGGCGTTCGGCACCTTCGTGGAGCTGACCAACCTCGTCGGCGCGCTCGGCTTCCAGCAGACGGTGCGGACGCTCAGCGGCCACCGCCTGCTGTGCATCGACGAGTTCGAGCTGGACGACCCGGGCGACACCGTCCTGGTGTCCACGCTGCTCGGCAGGCTGGTCGAGGCGGGCGTGGCGCTCGCCGCCACCTCCAACACGCTGCCCGGCAAGCTGGGCGAGGGCCGGTTCGCCGCCGCCGACTTCCTGCGCGAGATCCAGGGTCTGTCGGCGCACTTCCACGCCCTGCGCATCGACGGCGAGGACTACCGCCACCGCGGCCTGCCGGAGGCGCCGGCCCCCTTCACCGACGAGGAGGTGGCCAAGGCGGCGTACGCCACCGCGGGCGCCTCACTGGACGACTTCCCGCACCTGCTGGACCACCTCGCCAAGGTGCACCCGAGCCGGTACGGCGCGCTGACCGACGGACTGACGGCGGTGTGCCTCACCGGTGTGCGGCCGGTGCCGGACCAGTCGACCGCGCTCCGGCTGGTGGTGCTCGCGGACCGGCTCTACGACCGCGAGGTCCCGGTGCTGGCCTCGGGGCTGCCGTTCGACAAGCTGTTCAGCGAGGACATGCTGAACGGCGGCTACCGCAAGAAGTACTTCCGCGCGATATCGCGGCTCACCGCGCTGGCACGCGACGCGAAGGGGCTCGTCGGCTCCTAGGCACCTGTCGGACCATTCGCGTCTGCCGCGCTTCGGGCGACGACGCGAATGGTCAGGCAGGACCTGGCGGCCGCCCGCACATCGCCGCCGGCCCTCGGCGCGTCAAGGGCGAGTTCACGCCACGCCACCCGCACTTTTCACGCTCTCTTGGGGGCGTAACGCGCAGTTAACCCTGCAAAGGACCGAGCCGGGTTAACGTGTTTCTTGACCATCCATTGACCAATGTTTGGTGTGCACAAGAGATGCGTACGAGGGGAAGGGGGGCGCGTGTTCCGAGATGCGACGGCCCGGACCCTCCTCGGCCTCCTCGCCGCGGCTCTTCTCGCCCTTCAGCTCATCGCTCCCACGGGAACCTTCGCATCTGCGCACACAGCCGGTCAGGTGTTGGCCAAGGCCGAGCCCGGAAGCACCCCTCCCGCCAAGCCGGTGCGTGACGGAGCGGACACGGTCCGCGATCCGGGCCGCCCGGGTGAACCCGCGGGCATCCCCCACGTACGCGACCGCCAGCGCGGCTCGGCCTCCGGCTGGGCGCAGGAACACCCGCTCATAACCGGCCGGTCGGCCGCCGCCGACCCCTCCGACACCCTGGGCACCCCGCCGCGCCAGGCGCCGGGAACCGCCAGAGCCCACACCCCGGCAGCGCTCCAGGTCTTCCGCTGCTGACACCGGGCCTGGTCCGGCCGCGAGCCGGGCCGCCCCCTCCCCCCCACAACCGTCGTTCAAGTCCGACGCGCCGGAGCGGCGCGCCAGGAGGAACTCACGCACATGCAGCCCCTCATCGACAACGCCCGTACCTTCGGACAGCGCCCTGAGGAGTTCGCCAAGCTCGCCGAAGGCCAGTCTCCCCAGGTCCTCTTCATCACCTGCTCCGACTCCCGGGTCGTCCCGGCCCTGATCACGGGCGCCCGCCCGGGCGAGCTGTTCGAGCTGCGCACCGCGGGCAACATCGTCCCGCCGTACGCCTCGCAGCACCCCACCGGCGAGGCCGCCACCATCGAGTACGCCGTGGAGGTGCTCGGCGTCCGCGACATCGTCGTCTGCGGGCACTCGCACTGCGGCGCCGTCGGCGCGCTGGTGCGCGGCGACGACCTGACCGCCGTACCGGCCGTGCGCGACTGGCTGGCGCACGCCACCCCGCGCCCGGCGGGCACGGCCGAGGACCCGGAGGTCGCCGAGGCCGTCCAGAGCCATGTCCTGACCCAGCTGCTGCGGCTGCGCTCGTACCCGTGCGTCGAGCGCAGGTCGGCGCAGGGCCGGCTCGGCCTGCACGCCTGGTACTACGAGGTGCACACCGGCGCCGTCCGGACGCACCGCCCGCGGACCGACACCTTCGAGTCCCTGTGAGCGCGCCGATGACCCCGAAGAACACCCTCATATCCCGATTCCCGCATCTCGCGCACGACGTCGCCGCCTCCCTCGTGGTGTTCCTGGTCGCCCTCCCGCTGTGCGTGGGGGTGGCCGTCGCCTCCGGGGTGCCGGCCGAACTGGGCCTGGTGACCGGCATCGTCGGCGGCATCGTCACCGGGCTGATGCGCGGCAGCAGCCTGCAGGTGTCCGGGCCGGCCGCCGGTATGACCGTGCTCGTCTTCGAGGCGGTCGAGGAGTTCGGTCTGCCGGTGCTCGGCGCGATCGTGCTCGTCGCCGGCCTGCTCCAGGTGGCCATGGGCCTGCTGAGGCTGGGCCGCTACTTCCGCGCCATCTCGGTCTCCGTCGTCGAGGGCATGCTGGCCGGAATCGGTCTGGTCCTCATAGCCGGCCAGCTGTATCCGGCGCTGACGGCCAAGGCCCCCGACTCCGGACTGGGCAAGATCGCCGGGCTGCCCGGAGCCTTCCTGGACGTCCTCGGCGACGGAAAGGCGCTGACCTCGCTCGCGGTGTGCGCCGGCACCATCGCGGTGCTGCTGCTGTGGCGGCACACCCCGGTGAAGCTGCGCGCGCTGCCCGCACCGCTCGCCGCGGTCGGTCTCGCCACGCTGGCCGCGTTCGCGCTGAACCTGCCGGTTGCCACCGTCGAGGTGCACGGTCTGCTGGACTCGGTCCAGCCACCGCCGCTGAGCGCCTTCGGCGAACTGGCCGGCGTCGGCGCCCTCGGCACGGTCGTCGCCTTCACCCTCATCGCGTCCGCCGAGTCGCTGTTCAGCGCGGCGGCCGTGGACCGGCTGCACTCGGGGCCGCGCACCGAGTACGACCGGGAACTGGTCGCGCAGGGCGCCGGCAACACGGTCTGCGGGCTGCTGGGCGCGCTGCCGATGACCGCGGTGATCGTGCGCAGCGCGGCGAACGTGCAGGCGGGTGCCCGGACGAAGGCCTCCCGTGTCCTGCACGGCGTGTGGCTGCTGCTGTTCGCCGCACTGCTGCCCGGCGTGCTCGCCCACATCCCGATCCCCGCCCTCGCCGGCATCCTGATCCACGCGGGCGCCAAACTGGTGCCGGTCCGGGCGCTGGCCGTGCTGTGGCGCGAGAACCGGGGCGAGGCGCTGATCCTGTCCGTCACCGCGATCTCGATCGTGGCGGTGAGCATGTTCGAGGGCGTGCTGATCGGGCTGGCGCTTGCCGTGGTCAAGACGGCCTGGGAGGCCTCGCACGTCCGGCTGGAGGTCGTCGACAAGGGGGCGGGCCCGATCGAGGCGCACCTCGGCGGCAACGCGACCTTCCTGCGGCTGCCGAAGATCCTGGACAGCCTGGAGTCCCTCCCCCAGGACCGCCCGGTCCGCCTCGACCTCTCCGACCTCCACCACCTCGACCACGCCTGCCGCATGGCCCTGGAGAACTGGGCACTGCGGCACAGCGCGGCGGGCACCGAGCCGGTACAGGTCACCGCGCCGACCGCACCACGGCAGCGGACCCGGGCGCCGGCAGGGTGAGACCGGGGTGAGGCCCGCCTTCCGGCCCACCCCGGCCCGGTGGGAGCGGTCTCTCGGTCCGGCTCAGGGTGGGGACCGCCTCGCGCCCCGGCCTGACGTGGACCGCCTCCGGGCCGCAGCAGCGGCGGCGCGAAGCCGCTGCTGCGGTCGCCCCGGCCCCGGGCCGGGGCGACGACGCCCCTCGGTGCCCCGCCCGGCCCATGGCTTCCGCCCCCACCCGGGCATATCGTTGCAATACCGGACAGACCCGACCTCTGAACGAGGAGGTCATCATGATCCAGGAACTGCTGGGCGCACTCGCCGCGGCGGCCTCCGTGGGCGTCGTGTACGTGGCGATGGGGGCGCGGGTGGTCAAACAGTACGAGCGCGGTGTGCTGTTCCGGCTCGGGCGGCTCACGGGTGGCCTACGCGCTCCGGGCCTGACGATGGTGATCCCGTTCGTGGACCGGCTGCACAAGGTCAACATGCAGATCGTGACGATGCCGATCCCGGCCCAGGAGGGCATCACCCGCGACAACGTCACCGTGCGCGTGGACGCGGTCGTCTACTTCCGGGTGGCCGACCCCGCGAGTGCGCTGGTCAAGGTGGAGGACTACAAGTTCGCGGTGTCGCAGATGGCGCAGACCTCGCTGCGCTCCATCATCGGCAAGAGCGACCTGGACGACCTGCTCTCCAACCGGGAGATGCTCAACCAGGGCCTGGAGCTGATGATCGACAGCCCGGCCGTCGGCTGGGGCGTCCAGGTCGACCGGGTGGAGATCAAGGACGTGTCCCTGCCGGACACCATGAAGCGGTCCATGGCCCGCCAGGCCGAGGCGGACCGGGAGCGCCGGGCCCGGATCATCAACGCCGACGCCGAACTGCAGGCGTCCAAGAAGCTCGCGGAGGCGGCCGAGCAGATGTCCGACCAGCCCGCCGCCCTCCAACTGCGGCTGCTGCAGACGGTGATGGCGGTGGCGGCCGAGAAGAACTCCACGCTGGTCCTGCCGATCCCGGTGGAGCTGCTGCACTTCCTGGAGAGGGGCGCGCAGACCACGACACCGAACAGCGCCGGGGGCCGGAGCGCGACCGCCGCTCCGGGAAAGGCGGACGCCGCACCGACAGCGCAGACCGCGTCGAACGGCGACGCGGCGCAGCAGGCGATCACCACGGTCGCGGATGCGCTGGGAGCGCCCGCGGTCACCGGTCCGGCCGCGGAACAGGCCGCCGTCCCCGACGCACCGGGAACGGCGGCGGTCACGGAGGCGCGTACGGAACGGCCCGTACCGAACGGCGAGGCCGGGGCGGCCTCCGGCTGAGCGCGCGGCCGTACCCGCTCGCCGGTCTGGCGAAGGCCGGTGGCCGGGCGCACCATCGGTGGACGGCTCCGACAGTGGCCGGACGAGGAGGGGCGCCCGTGGCGAAGCGGAACGACAAGGAACTCCGGGAGCTGCTGCGGCTCCCGTCCGGCGAGCGGATCGAGCTGGGCGCGTACGACGCCCGGGCCACCCCCGGCTCCCCGGACACCAAGGCGGCCGCCCGCGCGGACACCGCCCGGATGGGCGCGCGCCTGGCCGGACTGCAGGAGCGGCTGTGGGCGGCGGGCACCGCGGGCGACCGGCGACGGGTGCTGCTGGTCCTGCAGGGCATGGACACGAGCGGCAAGGGCGGCACGGTCAAGCACGTCATCGGCCAGTTCAACCCGTCCGGCTGCCGCATCAAGGCGTTCAAGGCCCCCACCGAGGAGGAACGCGCGCACGACTTCCTCTGGCGGGTGCGGCGCGCACTGCCCGAAGCCGGCGAGATCGGCATCTTCGACCGCTCGCACTACGAGGACGTCCTCATCGCCCGCGTCCGGCGGCTGGCCCGGCCCGCCGAGATCGGCAGTCGCTACGGCCTGATCAACGACTTCGAGCGCGAGCTGGCCGAGGACGGGGTGACCGTCGTCAAATGCTTTCTCCACATCTCCTACGAGGAGCAGAGGCGGCGTCTGCTGCGCCGCCTCGACCGTCCGGACAAGCGCTGGAAGTTCGATCCGAGCGACATCGAGGAGCGCGCCCTGTGGCCCGCCTACCAGGAGGCGTACGAACTGGCCCTGGAACACTGCGCCACGGCGAACGCGCCGTGGTACCTGGTCCCGGCGGACCGCAAGTGGTACCGGAACTGGGCGATCAGCCGGCTGCTGCTGGAGCACCTGACAGCCCTCGACCCGCAGTACCCGAAGACCGACTTCGACGTGGCGGAATACCGCGAACGGCTGCTGGCGGGCCCCGTCCTCGACAGGGAGGAACCGGCCCGGCTCCCCTGACGTTGCGCCCACCTCGCCGCCGGGCTTCCGTCCCGCCCCCGGCCGCCGTTCGGCCCCCACGGCTCTCCCCGTCCGGGTGGCGCCGGACGTGAGCCGGGACGGACGGGGTACCCGGGCCGCATGCGCGAGGAGCGGAAGGTCACCGGTTCGTACTGGCTGCGGACGGCCCCCGGGCGGTCCCACCCGGCCCTGGCCGAGGACGTCGACGTCGACGTGGCGGTCGTGGGCGCGGGTATGGCGGGCCTCAGTACCGCCCATGAACTGGCCCGGGCCGGGCTGCGGGTGGCGGTGCTGGAGGCCGGGCGGGTGGCGGGCGGGGTGACCGGCTGCACCACCGCCAAGCTGACCGCCCAGCACACCCTCGTCTACGACCGGCTCCGGCGCACCCGGGGCCCCGAGGCGGCGCGGCTGTACGCGCGTTCGCAGTCCGAGGCGATCGAGCACGCGGCGGCGCTGGTGACGGAGCTGGGCATCGACTGCGAGTGGGAGGTGCGGGACGCCTGCACCTATGTGCGGGACGAGTCACGGGCCGGGGAACTGCGGGCGGAGGCGGAGGCCGCCCGGGAGGCGGGACTGCCGGCCACGTTCACGACGCGGACCGGGCTGCCGTTCCCGGTGGCGGGCGCCGTCCGGGTGTCCGGGCAGGCGCAGTTCCACCCGGTCAAGTACCTGCGGGCGCTCACCGACGACCTGATCGCGCGCGGCGGCCGGGTGTACGAGGAGACGAGGGTCGTCGGGCTGCACGAGGGCGGCGAGCCCTGCCGGCTGACGACCGAGTCGGGGCACACCGTGACCGCCCGGGACGTCGTGGTCGCCACCCATTACCCGATCTTCGACCGGGCTCTGCTGTTCGCCCGGCTGTCGCCGCGCCGCGAACTGGTCGTCGCGGGCCCGCTGGGCGACGGCCCGGACCCGGAGGGCATGTACATCACCCCCGAGGAGAACACCCGCTCGGTGCGGACCGCGCCGTACGGCGAGGACGGCCAGCGGCTGCTCGTCGTCACCGGGGAGCACTTCACTCCCGGCACCGGTGATCCGCGGGCCGGCTTCGACCGGCTCGCCGCCTGGGCCGAGCAGCACTTCCCCGGGGTGCGCCTGGAGCACGCCTGGGCCACGCAGGACAACGAGTCGACCGACACCGTCCCGCTGGTGGGCCTCTTCCACCCGGGCGCGAAGCACACGTACGTGGCCACGGGCTTCGGCGGCTGGGGGCTCAGCGGCGGCATCATGGCCGGTCTGCTGCTGACCGCCCTGATCACCGGCGGGGACCGGGCCTGGAGCGGGCTGTACGATCCGCGCCGGCTGAAGTCGGTGATCCGGGAGGCGCCGTCGTTGCTGAAGACACAGGCGGAGGTCGCCAAGCACTTCGTCGGCGACCGGCTGAAGCCGCCCGCCTCACTGGACGACCTCGCGCCCGGCGACGGCGCGTTGGTCCGGGCCGGCGGTGACCGGCTCGCCGTGCACCGCGACGACACCGGCGCGCTGCACGCCGTGTCGGCCCGCTGCACCCACCTCGGCTGCCTGGTCTCGTTCAACCGGGCAGAGCGCGCCTGGGAATGCCCTTGCCACGGCTCCCGCTTCGGCGTCGACGGCGAGGTGATCCAGGGACCGGCGGTACGGCCGCTGGAGCGGCGCACCCTGGACTGAGCGCCGGGGGGTCCACCCGCCGCCTGCCGGCCGCCGCCCGCCACCCCGCCGCCCGGGTGACCCTGCCGCCACACCGACGGCCATATCGCCATACAAATGGACATACGGTCCTACGCTCGTACGGTGATCCCTCTAGCACGCCGTATCACCGCCGTCTGTGCCCTGGGCGCGGCACTCGCCGCCTGCGGCACCACGGGCGCGGGCACCCCGCGCCCGGCCAAGCCCTCCGTGTCCGCCTCCCCCTCCGCCACGCGGCCACCCGTGCTCACCCCGGGTCCGGGCGGCCTCACCCCGGTCTTCGAGCACGGCCCGCGCACCATGGGCAAGACCGTCGCGCTGACCTTCGACGCCGACATGACCGCCGACCAGGGGCCCCGCGCGGCCTCCGGCGAGCACTTCGACAACCCGGGGCTCATCACCGCCCTGCGCACGCTGAAGGTTCCGGCGACCGTCTTCATGACCGGCCGCTGGGCCGACCAGTACCCGGCCGAGGCCCGCGCCCTCGGCCACGACCCGCAGTTCGAGGTCGCCAACCACTCCTACAGCCACTACGCGTTCACCGACGACTGTTACGGCCTGCCGACCGTCGGGGCGGACCGGATGCGCGCGGACGTCGAGCGCGCGTACACCTCCCTGCGCAAGGCGGGGGTGCCGCATCCGATGCCGTACTTCCGTTTCCCCGGCGGCTGTTACGACCAGCAGGCCCTGCGCGCGATCGACGGGCTCGGGGTGACGGCGGTGCAGTGGGACGTGATCAGCGGTGACGCGTTCGCCACGGACGCCGACGCGGTGGTCCGGCAGGTGCTGGACGGGGTGAAGCCCGGGTCGGTGGTGGTCATGCACTGCACCCGCAGCGCCGCCCCGACGACCGAGCGGGTCGTCCGCAGGGTCGTACCGGAGCTGCGCAGACTCGGGTACCGGTTCGTGAAGGTGTCCGAGCTGATCGGCCAGACCAGCGGGCACCGCTGAACGGCCTACGCTGGAACCATGAGCGACGAGGATTACTGCACGATCATCGACGCCACCCGGCCTCCCAAGGCCGACGGCCCGCCGTACGCGGAGTGCGTGCTGTGCCGGGAGCCGACGGAGTACCCGGAGTCGTACAAGGGCATCACGCTCTGCCCGGTGTGCGAGTGGCAGGAGGCACAACGCACCGCCTGCTCGGGCTGACCGGCGGGCGGTGCGGCGCGCGGGGCTGAACGACGGGTGGTACGGCGCACGGGGCTGAACGACGGGCGGCGCGACGTGGGGGGCTGAACGACGGGCGGCGCGACGCAGGGCGCTCCCGGCGGACGGTGCGACGCAGGGGGCTGCCGGCGGGCGTGCGACGCACTGGGCTGAACGACGGGCGGTGCGGCGCCGGCGCAGCGGACTGGCCGTCGGGCTCATACCCTCCGCGGCAGCACCCTTCGCGCCGCCCGCACCATTCGTACCGCCGGCCCCTGAGACCTGGGCGCCGGCCCGGCACGGTCCAGCCACCACTCCCGCAGGGCGCGCCGGACCTCCGCGTCCCCCGACCGCCCCGCCCGCACCACGTGGTGGGCGAAGTCCAGCGCGTCGCGCCGGTATCCCCCGCTCATCGGCCGCTCCCGCGCGTACTCCAGGAACGCCGGCCGGTATCGCGTCCCGAGAAGCACCGGCAACTCGGGCGCCACCTTCGCCACGACGTCCGCCCGCTTCGCCGCGAGCGCCCGCGCCTGCACGCCCATCCGCACCCGGTCGAACCCCTCCGGCACCGGCGTCCCCGCCACCAGCGCGGACAGCACCGCGGCCTGGGCGACGCCGAGCCGCTCCCGGGCGGCTTCCCGGGCACCGACGTCGGCCACCGGCCGTACCAGGACCGCGACACCCCCGCCCGCCGCGCCCATCGCGGCCGGGCTCCCGCCCCCGGCGGCATCGTCGTCCGCAACCGCCGTACGCCCGGTCACGGTCCCGATCCCGGCCCCGGCCCCGTTCTCGCCCCCCGTCGCGTTCGTGATCGCCGACCCGATCCCGGTCGCGGCGACGGCCGTTCCTCCGGCCGCCCGTCCGCGTCCCTCCCGCACCGCGTCGCGGATCGCGGAGACCTCCCGCTCCAGCTCGCCCGGCTCGGGGAAGTTGTCGTCCCGTTCCAGCAGGACCCCGGGGGGAGCGGTCCGGGACGCGAGGTCGGTCAGGAGGGCGAGGATCGGGGGCGGTACGGGGTGCGCGTGACTGTCGTGCCAGACGCCGTCCCGTTCGAAGCCGCCCGCGACGTGGACGTAGGCGATCGCCTCCAGCGGCAGCGCGCCGAGCGCCTCGGCCGGGTCCTCGCCGCGGTTGACGTGGTTGGTGTGCAGATTGGCCACGTCGATGAGCAGCCGCACACCGGTCCGCTCGACCAGCTCGGACAGGAACTGCCCCTCGGTCAGTTCCTCGCCCGGCCAGGAGAACAGCGCGGCGATGTTCTCGAGGGCCAGCGGCACCGGCAGCGCGTCCTGGGCGATACGGACGTTCTCGCACAGCACGTCCAGCGCGTCCCGGGTGCGTGGCACGGGCAGCAGGTGCCCGGCTTCCAGCGGCGGGGAGGCGGTGAGCGCGCCGCCCGCCCGGACGAACGCGATGTGCTCGGTGACCAGGGGAGCACCGAGCGCCTCCACCCGCTCGGCGAGCGCCGTCAGCCGGCCGGCGTCGGGGCGGTCGGCACCGCCCAGGCCGAGCGAGACGCCGTGCGGGATCACCGTCACGCCGCGCTCGCGCAGCCGGAGCAGCGACTCGGGAACGTGCCCCGGGCAGACGTTCTCCGCCACGACCTCCACCCAGTCGATGCCCGGCATGCCCTCCACGGCGTCGGCGATCTCCGGCCGCCAGCCGATCCCCGTCCCCAGTCGCCGCATGGCGCTCCCCCCTCCTCGGCCCGTTCCTCGTGCGTCGAGTGAGGGGGGTATGGCCCCACCGACCGCCACCGAACCCCTCGGCTGCCGCGTTCAGAGGAACATTTGAGGTTCCGGCCCGAGTGTCCGCCGGTCGTCCGTATCGGCAGGCAGGCAGGCAGGCAGGCAGGCAGGCAGGCTGATGATCACCACGCATGGTGCCGAACGAGCCACCGCGCGGCTGACGCGGAACTTCCGTCCTCCTACCGCAGCGCCGGATGATCGGCCACGACCGTGCAGGAGCCCGGGGCGATTTCTGTGAAACCGGCGTCCCGGACCAGTGGCAGTCTGCCGGTGGTCAGCCGGTGCCAGTCGGCGGGGTCGGCCGGGCGGACGGCGAGGGGGAAACCGGCGTCGCGCCACGCCGCGCGCTCGGTGTCGTCCAGTGCCCACCAGGCCAACTGGGCGCCGTGCCCGGCCTGGGCCATCGCCTTGCCGGCCGACATCTCCAGCTCCGGGTTCAGCCACAGCACGGGCTGGGAGGGGTCGGCCGCGGCGGGCGGCTCCGGGTCGTCCAGCTCGGTGCCCGACACCTGGAGCTTCGCCAGCTCCTTGGGCCAGCCGTCCAGCGGGATCGGCGGGAAGACGCGGACCTCCGCGGACCTGCCGGTCACCGTGATGCCGGGCAGCGCCTCCGCACGCCGCCACTCGGCGCCCCGGGCGCGGCGGACCACCTTACGGATCCGCGCGTCCTCCCAGTTCCGCACGGCCTCGGCCCACTCGCCCTCACCGCGCGCCCGTTCGTCGCCGAGGAAGAGGAGCACGGCCCGGGCCGCGGTCTCCAGCGCGTCGGTCCGGGCGGGCGGCGCGCTCCGCTCGATCCGTACGACGAGGGGCAGCACGAACTGCGGGGCCTCATCGCGCGGATGGGGCTCGGTCTGGAAGGGACTGTCACCGGGGGCAGGAACTTGGCTCACGACAGTCCACCCTACGAAGCCACGGACGAGCCGATCAACGCGCCCGCCCCCATCACGTCCGGCACTCTCGCCGAGGGACGGATCGAGGGTCGGATTCAAGGGGTGAGATCACGAGGGGAACGGTGCCGGGGGATCCGCCCCGCTGCGGCGCACGGGCCGCCGGTCGGCCCCGTGCGGCGCACGGTGGACCGGCGCGTGGAGGGGCGGCCGGGTGTGCGGGCGGGGCGGGTGCGGTTGCCGGTGCGGGTGCCGGCACGTCGTGGCCTGTCGCGCAGCTCCCCGCGCCCCTACTGCCGGTGCGTGTGCGCGTGCCGGCACGTCGTGGCCCGTCGCGCGGTTCCCCGCGCCCGTACCAGGCGCCGCATCCCTGCCGGTGCGGTACCGGTGCCGCCGGTGCGTGTGCGCGTGCCGGTGCGTCGTGGCCCGTCGCGCAATTCCCCGCGCCCCTACCAGGCGCCGCGCCCCTACGGGTGCCGTACGGGTGCCGCCGGTGCGTGTACGCGTGCCGGTGCCTCGCGGCCCGTCGCGCAGTTCCCCGCGCCCCTTCGGGGCGCTGCCCGGACCGCCCTCAGCCGGGACGACGCCCCGCCGGACCAACCGGAGGAATGCCCGGACCGCCCCCACTCGGAGGGCAGCCCGCGCCCCACCCGGAGGGCAGACCGTGACCTCGGCCGAAGCGTCGGGCGGGGCGGGGGTGTGGTCCCGGGCGCCTCGGCGTGCGCAGTAAAATGCCAAGCCGCACCCACGCACCCTCGAGCACCCTTGGTGTGCGGTGTCGTACAGGAGGCGTCATGCGACCGCGACCGCCGATCAAGGGCCGAGGCATATTCAGCGGCACCGGGCTCATCATCACCGGCCTGGCGGCGACGGCCGCGGCGCTGCTGTTTCCGCTCTGGTCGTACGCCGACCGGCAGGGCGCGGCCACCGCGAACGTGCTGAGCGCGCAGACCGTCACGACCCCGTACGGCCCGCTGTCCGCGCAGGACCGGGACTTCGTCACCAAGGTGCGGCTGGCAGGGCTGTGGGAGCTGCCCGCCGGGGAACTGGCGGAGCGCGAGGGGACCACATCCGCCGTGCGGACGGCGGGACAGCACCTCGTCGACGGGCACACCTCGCTCGACGCGCACGTGCGGACGGTCGCCACCCAGCTCGGCGTCCCGCTGCCCAACGAACCCAACCAGCAGCAGAAGCAGTGGCTGGCGACCCTGGAGTCCGCGCGAGGACAGGACTTCGACCGCCGTTTCGCCGGCATCCTGCGGCTGGCGCACGGCCGCGTGTTCTCCCTGGTCGCCCAGGTCCGGGCCGGCACCCAGAACTCCCTGGTCCGCGACCTCGCCGACGACGCCAACACGACCGTCCTGGACCACATCAAGATCCTGGAGGCGACGGGGTACGTCGACTTCGCCGCGCTCTCCCGGGACCTGGCCGCCTCGCCCACCCCCGTGCCACCCCCGCCGGCGGTCGACCCCGGCGCCGCGGTCCCGGTGACACCCTCGCCCAGCGAGACGTACCCCCTGCCGCCGGCGACGGCCAGCCCGGTGGCGGCACCGGGCGGCCCCTGACCTGCGAGAAAAGCGGAACGTCACATACCGGCAACGCTGCGTCCGGATCGTGAACAGGGCATGGCCTTTTCAAGCGCCACTGGCATAGAAACACGTCATGTTCTGGGTCCTCTTCCTCCTGCTGGCCTGGGGTCTCACCGGCACCGCGTGCACCCGGCTGTGCCTCGCCGCCGTGCGCGCGGCCTCCGTGGACGCGGACGTCACGGCGACCGGCCCAGCGCACGATCTCACCCTCTACGAGGCGGCCTTCCTGTCCGGCGGCCCGGCCCGGGTCGCCGACGTGACGCTGGTGTCCATGGCCCGTCAACGGCGTCTGCTGCTCGCCCACACCGGCTGGGCCACGGTGGTGGACCCGCGGGGACGGGACGAGATGGAACGGTCCGTCATAGGGGCGATAGGACCGGAGGGCCAGTGCCGGATCGGACCGGTGCGGGCACGGGCGGCCGGGGCCGAGGCGGTGCGCCGACTGGCCGACGGGCTGGTGCGCGCAGGCCTCGCGGTCCCCGACGAAGCCGGCGGGACCGTGGGAGCCGCCGTCCGCCGGGTGCGTGGCACCGTGCCGGCCGTCGTGGCGCTGGGCGCGGCCGCGCTGCTGCTGCCGGTCCAGAGCGGGACGCCACGACTGCTGGTCGGCCTGTGGTTCGGGCTGCCGCTGGCGCTGTCGCTGAGCTGCCTCGCCCTGGCCCGGATCGAGGTGCACCCGTACTCGCGCTGGGCCTCCCCCGCCGGGCAGCGGCTGCTGGGCACACTCACCCGCGGGCCCGCCGGCGACGAGCGGTCGCTGCTCACCGCCGTCGCCGTGGACGGCATCCGCGCCATCGGGGAGCCGGAGCTGCGTGCGGCCCTCACCCACCGCGATCAGCCGTGGCGGGAGTGAGGGCGTCTCGAGGGGGCGCATAGGGGGCATTGGCGCCGACACCGGCCGGGTGGTGCTTGCCTTCCCCGACTGCCGTACGAAATATCCCTTTTGTTGGCGTCGGGCCGTGGCAGTCGTGCCATCGCCGCCGCGCACCGAAGGGATACGCGATGAGAGCTGCCGCGCTGTACTCGGCCGCCGGATCCTTGCTCCTGACCACGCTGGCCGCAGCCCCGGCAGACGGCACGCCCAGCGGTCCCGGGGCGACCGGGGCGCCCGGCGCGGCCGAACTGCGCGGCATCGCGGTGGCCGTGGCCCGCGCCCGGGCTGCCGGTATCGACTTCGGGGCGTGCTCCGCCGCCGACGTCCCCGAGGCGCCGAGCGGTGTGCAGTGCGGCACGGTGACCGTCCCACTGGACTACGCCCACCCCGACGGCAAGCGGATCGAACTGACCGTGAGCCGCGTCCGGGCCACGCAGAAGGACCCGAACAACAGCAAGCGCAAGGTCCCCCGGCAGGGCGCCCTCGTCTACAACCCGGGCGGCCCCGGCGGCTCCGGCATGTACTTCCCGCTGGTCGGCCAGGTGCCGGGGTGGCAGCGCATCGCCGCCGCCTACGACCTGGTCGGCTACGCCCCGCGCGGGGTGGGCCGCTCGGCGCCGCTGTCCTGCGAGGACCCCAAGACGTTCTTCAAGGCGCCCACCGCGTCACCGACGCATCCGTCCGAGGCGTACAAACGGCAGCGCATCGCCCAGGCGAAGGCGTACGCGAAGGGCTGCGCCCAGCGGTCGGGCAGCGGGCTGCGCCACTACACCTCGCTGAACAACGCCCGTGACCTGGACGTCCTGCGGGCCGCGCTGGGCGAGAGCCGGCTGACGTTCATGGGGGCGTCGTACGGCACCTACTACGGCGCGCTGTACGCGGCGATGTTCCCCTCGCACCTGCGGCGCATGGTGCTGGACTCGTCGGTGAACCCGGACCCGGAGAAGATCTGGTACCGCAGCAACCTCGACCAGTCGGCCGCGTTCGAGGAGCGCTGGGCGGACTTCCGGGACTGGATGGCCCGCCACGACGACGTCTACCGGCTCGGCGCCACCCCCGGGAGGGTGCAGCGCAGTTACGACACCGCGCGGGACCGGCTGGCCGGGAAGCCGGCGGGCGGCAAGGTCGGCCCGGGCCAGTTGCAGAACGCGTTCCTGACGGCCGGGTACTACGACGACTTCTGGCCGAGCCGGGCCCAGGCCCTGTCGGCCTATCTCCACGGCGACCCGGAGCCGCTGGTCCGGCTGGCGGCCCCGCACACCGAGACGGCCGCCGAGGCGGAGAACGGCAGGGCGGTGTACACGGCCGTCGAGTGCAACGACGCCTCCTGGCCGACGGACTGGAAGGTGTGGGACCGCGACAACACGCGGCTCGCCCGGGTGGCGCCCTTCGAGACCTGGGACAACGCCTGGATGAACCTGCCGTGCGCCTACTGGCCGGCGCCCCGGCAGCGGCCGCTGGACGTGCGGACCGGGCCGGGTGAGCTGCCACCGGTGCTGATCCTGGCAGCCGAGCGGGACGCGGCCGCGCCCTACGAGGGGGCGGTGGAGATGAACCGTCGGCTGGCCGGCTCGGTGCTGGTGACCGAGCGGGACGCGGGCACGCACGGCGTCGCCGGCGGCCCCAACGGCTGCGTCAACGCGCACCTCGACGCCTATCTGCTGGAGGGCCGTCTCCCGGCACGGCACGCGTCCTGCGCGCCGCACCAGGAGCCGAAGCCGGACCGCTCCGGCGGCCGGACCGACACGCAGGCCCGGCGGGACGCCCTCAGGGGCAAGGCCGACCCCCGCTAGGGCCTGCCGACTCCCGTCCGCCACGCATGCGGCCGCGACGCGAATCGCCGGACAGGCCCGGGGCGCCTGCCGGGTGCTACGGGTCGCCTGCCGGGTGCTGCCGGTCGCCGGCCAGCGCTGCCCGTCACCGGGCGGGTGCTGCCGGTCACGGGCCGGGTGCTGCCCGTCACCGGCCGGGGGCTCGTCCCGGCCGACCGGGGGCTCGTCCCGGCCGGCCGGCGACCGAGCGGCAGATCCGCCCAGCGCTGCGGCCCCGCGCCCCACACGGGCGCCGTCAGGCGAGCCCGGCCACCAGGTCGGCCACCGACTTGCGGCGGCCCGTGAAGAACGGAACCTCTTCGCGGACGTGCCTGCGGGCCTCGGAGGCGCGCAGGTGGCGCATGAGGTCGACGATGCGGTACAGCTCGTCGGCCTCGAAGGCCAGGATCCACTCGTAGTCGCCGAGCGAGAACGAGGCGACCGTGTTGGCGCGCACGTCCGGGTAGCCGCGGGCCATCTTGCCGTGGTCGGCGAGCATGCGGCGGCGGTCCTCGTCGGGCAGCAGGTACCAGTCGTAGGAGCGCACGAACGGGTAGACGCTCACGTAGTTGCGGGGCGTCTCGTCGGCGAGGAACGCCGGGATGTGCGAGCGGTTGAACTCGGCGGGGCGGTGCAGCGCCATGTTCGACCAGACCGGCTCCAGCGCGCGGCCCAGCCGGGTGCGGCGGAAGAGGTTGTACGCCTCCTGCAGCTGGTCGCTGGTCTCCGCGTGCCACCAGATCATGAGGTCGGCGTCGGCACGCAGTCCGGACACGTCGTAGGTGCCGCGGATCGTCACGTCCTTCGCGGCGAGCTGGTCGAACAGCTCCTGGACCTCGTCGGCGTAACCCGCGCGGTCCTCCGGCAGCACGTCCTTCAGCTTGAAGACCGACCACAGGGTGTAGCGGATGACCTCGTTGAGGTCCTTGGCCAGCTTGCCCTTGTTCGGGATCCTGCCGGACTCGGTGGTGGGGGCGTCGTCACTCATGGTCCCTATTCTCCCGCTCCGCCGTGCAGGCTCTGCACCGGGTTGGCCGTCAGCTCCTCGACACCGCGCAGGTCGCCGTCCAGCTGGTCCACCGCCGCGTACGCGCTCGCGATGCACGCGGGGATGCCGACGCCGTCGTACTGCGCCCCGCACACCGCGAGCCCCGGCAGCTTGGCGACGTGCTCGCGGATGCGGGCCACGCGCGCGTGGTGGCCCACCGGGTACTGGGGCAGGCCGTCGGTCCAGCGGGTGACGCGGGTCCGCAGCGGGATCGCGTCCAGGCCGGTGGCCGCGCGCAGATCGTGCCGGGAGACCTCGACGAGGCCGGCGTCGTCGCGCTCGAGGACGGCGGTCTCGCCGTGGCGGCCCACGGAGGTGCGCAGCACGGCCACGTCCCGGTCCTCGTCGGCGATCCAGCCCCACTTCTGGGAGGCGAACGTGGAGGCCTTGACGGTGCGGCCGTCCACGGGCGGCACCAGGAAGCCGCTGCCCTCGGGCAGCCGCAGGTCGGCTCGCCGGTAGGCGAGGGTGACCAGGGCCATGGAGGCGTACTCGACGGCGGCCAGCCCGGCGGCGGCCGCCGGGGACTCGGCGCGCAGCAGGTCGGCCGCCGCGGGGGCGGGGACGGCGAGGACGACGGCGTCCGCGTGCAGGACGCGGTCCCCGGCCACGACCCGCCACCCGGCCTGCTGCCCGGTCCCGTGACCCGGCTGACCGGTCCCGTCGCCCGGCTGACCTGTCCCGTCGCCCGAGCCCGCGGTCCCGGCGCCCTGTGGTGCGCCCGCGGCACCCTGGGCGGCCGGCCGGCCGGCCCTGTCCCGCGGCGCTCCGGAGCCGCGCGTCCCGTGCCCGCCGTCCGGTTCCGCCGGGCCGCATCGGCGCAGTTCCCGCACCGGCGTCCCGGTGAGGATCTCGCCGCCGCGCGCCCGCACCGACTCGGCGACCGCCAGCGGGAGGGTGCCCACACCGCCCTCGATGCCCAGGAACACCGGGCCGGTCTGCCGGGCCGCCGCCGCGTCGGCCTGGATCTCGCGGACCGCCGCCGTCAGGGAGTCGTGCGCGCGTGCCGCGCGGAAGAGCTGCGGGACGGCCGAGCGCATCGAGATCCGGTACGCGTCGCCCGCGTAGACCCCACCGAGCAGGGGTTCGACGAGCCGGTCGACGACCTCGCGGCCGAGCCGGGCCGCCACGTACTCCCCCACGGCCACGTCGTCGCCGAGCTCGGTGCGGGGCAGTGAGGCGTCGCGCTCGATGCGGGCCAGGCCCTCGGCGGACAGGACGCCGGAGAGGGCGGTGGCGGTGCCGGGGACGCCCATCACATGGCCCTTGGGCATGGGCCGCAGCGCGCCACGGGTCCAGATCGAGGCGGTCGCGGTGGCCGGTGGCTGCAGCCGCGCGGCGAGGCCCACCTCGCGCGCGAGGGTCACGGCCTCGGGGCGGCGGGCGAGCATCGACTCGGCTCCCAGGTCGACCCGCACGCCCGCGATCTCGCCGGGCAGCAGCTTGCCGCCGACCCGCTCGGAGGCCTCCAGGACGGTCACACGCGCGCCGCGGTCCAGCAGCCGGTGGGCGGCGGCCAGGCCGGCGATACCGGCTCCGACGACGACGACGTGCCCCGTGCCCCTACCCGTTGTGCTCATGCCCTCCACTCTCTCAGACCCCACCGGCACTCCCGTCCCGGCCCGCAGCCCCCGCCCACCGCCACTCCCACCGGCGCCCGAGCCCCCACCCACCGCCACGGCCGCCGGCACCCGGATTCCCACCCCCACGGACACCCCCGTCCGCGCCCCAGGCCCCGTCCCGCCCACACCCCCGTCCGAGCCGGAAACGGCGCCCCGCCCACACCCCCCGTCCGGACCCGGAGCCCCGCCGACCGACACCCGCGTCCGGGCCGGGGATTCCGCTGCGCCGGGCCGGTGTCCGCACCGAGTCCGGACCGTGACCGCTTCGGAACCGGCCGCCGCAAACGTCCCGGCGGACTTCGCCGTCGTAGGAACGTCATCGGTCTCAGCCATCGGGGGGTACCGCCCATGCGCACATCACGCTTCGCAAGTCCCGCAGATCCCGCACGACCCGCAGATCCCGCAGGTCCCGCACGATCCGCATCGTCCGTCCGGGCCCTGGCCGGGGTCCTGCTCGCCGCGTCCCTGGCGCTGGCCGGGTGCAGCGGCGCCGGTGGCGACTCCGGCGAGGGCTCCGCGAAGTCCGCCGCGGGCGCCGGGGCCGAGCGCGCGGACGCGTCCGGTGCCACCGCGGAGAAGGGGAAGCGGGCCCCCAGGGCAGCCGACCTCGCCCCCAGCGCGATCGTCCGCACCGCGTCCCTCACCGTCGAGGTCAAGGACGCGTCCAAGGCCCTGGCCGAGGCCCGGACGGCCGCCGAGGGCGCGGGCGGCTACGTCGGCGACGAGAGCACGAGCCGGGACGCCGACGGGCACGAGCACACCCGGGTCGTGCTGCGCGTGCCCTCGGCCCGGTACGACGAGGTCCTCACCGGGCTGCAGGGCACGGGCAGGCTGATCCACCGTACGGCCAAGGCGGTGGACGTCACCGACCAGGTCGTGGACGTCGACAGCCGGGTCGCGTCCCAGCGGGCCAGCGTGAACCGGATCCGCGGCCTGATGGACCGGGCGACGAAACTGAGCGATGTCGTCGCGCTGGAGGGCGAGTTGAGCAGCCGCCAGGCGGACCTGGAGGCGCTGCTGGCCCGGCAGGCCTCCCTGAAGGACCGCACCGACCTGGCGACCATCACCCTGTCGCTGTCCGAGACACCCGCGCGCAAGGCGGCGGCCGACGACGGCACGCCGGGCATCGTGGACGCGGTCGCGGGCGGCTGGCACGTGTTCGTCACGATGCTGCGCTGGATCGCCCTGGCGCTGGGCGCCGCCCTGCCGTTCGCGGCCCTCGCGGTCGTGCTGGCGCTGCTGTGGCGGCGGGTGGTACGCCCCCGGCTGCCGCGCCGTGCCGAGCCCGCGCCGGCGATGACCACACTCGGTCCGCTGCCGTCGGCCCGCCCGGTGCCCGACCCCGGCGCCGGGGCGGACCGGAACTGAAATGCCCGCGCACCGTAGCGTGTTCCCATGAGCATGAGCGCTGGGCGGGACGGGACCGAACGACTGGTCGTGATCGGCGGGGACGCCGCGGGGATGTCCGCGGCATCGCAGGCCCGCCGGCTCAGGGGCCCCGGTGAGCTGGAGATCGTGGCCTTCGAGCGCGGCCACTTCACCTCCTTCTCGGCGTGCGGCATCCCGTACTGGGTGGGCGGCGACGTCCCCGAGCGCGACCGGCTGATCGCGCGTACGCCCGAGGAACATCGGGAGCGCGGGATCGACCTGCGGCTGCGCACCGAGGTCACCGAGATCGACGTGGCCGGACAGCGGGTACGCGCGCGTGAGGTCGATTCCGGTGCCGAGTACTGGACGGCGTACGACAAGCTCGTCATCGCCACCGGGGCCCGCCCGGTCCGCCCGGACCTGCCCGGCGCGGACGCCCCC
The DNA here is from genome assembly GCF_040426375.1 of Streptomyces sp. NPDC096012. NCBI lineage: Bacteria > Bacillati > Actinomycetota > Actinomycetes > Kitasatosporales > Streptomycetaceae > Streptomyces > Streptomyces sp. NPDC096012. The sequence continues at coordinate 99,420 of NZ_JBEOTD010000003.1, forward strand.
GGGGTGCACGGCGTGCAGACCCTGGACGACGGCCAGGCCCTGCTCGACACGCTGGCCCGCACCGGTGGCCGCAGGGCGGTGGTCGTGGGCGCCGGCTACATCGGCGTGGAGATGGCGGAAGCGCTGATCAAGCGTGGCTTCGAGGTGACGGTGGTCAACCGCGGCAGGGAGCCCATGTCGACGCTCGACGCGGACATGGGCCGCCTGGTGCACCGGGCCATGGAGGGCCTGGGCATCACCATGGTGAACGACGCCGAGGTCACCAAGATCCTCACCGGGGAGGACGGCGGGGTCCGCGCGGTGGCCACGGAGGACACCGAGTATCCCGCGGACGTGGTGGTCCTCGGCATCGGCGTCCGTCCGGAGACCTCCCTCGCGCGCGCGGCCGGCCTGCCCGTCGGCGCCCACGGCGGCCTGCTCACCGACCTGGCGATGCGGGTGCGCGGCCACGAGAACATCTGGGCCGGCGGCGACTGCGTGGAGGTGCTGAACCTGGTCTCCGGCCAGGAGCAGTGCGTCCCGCTCGGCACCCACGCCAACAAGCACGGCCAGGTCATCGGCACCAACGCCGGCGGTGGCTACGCCACCTTCCCCGGCGTCGTGGGCACCGCCGTCAGCAAGGTCTGCGATCTGGAGATCGCCCGCACCGGCCTGCGGGAGAAGGACGCCCTGCGGGTGGGGCTGCGGTTCGAGACGGTGACCGTCGAGTCGACCAGCCGCGCGGGCTACTACCCCGGCGCCTCCCCCATGACGGTCAAGATGCTCGCCGAACGCCGCACGGGCCGGCTGCTCGGCGTCCAGATCGTCGGCAGGGAGGGTGCGGGCAAGCGGGTGGACATCGCCGCGGTGGCGCTGACCGCGCGGATGACGGTGGAAGCGATGACGGCCCTGGACCTGGGGTACGCCCCGCCCTTCTCACCGGTGTGGGACCCGGTCCTGGTGGCGGCGCGGAAGGCAACGGCGAAGGTATGGCGAGGCGACCGGCCCGAAGGCGCCTAGGGCGGTCCCGCCGGCTCGCGACGGGCGCGCCCAGGGGCTCCCACTGATCCGCGGCGGCCGCCCAGGGGCTCGCACCGATCCAGGGCAGCCACCCAGGGGCTCGCACCGATCCGGGGCGGACGCTCCTAGGCGGTCCCGCTGATCCGCGGCAGCGAGGTGACGCCCGTGCCGGACGTCACGGCGGTGGGCTGCTCACCGGCGGGCTTGGCGTGGGAGGCGGAGGGGCGGGTCGAGCGCAGCCGGTAGCTCACCGCCTCGTCCAGCGTCACGGGCCGCTGCATCTGGGAAGCGAGCCGCCCGGCCTCCTGGCCGAGCCGCGCGACGTCCTCCCAGGGAAGCCGTATCACCAAGGACACCTCGGCCTCGCCGTCGGGCAGCGCGTGCATCGCCGGTATGTGCGCAGCGTTCGTCATCGCCTGATCCTCACGTCGGTTGAGGAGAGATACGCACAGCCGCCCCGCCGCGTTCACCGATTCGCGCGTCTGATCGGGGGCACTACTTCTGTGTGGTCATCCCCGTCCATGACGTGAATCCGGTGCGCCGCACCCCTTGGGTGACGTACGCGCTCATCGGCGTCAACGTGTTCGTGTTCCTCACCATGCCCGGGGCAGCGGGTTCGGTGGCCGGCGACAGCGATCTGGCGCCGCTGTGTCATCTCCAGGCCTTCATGCAGCACTACGCGGCGGTGCCGAGGGAGCTGATCCACCATCAGCTTCCCCAGCTGGTCCCCAACGGCCAGGTGGGCGTGGGCCCGCACGGCCCGGGCTGCGTGGTGAGCCGGCCCGGCTACGACAAGTCACCGGCGCTGTCGGTCTTCACGGCGATGTTCCTGCACGGCGGCTGGCTCCACCTGCTGGGGAACATGCTCTTCCTGCTGATCTTCGGCAACAACGTCGAGGACCGGATGGGACACGTCCGCTACCTCCTCTTCTACGTCGTCTGCGGCTACGCGGCCGGGTACGGCTTCGCGCTGCTCAACGACTCCTCCGGCGAACCCCTGATCGGCGCGTCCGGCGCCATCGCCGGGGTCCTCGGCGCCTATCTGGTGCTGTACCCGAGGGCGAGGGTCTGGGTCCTCGTCCCGTTCCTGGTCTTCCTGCCGCTCAGGCTGCCCGCGTGGCTGGTGCTGGGCTTCTGGTTCGCGCTGCAGGCGGTGTACTCCTCCGGGCACGGCATCTCCGGCGGAACGGTGGCGTACGCGGCCCACGTGGTGGGCTTCGTGGCGGGCATGCTGCTGGCCTGGCCGCTCAAACCCGGCACGCCTCCTCCGCCGGAGCCACCCGGCCTGCTGTTCGGCAGGCGGGCGCGGCCCCACTACTCCTGGTGAGTCAGCGCGCGGTCGCCGTGTGATCGTGGTACACGAGCCGGATCAGCGCGCGATGGCGGTGTGGACGTGGTCCACAAGCCGGGTCAGCGCGCGGTCGCGGTGTGGACGTAGTCCACGAGTCCGGTCAGCGCGCGACGGCGGTGTGGACCTGGTCCACGAGTCCGGTCAGCGCGCGGTCGCCGTGTGGACGTAGTCCACGAGCCGGGTCAGCGCGTCCGGGTCGGTGTTCGGCATGACGCCGTGGCCGAGGTTGAAGACGTGGCCCTCCAGACCGGCGGCCGCCTTCAGCACCTCGCCGGCCTGGGCCTCGACGGTGTCCTTGTCGGTGAACAGCACCGTCGGGTCGAGGTTGCCCTGGATGGCCTTGCCGGGACCGACCCGGCGCGCGGCCTCGTCCAGCGGGACCCGCCAGTCGGCGCCGACGACGTCCGCGCCGGCCTCGCCCATGAGCCCGAGCAGTTCACCGGTGCCGACACCGAAGTGGATGCGCGGGACGCCGTAGCCGGCCACGGCCTCGAAGACCTTCACGGAGGCGGGCATGACCGACCTGCGGTAGTCGGCGGGAGCCAGGGCGCCCGCCCAGGAGTCGAACAGCTGGACCGCGCTCGCGCCGGCCTCGATCTGCACCTTCAGGAAGGCGGCCGTGATGGCGGCGAGGCGGTCGAGCAGGTCGGCCCAGAGCCGGGGGTCGCCGTACATCATCGCCTTGGCGTTCTCGTACGTGCGGGAGGGGCCGCCCTCGACGAGGTAGCTCGCGAGGGTGAACGGCGCGCCGGCGAATCCGATGAGCGGGGTGGCGCCCAGCTCACGGGTGAGCATGCCGATCGCCTCGGTGACGTAGGAGACGTCCTCGGGGGTGAGATCGCGCAGCCGGGCGAGGTCGGCCCGGGTGCGCACGGGCTGCTCGACGACCGGGCCGACGCCGGGCTTGATGTCGAGGTCGATGCCGATGGCCTTCAGCGGGACGACGATGTCGCTGAAGTAGATCGCCGCGTCCACGCCGTGCCGGCGCACCGGCTGCAGGGTGATCTCGGTGACCAGTTCGGGCCGCATGCAGGACTCGAGCATCGGGATGCCCTCGCGTACCTTGCGGTACTCGGGCAGGGAGCGGCCGGCCTGGCGCATGAACCACACGGGGGTGTGCGGCACGGTCTCGCGCCTGCACGCCTTGAGGAAGGCGCTGTCGTACGTCGCGGTCGGCTGCTGGCCCGAAGGGCTTCCGTTGGCACTCACGACGGCAAGTCTCGCACGGCCGCGAGCCGAGAATCGCGGCTGCCCTTCTGGGGTGTCCCTCCCTGCACGCGGCCCCCGTTCCCCTTACTCTTCCCGGCATGGCTGCGGCTCAGGGACGATTGTCGGACGGCGCTGACGGAATGGACGACGCGAAGGACACCGCGCAGGGGCGGGCGGGCGGCGGGCTGCCGCCCGTGTTCCGGGCCGCGGTCGACGCGCTGCGGAGCGCCCGGGTGCGCTCGCAGGTCGAGGTGGAGCCGACGCCCGCGCCGCAGCGGCTCGCCCCGTTCGCGCACGCCCTGGAGGCCGTGGTGGTCGACGGCGAGCAGGAGCTGGCCGACGGGCGGCTGGTGCTGCTGCACGACCCGGCCGGGCACGAGGCCTGGCAGGGCACGTTCCGGCTGGTGACCCTGGTGCGCGCGGAGCTGGAGCCGGAGATGGCGGCCGATCCGCTGCTGCCGGAGGTGTGCTGGTCGTGGCTGACCGGCGCGCTGCAGGGGCGCGGCCTCGCCTACGGGGAGCCCAGTGGCACGATCACGCGTGCCGCCTCGCACTACTTCGGCGGTCTCGCCGAGCGCCCGGCCGCCTCGCAGATCGAGATCAGGGCCTCCTGGACGCCCCGCGAGGGCCTGGGCGGGGTGCCGGACACGGGCGGTCACCTGGCCGCCTGGTGCGATCTGCTGGCGCAGGTCGGGGGGCTGCCGCCGGCCGGTCCGGGCGACGCCTCCGTGGTCACCCTGCCGCAGCGCAGGGGCCCGCAGTCGCGGTGAGCCGCCGGTTCCGGTCGCGGTGAGCCGACTCCCGGTTTTCGACGCCGTAATCCCCACGCACTCACTGTTGACCATCTCTTTGTCGATACGGCCACATTCCGTACTCGAATCGCACTCGCACGAACCGACTCGATCTTCCGATGATCGATCGCGTGTCCGAATTGCACAGATTGTTACTCACTAGATCGTGATCATTCTCTAAAGGCGGACGAGTTTGCTGCCGAAGACGACTGTGACCTTGAAAGCACGTTTCGTCCCGGCTAACTCCCCACAAGCCGGCCCCGTCCCCCCACCCAGGAGGCCTGGTGTCCGTTCTCCTCGAGCAGCCCGCAAGCCTGGTCGCCTACCGCCCGAACAAGCCGACCGCCATGGTGGTCGTGGCCGACCCGCGCGTCCGTTCCACCGTCACCCGGCACCTGTGGGCGCTCGGCGTGCGCGATGTCATCGAAGCCTCGTCCATCGCGGAGGCCCGTCCCCGCATCAGCAACCCGCGCGACATCTGCGTCGCCGACGTCCACCTGCCCGACGGCTCCGGCCTGACCCTGCTCTCCGAGACCCGCGCCGCGGGCTGGCCCAACGGGCTGGCCCTCTCCGCCGCCGACGACATCGGCGCGGTCCGCAACGCCCTGGCCGGAGGGGTCAAGGGCTACGTCGTCACCGGCACCCGCACCAACATCGGTCTGCCCAGCCGTCCCGGCGCCACTCCCCTCGGCGGCGCCGCCCGGATGCACCGCCGCCCCCCGGGTGCCCCGAGCCACCCGGGCGGCTACCGGGAGCTGTCCGGGCGCGAGGTCGAGGTGCTGCGGCTGGTCGCGGAGGGCCAGTCGAACAAGGCCATCGGCGTCTCCATGGGCCTGTCCGCGCTCACCGTGAAGAGCCACCTGGCCCGCATCGCCCGCAAGCTGGGCACCGGCGACCGGGCCGGCATGGTGGCGGTGGCCCTGCGTACCGGGATCATCCACTGAGCCCTGTGCGTGCCCCCTTCGGAGGAATCACCGGTTCACTCGCTGAACCGCGAGTTCCACCGGGCTGACTGGTTTACGCCCCTCCGGCGCCCGTCGACGGAACGTTCCGGCGACGGGCGCCGTCCGTACACCGATACCCTTGACACGTGACCGACGCCCAAGACACCGCAGCAGACAGTTCCCTGCGCATCACCGGAGGCACGCCCCCGGACGACGCCGGATCTTCTGTGACGGAGGCGCCGACCCCGCTGCTAGAGCCCCGCGAGGGAATTCCGCCGGTGGTCGCCGACGAGGCCGCCCTCGCCGAGGTGATCGCCGCGTTCGCCGCGGGCTCCGGCCCCGTCGCCGTGGACGCCGAGCGTGCCTCCGGCTACCGGTACGGCCAGCGCGCCTACCTGGTGCAGCTGCGCCGCGAGGGCGCCGGCAGCGCACTGATCGACCCCGTCGCCTGCCCCGACCTGTCCGGTCTCGGCGAGGCGCTGTCCGGCGTCGAGTGGGTCCTGCACGCGGCCACCCAGGACCTGCCCTGCCTGCGCGAGATAGGCATGATCCCGACCCGGCTCTTCGACACCGAGCTGGCCGGCCGGCTCGCCGGGTTCCCCCGCGTCGGCCTCGGCGCCATGGTCGAGGGCGTCCTCGGCTACGTCCTGGAGAAGGGCCACTCCGCCGTCGACTGGTCCACCCGGCCGCTGCCCGAGCCGTGGCTGCGCTACGCCGCCCTGGACGTGGAACTCCTCGTCGACCTGCGGGACGCCCTGGAGAAGGAGCTGGAGCGGCAGGGCAAGCTGGAGTGGGCCCTGCAGGAGTTCGACGCGATCGCGTCGGCGCCGCCCGCCGAGCCGCGCAAGGAACCCTGGCGCCGTACGTCCGGGATGCACAAGGTGCGGCGGCGCAGGCAGCTGGCGGTGGTACGGGAGCTGTGGGAGACCCGGGACCGGATCGCCCAGCGCCGGGACGTGTCGCCGGGCAAGGTGCTGTCCGACGCGGCCATCGTGGAGGCGGCGCTCGCGCTGCCGGCCAACGTGCACGCGCTCGCCGCGCTGAACGGCTTCGGGCACCGCGCGGGGCGGCGGCAGCTGGAGCAGTGGCAGGCCGCGGTGGACCGGGCGAAGGCCCTCACGGACAGCGCGCTGCCGCAGCCCGGCCAGCCGGTCACCGGCCCGCCACCGCCGCGGGCCTGGGCCGACAAGGACCCCGCCGCCGCGGCCCGGTTGTCCGCGGCCCGGGCCGGGGTGACGGCTCTCGCCGAGCGGCTCAACATGCCCCAGGAGAACCTGATCTCCCCGGACACCGTGCGGCGCCTGTGCTGGGAACCGCCCGCGGTGCCCGACGCCGACTCCGTGGCGGCCGCGCTCGCCGGACACGGTGCGCGCCCCTGGCAGGTGGAACAGGTGACGCCGGTACTGCTGGGCGCACTGGCGGCGAAGGACGCGTAGCGCATCGCAGCCGGCCGGGCGGGCGCGCGGCCGAGCCGTGCGGGCGGCTGAACGGGTGGTTCACCGATGCCGGCGGCCGGATCGGGTCGCCGAGTGCTGCCGGCGGCCGGATCCGACGGCTGAATGATGTCCAGGGCCGGCCGTGGCGGCCGGCCGCGCGGTTCCCCGCGCACCGACGGGGCGCGACCCGCGGCCTCGGTCGCCGGTGTGACGTTCGCCGCTCCGGCGAGGGGGACTGGGCAGCTACATTACTCGCAAGTAGCATGGTCGTAAGCAAGCGCTCAGCGTCCCGCATCCTGGAGGAGAGCCATCGTGCCTCGTACCGTCAGGGACGTCGTCTTCGTCGACGGCGTCCGCACCCCCTTCGGCAAAGCGGGCCCGAAGGGCATCTACCACGAGACCCGCGCCGACGACCTCGTCGTGAAGGCGATCCGGGAGCTGCTGCGCCGCAACCCCGGGCTCGACCCGAAGAAGATCGACGAGGTCGCCATCGCCGCGACCACGCAGATCGGTGACCAGGGCCTCACCCTCGGCCGCACGGCCGGCATCCTCGCGGGTCTGCCGCAGTCGGTGCCCGGCTACTCGATCGACCGCATGTGCGCCGGCGCCCTGACCGCCGTGACGACCACCGCCGGCTCGATCGCCTTCGGCGCCTACGACGCCGTCATCGCCGGTGGCGTGGAGCACATGGGCCGCCACCCGATGGGCGAGGGCGTGGACCCGAACCCGCGCTTCGTCAGCGAGAAGCTGGTCGACGAGTCCGCCCTGTTCATGGGCATGACCGCGGAGAACCTGCACGACCGCTACCCGCAGATCACCAAGCTGCGCGCGGACGAGTACGCGGTGCGCTCGCAGGAGAAGGCCGCCAAGGCGTACGCCAACGGCAAGATCCAGCAGGACCTGGTGCCGATCTCGGTGCGCCGTACCAACGCCGAGGCCGGCGAGACCGGCTGGGGCCTGGTGACCGCCGACGAGCCGATGCGCCCGGGCACCACCCTGGAGAACCTGTCCGGTCTGAAGACCCCGTTCCGGGTGCACGGCCGGGTCACCGCGGGCAACGCGGCCGGTCTGAACGACGGCGCCACCGCGTCGATCATCGCGAGCGAGGACTTCGCCCGCGAGAACGGCCTGCCGGTCAGGATGCGCCTGGTCTCCTACGCCTTCGCGGGCGTCGAGCCCGAGGTGATGGGCTACGGCCCGATCCCGGCGACGGAGAAGGCCCTCGCGCAGGCGGGCCTCTCCATCTCCGACATCGGCCTGTTCGAGATCAACGAGGCCTTCGCCGTCCAGGTGCTCGCCTTCCTCGACCACTACGGCATCGCGGACGACGACGAGCGCGTCAACCAGTACGGCGGCGCGATCGCCTACGGCCACCCGCTCGCCTCCTCCGGCGTCCGTCTGATGACGCAGCTGGCCCGCCAGTTCGAGGAGCAGCCGCAGGTCCGCTACGGCCTGACCACCATGTGCGTCGGCTTCGGCATGGGCGCGACGGTCATCTGGGAGAACCCGCACTTCGACGGAGGCGACAAGTGAGCACCACCGCTGAGCTCCTGAAGGGCGCGGCCGAGCTGTTCCCGGACGAGGTCGTCACGCAGGCGCACGTACGCCACCTCGACCTGCCCTTCGGTGCCGGGCGCTTCGCGCTCATCACCCTGGACAACGGCCTGGACCACACCAAGCCGACCACCTTCGGGCCCCAGTCGCTCGCCAACCTCGACAGGGCGATCGACCAGGTCGAGAAGGAGGCGGCCGAGGGCACGATCGTCGGCGCCGGTGTCACCGGCAAGCCGTTCATCTTCGCGGTGGGCGCCGACCTCAAGGGCGTCGAACTGCTGAAGAAGCACGAGGACGCGCTCGCCATCGGCAAGGGCGGCCACGAGGTCTTCAAGCGCCTCGCGGGCCTCGCGGTCCCGACGTTCGCCTACTACAACGGTGCCGCGATGGGCGGCGGCGTCGAGGTCGGCCTGCACTGCGGCTACCGCACCGTCTCCGCGGCGATCCCGGCGTTCTCGCTGCCCGAGGTCTTCCTCGGTCTCGTCCCCGGCTGGGGCGGCTGCACGCTGCTGCCGAACCTGATCGGCGCCGAGAAGGCCGTATCGGTCGTCATCGAGAACTCGCTGAACCAGAACAAGCAGCTCAAGGGCCGGCAGGTCTTCGAACTCGGTATCGCCGACGCCCTCTTCGAGGGTGCCGACTTCCTGGAGCAGTCGCTGATCTGGACCGCCCAGGTGCTCAAGGGCGAGATCACCGTCGAGCGTCCGGCGATCGACCGCGGCGAGGGCTGGGACCAGGCCGTCGCCAAGGGCCGCTCCATCGCCGACTCCAAGGTGCACGGCGCCGCTCCGGCCGCCTACCGCGCCCTGGACATCATCGAGGCCGCCAAGAACGGCGACCTGCAGCAGGGCTACGACGCCGAGGACCAGGCCCTCGCCGACCTGATCATGGGCGGTGAACTGCGCTCCGGCATCTACGCCTTCAACCTGGTCCAGAAGCGCGGCAAGCGTCCCGCCGGCGCCCCGGACAAGAACCTGGCCCGCCCGGTCACCAAGGTCGGTGTCGTCGGCGCCGGTCTGATGGCCTCGCAGCTCGCCCTGCTGTTCCTGCGCCGCCTGGAGGTGCCGGTCGTGCTGACCGACATCGACCAGGAGCGCGTCGACAAGGGTGTGGGCTACGTCCACGCCGAGATCGACAAGCTGCTCGGCAAGGGCCGGATCAACCAGGACAAGGCCAACCGCCTGAAGGCGCTGGTGTCCGGTGTCCTGGACAAGGCCGAGGGCTTCGCGGACGCGGACTTCGTCATCGAGGCCGTGTTCGAGGAGATCGGCGTCAAGCAGAAGGTGTTCGCGGAGGTCGAGGCGGTCGCCCCGGCGCACGCGATCCTCGCCACCAACACCTCGTCGCTGTCGGTGTCGGAGATGGCGTCGAAGCTCAAGCACCCCGAGCGGGTCGTCGGCTTCCACTTCTTCAACCCGGTCGCGGTCCTGCCGCTGCTGGAGATCGTCCGCGGCGAGAAGACGGACGACGCCTCGCTCGCGACCGCGTTCGCCGTCGCCAAGAAGCTGAAGAAGACCGCGGTCCTCACCAAGGACGCCCCGGCGTTCGTCGTGAACCGCATCCTGACCCGCTTCATGGGCGAGATCCAGAACGTCATCGACGAGGGCACCCCGGTCGAGGTCGCCGAGAAGGCGATCGAGCCGCTCGGTCTGCCGATGTCCCCGCTGGTGCTGCTGGAGCTGGTCGGCCCGGCGATCGGCCTGCACGTCTCGGAGACCCTCAACCGGGCCTTCCCGGACCGCTTCACGGTCTCCCCGAACCTCAAGGCGGTCGTCGAGGCGGGCAAGCGCGGCTTCTACGTCTACGACAGCGGCAAGCCGGAGCTGGACCCGGAGGTCGCCGCGCTGCTGCAGCAGGGCGACGCCGTCCTGACCGAGGAGCAGGTGCGGGCCCGGGTGCTGGACGCGGTGGCGCAGGAGATCGGGCTCATGCTCGACGAGGGCGTCGTCGCCGAGGCCCAGGACATCGACCTGTGCCTGATCACGGGCGCCGGCTGGCCCTTCCACCTGGGCGGCATCACGCCGTACCTGGACCGCGAGGGTGTCTCGGAGCGCGTGAACGGAAGGAAGTTCCTCGCTCCGGGCGTGGCGAGCGTCCCGGCGTAACCCTCCGCACGATCCCGCGATGCCCGGCACACCTCCTGGTGTGCCGGGCATCGGCGTCTCGCCCCGGGGCCTGTCGTCGAACGCCCCGGACAGGCCCGGCAGCCTCGGCGGCCCGTCACCCCGGCGCCCCCGCTGATACGGCGTGACACTCGGCTCCGAATCCCGGACAGAGCCGATGTCGCGGGTGATTGCTGCCTAATGGGGTGATCATGTGGCCGTCCGGGCGGTTCACGGCAGAGGGCAGGGTACAGACTCTCCGTGTATGACATCGCTGTTGCCTTCGGCTCCTGGCCCATGCCGGTCCTCGCGCGCAGCGTGACGGAGGGCGATCTGTCGGCCGCACGGGCGCAGATGGGGTTCTCTCTGGCCTGGCACATCGTCGTCGCCTGCCTCGGGGTCGGGCTGCCCGCGCTCACCCTGCTGGCGGAATGGCTCGGCATCCGCCGGGACGATCCGGCGCTGAAGCTGCTGGCCCGGCGCTGGGCCCGGGCCATGGGGGTGCTGTTCGCGGTGGGCGCCGTGTCCGGCACCATCCTCAGCTTCGAGATGGGTCTGCTGTGGCCCGGCCTGATGGGCCGGTTCGGCCAGGTCATCGGGCTGCCCTTCGCGCTCGAGGGCATCGCGTTCTTCATCGAGGCGATCTTCCTCGGCATCTACCTGTACGCCTGGGACCGGCTGCCGCCGCGCAGGCACCTGCTCACCGGCATCCCCATCGTGATCGCCGGCACCGCCTCGGCGTTCTTCGTGGTCTGCGCGAACGCCTGGATGAACCAGCCCCGCGGATTCACCCTGCGCGACGGCAAGGTGGTGCGCGTGGACCCCTGGGCGGCGATGCTCAACCCGGCGAGTCCGCCGCAGACGGTGCACATGATCCTCGCCGCTTTCATGGTGGCGTCGTTCCTGACGGCCGCCGTCTACGCGGTCGCCCTGCTCCGGGGGCGCCGGGACGTGTACCACAAGGCCGGGTTCGCCCTTCCGCTCACGGTCGGGGCGGTCGTGTCCCCCTTCCAGCTCGTGGTGGGCGACTGGGCCGCCCGTTTCCTGGCCGACTACCAGCCGACCAAACTGGCCGCCATCGAGGGCGTCTACCGCACCGGCTCCCACGTCCCCCTCACCCTCGGTGGGATCGCCGGGGACTCGGGGCTGAAGTACGGGCTGGAGGTTCCCAGTGGGCTGTCCCTGCTCGTCGGGTACCGGGCCGACACCGTGGTCCGGGGCCTCGACCAGGTGCCCCGGAGCCAGTGGCCCGCGGTCACGGGCGTGCACTGGGCGTTCGACCTGATGGTCGCCATCGGCTTCTTCCTGCTGGCGCTCGGCCTGTGGCTGCTGCTGTCGTGGTGGCGGACCCGGCGTTCCGGCGGCGAACTGCTCGACCGGCGCGGCAGCCGGCTGCTGCTGGCGCTGGTCGCGGTCTCCGGCCCGGCGTCCGTGGTGGCGCTGGAGAGCGGCTGGACCGTCACCGAGCTGGGCAGGCAGCCGTGGATCGTGTGGGGTGTGATGAGCGTGCGGGACGCCGTCAATCCGGCGCCCGGGCTGTGGGTGGGCCTGTGGCTGGTGCTGGCGGTGTACGCGGCCATGACCGTCGCGACGGTGTACGTGCTGCGGCGCCTCGCCCGTGGCACGGCCGTACCGGTCGCTCCGCAGGAGGCGGACGTGCGGAGCTACCCCGTCGTGTGACCGGGACCGCGCCGTCACCGGCCCCCGCCGCCCGCCGCCCGCCGCCCGCCGCCCGCCGCCCGCCGCCCCGAAGTGTCGCCCCGTTGGAGGTCACGTGCTCGCCGACACCGCCCTCGCCGTCATGTGGGTCGGACTGACCTGCTACGCCCTGTTCGGCGGCGCCGACTTCGGCGCCGGTGTGTGGGACCTGCTCGCCGGGGGCACCGCTCGCGGCCGTGAGCAGCGGCTGCTCATCGAGCACAGCATCGGGCCGATCTGGGAGGCGAACCACGTCTGGCTCATCTTCGTGGTCGTCCTGCTGTGGTCCTGCTTCTCGCCGGTCTTCGCGGCCGTGATGTCCACCCTGTACCTGCCGCTGACCTTCGCGGCCCTGGGCATCATCGCGCGGGGTGCCGCCTTCGCCTTCCGCAAGGCCAGCACCGAGCTGTGGCAGCAGCGGCTGTTCGGCGCGTGCTTCGCGGTCTCCTCGCTGGTCACCCCGTTCTTCCTGGGCACCGTCGCCGGCGCGGTCGCCTCGGGACGGGTACCGCCCGGACTCGCCGAAGGGAACGTGATCACCAGCTGGCTCAACCCCACGTCCGTGCTCGGCGGCGTACTGGCCGTCCTCACGTGCGCCCACCTCGCGGCCGTCTACCTGTGCGCCGACGCCGACCGTGCGGGCGAGGACGAACTGGCCCGGACGTTCGTGCGGCGCGCCCTGGTCAGCGGGCTCGCCAGCGGTGCCGTCGCCCTGGCCGGGACGGCGGTGCTGCACGCGGACGCCCCCGAGCTGTTCCACGGGCTGACCCATCGCGCACTGCCGCTCGTGGTGATCAGCGCGGTCGCCGGTGTCACCGGGCTGTGGCTGCTGGTGAAGGGGCACTACGTGGCGGCCCGTGCGGCGGCCGCACTCGCCGTCGCGGCGATCCTGTGGGCCTGGGGCGCGGCCCAGTACCCGGCCATGCTGGTCGGCGGCCTCACCGTGGACCAGGCCGCCTCCAGCCCCGCCGTCCTGTCCGCCTGCCTGATCGCCCTGGCCTGCGGCGCCGTCCTGCTGATCCCCGGGCTCTGGCTGCTGTACGGCACCTTCCAGCGGGCGGCCACCCCCGAACCGCCGGGCGTCAAGGCGTCCGACTCCTAGGTCCTCTCCGACAATTCGCGTCGTCGCCCGAAGGGCGGCCGCGCGGCGTCAGGTGCGTGCTCTCGGCGTGCCGGCCCCAGGCGCTCGTACCGGACGTACTCGGGTCCGGGGCCGGTGCGGCGGGAGGGCGTGCACGGCGTCGCGCGGCAGACGCGAATGGGCCGAGTACACCTAGGCGCCGTGGGCGACCTCGCGTGGCCTGCCGTGCGGGCGGCCGACCGGAGGGTGGCCGCGGGACCTAGGGAGCGGGCGGACGGGCGTCCTCGACGTGGACGACGTGCGGTTCCCTGCCGTCCCGGTCGCGCTTGGACCGTCCGTGGATGCCGACGGCCAGGTGCGAGGGGTCCTCGCACTCGTCGAGGGCGACGTAGGTGACGACGTCCGGGTGGTGTCCGGTCACCAGCCAGCCCTCGCCGTTCTTCAGTTCGAGCACGCGGAAGTCGCCCGCCGGGCCGCTCACGCTGACGGGGCCGAACTCGCGCAGGATCTCGGTGCCCCGGTCGGCGAGTGGTCCCACGGGCTCCTCCAGCACCACGCACGTGCCGTGCTCGAAGAGCACCCACGATTTCCCGGAGCCGCTGAGGAGTCGCCGCCATGCGCCTATGAGTGTCTCGGTGTCCACGGCAGCCATCATGGCGCACTCAGACCTGCCGCCACGCCTCCAGTGCCAGACCCGGCTCGTCCTTGCGCCGGGTCAGCAGGAGTTGCCCGGTCGACGCGGACGAGGTGGCCGCCACCACCCGGCCGGTCCCGTCCGTCGCGAGGGACACCCGCGCGTCCACCGGCAGCCGCGGACCGGACTCGGTCCACCAGGCGCCCGCCGCCTCCAGCTCCGTCGGGTACGCGGCGAAGACGACCCGGCCGCTCGCGGAGCGCTGGGCGAGCAGGGTGCAGTCGTGGCCGTCGAGTTCGCAGCGGACCGCGGCGACCGGGCCGGAGCCGGCCGAGGGCAGCAGGGTGGCCGGCTTGCCGCCGGGACGCCAGGCGCACAGGTCGCCGGAGGTGTCGGTGTAGAAGACGGTCGTGCTGCGGGCGGACGTGGCGAGGGCGTACAGGGTGCCCGGCCGGACCGGGGCCCGCAGGGTCTCCTGGAGCACGGGCCGGGCGCCGGGCTCCGACTGGTGCCAGTACGCCAGGCCCGTGGGAACGGCCGCGTACAGCTCGACCCGGCCGGACTCGCCCGTCACCGCCGCGAATCCGTCCTGGACCTCCTCGCCCTCCAGGTGCCGCCAGGCTTCCCAGCCGCCCTTCTCCTTCTGCGCGAGGAGGCTCACGCCGCCGCCGGCGTTGCGCACGAAGACATGGGCGCGGCCCTGGGCGTCGACCGCGACGGCGGGCGTGCCGGTGCGGTCGCCCTTCTTGTCCGGATGGCCGATCGGATTCCAGTCCAGGGCCGCCAGCCGCGGCCGGAAGTGCGTGCTGTGCACCAGCCCCGACTCACCCTTGACCGTGGGGCGCCAGGAGACCAGGTGGGCGTAGCCGTCGGCGCCCTGGCCGACGGCGAGGACGGGATGGAGTCTCTGCTCGCCGCCCACCCGCCGCGGGCCGGTCCAGGAGCCGCCGGGGCCGCTCTCTGCGCGGCACAGGACGGTATCGGACGACAGCCGGTAGGCGCTGAGCCGGCCGTCGCGGCCGCGGAGGAGCCAGTCGCCGTTCACCGGTTCACCTTAATCCGGTGCGCACCGTGCGGCCGGACCGCCCCCGGCCGCCGGCGTGCGACCCTTGGAGGTATGGATGACGCCTCCGATGCCACGCCCCAGCACGATCCGCCGCTGGTGATCGTGGACGGTGCGAACGTCGTCGGATCGCGGCCCGACGGCTGGTGGCACGACCGCAAGGGGGCCGCGGAGCGGCTGCGGGACCGGCTGGCCGGGGCCGGGCTGCCCGGGCGTGCGGGCCCGGCGGAGATGGTGCTCGTGGTGGAGGGCGCGGCCCGGGGCGTGCCGTCCGTGCCGGGGGTGCGGGTGGAGTCGGCGCCGGGCAGCGGGGACGACCGGATCGTGGAGCTGGTCGCCGAGCACCCCGACCGGGACCGTCTCGTGGTCACGGCCGACCGTGAACTGCGGCGCAGGGTGACGGAGCTGGGCGCGGAGGTGGCCGGCCCGCGCACGGTCCTGGGCTGAGCCGCTCCCGCCACTCCCCAAGGCCTGCGGCGGCGGCCCCGCGATCCCGGGCCGCCCCCGGTACTCCGCCGACCGTCCCGCACGGACCAGGGGGGCCGCTCCCGGTGCTCCACCCGCCCTCCCGCACGGACCAGGGGGGCCGCTCCCGGTGCTCCACCCGCCCTCCCGCACGGACCAGGGCCGGCCCGTACCGAGGTGGCCGGCCCGGGCGGTCCCGGACCGAACCCCTCGCTACTCCCCCGGTACCCGGGCGTACAGCACCGCCCCGTCCACCGTGCCCACCTCCTCGTAGCCCGCCGCGAGCAGGCGCCGCAGGCCGGGGACGCGGCCGGGTGCGTACGGCTTGCCGCGGGAGTCGTCGACGACCAGAGCGGGACGGTGCGCGCCCATCTCCCGCCGGAAGACCGGCCAGGTGCCGGCCACGGCGTACTTCTCGCCGACCTGGGTGCCGTCGCGCCCGCCGCTGTAGTTGGTGAGCAGCCCCGCGGTGAGGTAGCGGGTGGCCGGCATGCGGTCGGCCAGCCAGTACGTCTCGGGGTGTATGCCCCAGACGAGGACCCGGTCGCTCGGCGCGGTGCGCTGTTCGAGGGCGGACGCGATCCGCTGGACGTGGAGGAGTTCGGGGCGCGGGGCGAGCAGGCCCCAGGTGAGGAAGAGGGTGCAGCAGCAGGCGGAGGTGAGGACGGCGGACACGCACCGCTGCGCCGGCAGGATCTGCAGCGCCTCCGTGGCCAGCAGGGCGAGCGGCGCGGTGAGTTGCAGGTAGTAGTGCCCGAAGAAGTGGAACCCGAGGCACACGGCGACGGCCGAGGAGGCCAGCCAGAGCCACAGGTCCGCCGACCCGCCCCGGGCGATGCGCCGGGCCCGCGCGATGGGCATGAGCAGGCCCGTCGCGGCCCCGGCCAGGATCGCGGTGTTGGCCGTCGCCCGGACCAGGGCGTGGAATTCGGACCCGGTGAAGGAGGCGTAGGCCGCCGAGCCGGTCACCGTCCAGAACAGGAATCCGGCCGGGTCGGTCGCCAGCGCCGCGCCGAGCACCGGTACGGCGAACCCGGCCGCGAGCCGTCCGGCGCCCGCCCGCGCGGCGCCCTGCCGGTGCAGCAGCCAGACCACCGGCAGCAGTACCGCTCCGCCGGTCTGCTTGGTGAGGAACGCGGCGGCGACGGCGGCCCCGGCCGCGCCCCAGCGCCCGCGGTCGGCGCACCACACGGCGGCGGCCGTGCACGGCAGTATGAACACCTCGAAGGTGGCGGCCTGCGCGTCCTCCGGATTGAGCCCGACCGAGACCAGCAGGTACAGCACCCCGGCGGTCCGCCCCGCACGGTCGCCCCAGCGGCGCCGGGCCAGCGAGGCGAGCAGGACCGCGGTGAGCAGCTGGGCGAGGACGGCAAGCGCCCTCAGCGGTGCGAGGGAGCCCTGTCCGCACACCGCGAAGACGGCCTCGTACAGCCAGGGCAGCAGTGGCGGCTTGCGGTCCACGACCGTCTCGTACAGCCGCCCGCCCTCGGCGAGGAGGCGGGCCTGCACGGCGAGATACCCCTCGTCGGGGTTCCACAGCGGACGGACGAACGAGGGGATCCGGGTGAGGCAGGCCAGAGCGGCGAGCACGGGCAGCAGCCGTCCCCAGAAGGCCGTTCTGGTGGTCACGGACCGTGTGGGGACGAGCGGGACGGCGAGCATGGTCAGCACGCTATCCGGCTCCGCGCTTCCCTCCGAAGCGGGACATACGGGGCCGCTGCCCCTGACGGTGTGTTACGAGGCCTGCCGCAGAGGCCGGTTCGGGGTGGTCACAGGGCCTTGCCGGCAGGTGGCTGCGGTGTCCGGCCCGTCCCGGCCGCCTCGCGCTCTCGGAGGCGGCTGTGCGAGCGGCCGTACAGGAAGTAGACGACCAAGCCGATCAGCATCCAGATCGCGAACCGCAGCCAGGTCTCGGCGGGCAGGTTCAGCATCAGCCACAGCGAGGCGCACACCGACAGGATCGGGATCACGGGGACCAGCGGGGTACGGAAGGAGCGCTCCAGGTCGGGACGGGTACGGCGCAGGATGATCACGCTGATGGCGACGACGATGAAGGCGAAGAGCGTGCCGATGTTCACCAGTTCGGCGAGTTCGCTGAGGCTGGTGAAGCCCGCGACGATCGCGATGATGACGCCGAGCAGGATGGTGGGCCGGTACGGGGTGCGGAACCGGGGATGGGTGTGCGAGAAGAACCGGGGCAGCAGCCCGTCACGGCTCATGGCGAAGAACACCCGGGACTGGCCCAGCAGCAGGATCATGCACACCGTGGTCAGACCGACGGCGGCGCCGAAGCTGATCAGGCCCGCGAACCACGGGTGCCCGGTGGACTTGAAGGCGTCGGCGAGCGGCGCCTTGATGTTCAGCCTGCTGTACTTCTGCATGCCGGTCACCACGATCGACACCGCCACGTACAGGGTGGTGCAGATGATCAGGGAGCCCAGGATGCCGCGCGGCACGTCGCGCTGCGGGTTGCGGGTCTCCTCGGCGGCCGTGGCGACGACGTCGAAGCCGATGAAGGCGAAGAAGACCACGGATGCCGCGGTGAAGATGCCCATGACGCCGAAGTTGGAGGGCGCCCAGCCGAACATGAGCTGGATGAGGGGGGCCTTGAGGTTCCCCGCCGCCTCCGCGGACTGCGGCTTCGGGATGAACGGCTTGTAGTTGTCGGGGTTCACGAAGAAGGCGCCCGCGATGATCACGACGAGGACCACGGCCACCTTGATGGCGACGACGACGGAGGTGACCC
This sequence comes from Streptomyces sp. NPDC096012, assembly GCF_040426375.1. Taxonomy (NCBI): domain Bacteria; kingdom Bacillati; phylum Actinomycetota; class Actinomycetes; order Kitasatosporales; family Streptomycetaceae; genus Streptomyces; species Streptomyces sp. NPDC096012. Next base: position 117,493 of record NZ_JBEOTD010000003.1, read on the forward strand.
GCGCGGAGAGCTTCATGCCGACGACGAGGATGGCGGTGAGCACCAGGACGAGGGCGGCGGCGAGGATGTCGAAGCCGAAGCCGGAGGCGCCGTCCCGGCCGCTGAGGTATCCGGGCAGGTGCCAGCCCACGTTGTCGAGCAGCGAGTGGATGTAACCGGACCAGCCGACCGCGACCACCGCCGTGCCGAGCGCCAGTTCGAGGACCAGATCCCAGCCGATGATCCAGGCGGGCAGCTCGCCGAGCGAGGCGTACGAGAACGTGTAGGCGGAGCCGGCCACCGGGAGTGTGGAGGCGAACTCGGCATAGCACAGGGCGGCGAGCGCGCAGACGACACCGGCCACGACGAAGGACAGGGACACGGCGGGACCGGCGCTGTCCCTGGCCGCGGCGCCGGTGAGGACGAAGATGCCGGTGCCGATGATGACACCGACACCGAAGACCGTCAGATCCAGGGCGGTCAGCGACTTCCTGAGCGCATGCTCGGGTTCCTCGGTGTCCTGGATGGACTGCTCGACGTTCTTCGTCCGGAAGAGCGCGCTGCTCACGTCCTGCCTCCCACGCTTGTGAGGCCTCGATATGGCTCAACATGATCGAGAGGGTCGGGATGCGTATGCCCCGGCACAGGCAGGTTCACGCAGAAGGGCCGGTTCCGCCACCTGGGGACAGGGCGGAACCGGCCCGGAGGAGCCCCTGGCCTAGTCGCGCGCGGGCTCCACGGAGTCCACGGCCTGCTCCGTACGGTCGAACCGGCCGTCGAGCCTGGAGACCAGCCCGGTGACCTGGCGGGCGATGTCGGGCGCGGTCAGCCCGATCTCGGCCATGACCTCGGCGCGGGAGGCGTGGTCGAGGAAGCGCGGCGGGATGCCGAAGTCGCGCAGCGGCACGTCCACGCCCGCGTCGCGCAGCGCCTGGGCGATCGCGGAGCCGACACCGCCGGCCCGGCTGTTGTCCTCGACGGTGACGACGACGCGGTGGCGCTCGGCCAGCGGGGCCATGGCCTCGTCGACGGGCTTGACCCAGCGCGGGTCGACCACGGTGGTGGAGATGCCCTGCTGGTCGAGCAGGCCGGCGATCTCCAGGCACATCGGCGCGAGGGCGCCCACCGAGACCAGCAGCACGTCGGGCTTCCCGGTGCCCGGCTCACGCAGCACGTCCATGCCGCCGACCCGGCCCACGGCGGGGACGGCGGGACCGACGGCGCCCTTCGAGAAACGCACCACGGTCGGCGCGTCCTCGACGGCGACGGCCTCGCGCAGCTGGGCCCGGACCTGGTCGGCGTCGCGCGGGGCGGCGAGCCGCAGTCCGGGCACGACCTGGAGGATGGACATGTCCCACATGCCGTTGTGGGAGGCGCCGTCGGTACCGGTGACACCGGCGCGGTCCAGCACGAAGGTCACCCCGCACCTGTGCAGGGCCACGTCCATGAGGACCTGGTCGAAGGCGCGGTTGAGGAAGGTGGCGTACACGGCGAAGACGGGGTGGACGCCCGCGTGCGCGAGACCGGCCGCGGAGACGGCTCCGTGCTGCTCGGCGATCCCGACGTCGTACACCCGGTCGGGGAAGCGCTTGGCGAACTTGTCCAGGCCGACCGGCTGGAGCATGGCCGCCGTGATGGCGACGACGTCCTCGCGCTCCTCGCCGAGCCTGACCATCTCCTCGCCGAACACGGAGGTCCAGTCGGCGCCGGAGGAGGCGATCGGCAGGCCCGTGTCGGGGTGGATCTTGCCGACGGCGTGGAAGCGGTCGGCCTCGTCCTGGAGGGCGGGCTGGTAGCCGCGGCCCTTCTCGGTGAGGCAGTGCACGATCACCGGGCCGCCGAACCGCTTGGCCCGGGCCAGCGCCGACTCCAGCGCCTCGATGTCGTGTCCGTCGATCGGGCCCACGTACTTCAGGCCGAGGTCCTCGAACATGCCCTGCGGGGCGATGAAGTCCTTCAGCCCCTTCTTGGCGCCGTGCAGGGTCTCGTACAGGGGCTTGCCGACGACCGGGGTGCGGTCGAGGATGTCCTTCGTCCGGGCCAGGAAGCGCTCGTAGCCGTCGGTCGTGCGCAGGGTGGCCAGGTGGTTGGCGAGGCCGCCGATGGTCGGGGCGTAGGAGCGCTCGTTGTCGTTGACGACGATGACGAGCGGGCGGTCCTTGGCCTCGGCGATGTTGTTCAGCGCCTCCCAGGCCATGCCGCCGGTCAGGGCGCCGTCACCGATCACGGCGACGACGTGGCTGTCGCGCTTCTTCAGCTGGTTGGCCTTGGCGATGCCGTCCGCCCAGCCGAGGACCGTGGAGGCGTGGCTGTTCTCGATGACGTCGTGCTCGGACTCGGCCTGCGAGGGGTAGCCGGACAGGCCGCCCTTCATCTTCAGCCTGGAGAAGTCCTGCCGGCCGGTGAGCAGCTTGTGCACGTAGGACTGGTGGCCGGTGTCCCACAGGATCTTGTCCTTCGGGGACTCGAAGACGCGGTGCAGGGCGATGGTGAGCTCGACCACGCCCAGGTTCGGGCCCAGGTGGCCGCCGGTCTTGGAGACGGCGTCGACGAGGAAGGTGCGGATCTCCTCCGCCAGCCGGTCGAGCTCCTCCGGGCTGAGCCGGTCCAGATCGCGCGGTCCCCTGATGCGGGTCAGCAGCGGCACCCGTGCCTCCTTGCAGTAGAGCTGATCGAGCTGTTGCCGGGCTTGTCGAGTCTAATGTTCCGGCTTCGCCGCCGGTGTCCGGGTGTAAGACACGGCTGTGCCCGGCACCTGGGAGGGCGCCGGGCACAGGGGCTGACCGGGCGTTACGCGCGCCCGGCCGACTTCTGGGTCTTGCGGGTCACCGCGTCGATGACGACGGTGGCCAGCAGCACGCCACCGGTGATCATGTACTGGACCGGGGAGGCGATGCTCTCCAGGGCGAGGCCGTACTGGATCGAGACGATCACCAGCACGCCGAGGAGCGCGTTCCAGGTCCGGCCGCGGCCGCCGAAGAGGGACGTGCCGCCGATCACGGCCGCCGCGATCGCGTTCATCAGCAGGTCACCGCCGCCGGCGCCCTGGTTGGCCGAGGTGATCTTGGAGGCGATGAACAGGCCGCCGATGGCGGCGAAGGTGCCGGAGATCGCGTAGACCGAGATCCGGACCGCCGCGACGTTGATGCCGGCCCGGCGGGAGGCCTCGATGCTGCCGCCGAGCGCGAAGATCTTGCGGCCGTAGGCGGTGCGGCGCAGCACGAAGTCCGTGATCACCAGGACCGCCAGGAACAGCACCACGGCCAGCGGCAGGCCCTTGTACTGGTTGAAGACGGCGGCGGCGGCGAAGGCGAGCACGGCGAGGAGCACCGTGCGGACGACGATCTCGCTCAGCGGACGGGACGGGACACCCGCGGCCTCACGGCGGCGGTTGTCGAAGAACGCGGTGAGGAAGAACACGACCACGGCGGCCACGGCGAGGCCGTAGGCGGCCGCCACGTCGCTGAAGTAGTAGCCGCTCAGCTTGGCGACCAGACCGCTGTCGTCCAGGTTGATCGTGCCGTTGCTGCCGAGGATCTGGAGCATGAAGCCGTTCCAGAACAGCAGACCGGCCAGGGTGACCGCGAAGGCCGGGACACCCACCCGGGCGAAGAAGAAGCCGTGGATCGCGCCGGCGACCGCGCCGGTGAGGATGGCGAGGATCAGCGCCAGCCACTCGGCCATGCCGTGCGTGATGTTGAGCACGGCGAAGGTGGCACCCGCGACGCCGCTGACCGAACCGACCGACAGGTCGATCTCGCCGAGCAGCAGGACGAAGACGATGCCGACGGCGATCATGCCCGTGCCGACCATGGCCACGGAGATGTCGGAGAGGTTGCCCGCGGTGAGGAAGTTGGGGTTCAGGCTCGCGAAGATCGCCCAGATGACGATCAGGCCGACGACGACCGGGATGGAGCCGAGGTCACCGGCGCGGATCTTGCGCTTGAACTCGCCGACGTAACCGGCGAAGCCCTGCTCGCGCACGAGCAGCCGAGGGTCGACGGCCACGTCCGAGCCGGCGGCCGCCTCCGGGTTCTCCGCGGTCTGCGGGCCGGCCGGGGCGGAGGTCTTGTCGATGCTCACTTCTGAGCCTCCCCATTGCGCGCCGCACGACGGGTCACGGCGTTGTCCGTGGCACCGGTGATGGCGGAGATGATCTCTTCCTGCGAGGTGGACTTGACCTCGAACACGCCGTTGTTGCGCCCCAGGCGCAGCACGGCGACCTTGTCCGCCACGGCCTTCACATCGGCCATGTTGTGGCTGATGAGGATCACCGCGTGGCCGCGCTCGCGCAGCCGCTCCACGAGGTCGAGGACCTGGGCGGTCTGCTCGACACCGAGGGCCGCGGTGGGCTCGTCGAGGATGACCAGCTTGGGCTCGCCGAGCATGGAGCGGGCGATGGCCACGGTCTGGCGCTGACCGCCGGAGAGCGAGGCGATCGGGATGCGCACGCTGGGGATGCGGATCGACAGCGTGGTGAGCAGCTCACGCGAACGGCGCTCCATCTCCACCTCGTCCAGGACGCCGCGCTTGCGCAGCTCCCGGCCCAGGTAGAGGTTGCCGACGACGTCGATGTTGTCGCACAGCGCGAGGTCCTGGTAGACGGTCGCGATGCCCAGGTTCTGGGCGTCGTGCGGCTTGCTGATCGAGACGGCCTTGCCGTCCCACTCGATGACGCCCTCATCGATGGGATGCACGCCGGCGATCGTCTTGACCAGCGTGGACTTTCCGGCGCCGTTGTCGCCCACCAGGGCGACCACTTCACCGGCGTGGACCTCAAGCTCTACGTCGGTGAGCGCCTGGACGGCACCGAACCGCTTGGAGACCCCGCGCAACGCCAGCACGGGCGTAGCGGACACGTGAACCATCTCCTTCGCCGCCTGACCCGGCGGGAGGTTGTGCAGAAGTTTGGAGGGGGGGTCCGTCCGGCGCCCCGCCCTAGCTTTGCGGGGCTGGTGGATGCGGGGCGCCGGAAGGAGTTCGTAGCGCGCATCTCCCGAAGAATTGTCCGGGCAACTCGCGCGTACGGTAAGGGAGATGCGGCTGCTTACTTCAGACCGATCTTGTCGCAGGCCGACTTGTACTTGTCGGTGCAGATGTCGCTGACCGTGTAGAAGCCGTCCTTGATGACGGTCTCCTTGATGTTGTCCTTGGTCAGCGAGACGACCGGGACGATGACCGACGCGACCTGCTTGGTGGTCGGGCTGTCGACCTTGCTGGTGGCGATGGAGTCGAGCTTCTCGCCCTTGCCGAGCGCGACGGCCATCTTGGCGGCCACGGCGGCCTCCTGCGGGTAGGACTTGTACACGCTCATGTACTGGTCGCCCGTCACGATGCGCTGCACGCCGGCGAGCTCGGCGTCCTGGCCGGTCACCGGGACGCTGATGCCCGCGGCCTTGAGCGCGGTGATGATACCGCCGGCCATGCCGTCGTTGGCGGAGTAGACGCCCACGATGTTCTTCTTGCCGAGGGCGGAGATGGCGCCCTCCATGTTGGCGTTAGCGTTCTCCGGCTTCCACTCCTTGGTGTCGTACGACTTGGCGATGTCGACCTTGCCCTTGAGCTCCGCCAGCGCGCCCTTCTTGAAGAAGGCGGCGTTCGGGTCGGTGATCGCGCCGTTCATCATGACGATCTTGGCGGAGGGCTTGGCCTTGTCGCCCAGCGCCTTCAGGAGGGCCTTGCCCTGGGTGTGGCCGACCGCCTCGTTGTCGAAGGAGGTGTAGGCGTCGATCGGGCCCTCGGCCAGGCGGTCGTAGGCGACGACCGGGATGCCGGCGTCCTTGGCCTTCTTGATCGAGCCGGCGATGGCCTTGGAGTCCACCGCGTCCACGATCAGCACGTCGACCTTGTTGGTCACCATCGTGTCGACCTGCTGGTTCTGCGTGGTGGCGTCCTGCTTGGCGTTGGCGTAGACGACCTTGCCCTTGCCGTTCGTCAGGTCCTTGACCTGCTTCTCGATGATGGGCTTGTCGAACTTCTCGTAACGAGCGGTCTGGTTCTCCGGAAGGAGCAGACCGACCGTGATGTCGTCGCCCTTCTTCGGAGCGGAGCCGGAGTGGTCGCTCCCACCCTTGGATTCCTTGGCACTGCCACAGGCGGCCAGCGAAACGGCCATCGCACCAGCGGCAACGGCAACGGCGGCACGACGCATACGCGTGTTCACTTCAGAAACCTCCCTGACGAGGCCGCGTCGTTGCGGCCGAGGTGGCTGGAAGTCAACTCGGCCACACGTGCGACGTCAAGAAGTAAATCCTTAACGAGATGGCAACGGTGCCATCCGTTCTCTAAGTGAAGGCAGGACTGACCGAGGGCAGCGACCCGTCCAAAAGGGTCGAATCGCCCATCTCGCTGAGCGCGAGGGCGAGCGCTCCGAGCACCTCCGCACGGCCCCCAAGTGCCCCGGGAAGCACGGAGAGTTGGCGGGCGGCGCTGGGGATGGCGTAGCGCCCCACGGACTCCCTGATCGGGCCGAGCACCAGCTCACCGGCCTCGGCGAGATCACCGCCGAGGACCACCCGGCTCGGATTCAGCAGGTTGCAGAGATTGGCCACTCCGCTGCCGATGTGCCGGCCGACGTCGGCGATCACCCGGCGGCAGCCGGGGTCGCCGTCCCTGGCCAGCCGCACGACGCCCTCCATGGTCAGATCGGGGCCGTGGCCGGGCTGGAGCAGCGGGAGCACGTAGCGGGCCGCCGTGAACGTCTCCAGGCAGCCGCGGTTGCCGCAGCGGCAGACCGGACCGGACTCGTCGAGGGTGATGTGCCCGATCTCCCCGGCCGTGCCGCCGGGCCCGCGGTAGATCTTGCCGTCGATCACCAGGCCGGCGCCGACACCGCTCGCGACCTTGATGTACGCGAGGTCGCGCACGCCCTTGCCACTGCCCCAGACCAGCTCGCCGAGGGCGCCGAGGTTGGCGTCGTTGTCGACGTGCACCGGCACGCCGAGCCGGTCGCGCAGCTCCTCGGCGGGCTTGGTGCCGCCCCAGCCGGGCAGGATCGCGGTGGACCCCAGCGTCCCCGACTCCACGTCGATGGGCCCGGGCACGCCGAGCCCCACACCGGCCACCTTCGAGCGGTCCACGCCCGTCGCCGCGATCAGGCGGCTGACCAGCTCCTCGGCCCGGTCGAAGCCCTGCGCGGAGGAGGCGTCCACGTCCAGCGGCTCGGCCTCCTCGGCCAGCACCTGATGGGCCAGGTTGCCGATCGCGACCCGCAGGTGGGTGTGCCCGAAGTCGACGCCGATCACGATGCCGGCGTCGCCGCTCAGGCTGACGCTGCGCGCCCGCCGGCCGCCCGCCGACGTGGGCGTGACCTCGACGGTCCCGCCGTCCTTCAGCTCCCGCACGATGTTCGAGACGGTCGCCGCGGACAGACCGGTCGTCCGCGCGATCTCCGCCTGCGTGAGGGACCCGGCCAGGCGTACGGCCCGGACCACCCGCTCCAGGTTGGCTCGGTGCAGTGATGACTGCGACCCTGGAGTCTCCACGACGACCTCCTGAGCGCGGGGCCGCTTCGGCGAGGCCCCGTGTATGTCCAACTAGTGAACTCTAAGCTGAGCCGTTCGGGGTGACTCCCGTCAAGAGGTTGAACCGTTTCCGGGTACACGGACACCGGAACGCACACCCTCCCGGCAGCCGGGACGATGTGCGTCCATGTGGTCGCGGAGCGTCACCCCGCGAGGTTCCCGCCGCTACTTCAGCGCCCCCGCGGTCAGCCCCTGCACCACCTGCCGCTGGAAGACGATGTAGGCCGCGAGCACCGGCAGCATCGCCATGACCAGGCCCGCGAACAGCCCGGACCAGTCGCCCTTGTACCCCTGGCTGACCGCCAGCTGGACCAGTCCCTGGGTCAGGACGCGCTTGTCGGGGTCGGTGTTCAGGACCGTGGGCAGCATGTACTGGTTCCACTGGCCCAGGAAGTTGAAGATGCCCACGCTGATCAGGCCCGGCTTGGCCATGGGCAGCATGATCTGGAAGAACGTACGCGTGTGCGAAGCACCGTCGACGAAGGCCGCCTCCGCCACCGAGGTGGGCAGGGTGCGGAAGAACGCCGTCAGGAAGAAGACCGTGAACGGCAGCGAGTAGGCGATGTAGACCAGGATCAGGCCGTGGATCGTGTTCAGCAGGCCCATGTTGTTCACGACGTAGAACAGCGGGACCAGCGCGAGCATGATCGGGAAGCTCATGCCGCCGACGAACAGGTAGTAGATGAAGCGGTTGCCGGGGAAGTCGAAGCGGGCCAGCACGTACGCCGCCATGGAGCCGAGCACCAGGGTGCCGACGAGCGAGCCGCCGACCACCAGGACGGTGTTCAGGAAGTAGTCGCTCATGTGGGCGTCGGTCCACGCCCGGGACCAGTTGTCGAAGTGCAGCCTGTCCGGCAGGGACCAGGGCGAGCCGAAGATCGAGCCGTCGTCCTTGAAGGACGTCATCACCGCCCACAGCAGCGGCATCACCACCATGATCGCCCAGATGACCAGGACGCCGTGGGAGAAGACGTTGAGGACACCGCCCTCCCTCTTCCTCCGGGAGGGCGGGACGGCCGGGGCCGCGTCCACCTTGGAGACGCTCGCGCCGGACCCGGCCGGCAGCGGTGCGGGGCTCTCGGTCGTCTTCATCGATTCAGAACTCCAGCCGCTCGCGACGGCCCAGCCGCATCACGATCGCCGCGAACGCGAGCGTGACGACGAGCAGGGCGACGCCGATGGTGGTGGCGTAGGCGGCCTGACCGTCCCGGAACGCCTTCTGGTACACGTACAGGACCATCACGGTGGTCGAGTAGTCGGGCCCGCCCGGTCCGGTCGTCATGATCTGTACGACCGCGAACGACTCGGCGCCGAGCGCGAGGATGCCCATGTAGACCCAGCCGGACTGCACGGTGTCCCACAGCAGCGGCAGGGTGACGCGGAAGAAGGTGGCGGCGCGGCCGGCGCCGTCCAGCAGGGCCGCCTCGTACAGTTCGGCCGGGATCGACGCCATGCCGGCGGAGAACAGCACCACGAAGAAGCCGACCGTGGACCAGACGAGCACCGCCATCACGCACCACAGCGCGAGGCTCGGATCGCCCAGCCACAGCGGCTGGACGTTGTCGAGGCCGATCCCGCGCAGGACGGAGTTGATCGCGCCGCTCTCCGGGTTGTACGCGAAGGCGAACAGCAGCGAGACGATCGCGATGGAGAGCACCTGCGGGAAGAAGTAGACGATCTTGTAGAAGGACGAGCCCCGGACACCCGAGATCGCGGGTCCGCCCCTCTTGTGCCGTCCGCCCACATTGATCATGAAGGCGAAGAACAGGGCCAGCCCGAGGGTCACCACCGGCAGCACCAGAGCGAACAGCAGACTGTGTTGCAACGACTTCCAGAAGATGTCGTCGTCGAACATCCTCTTGTAGTTGTCGAAGCCGACCATCTTGAATTCGGGGCTGAGGCCCGTCCAGTCCGTGAACGAGTAGTAGATGGACTGGATGAACGGCCACACCACGAAGAGCGCGTACAGTCCGAGGGGCAATGCCAGAAACCCCACGATGAACCGGTACTTGCCGTGCTGCATCGCCACTCCGGTGCTGTCAGGGTGCGGGATTACTGGTGCTTGTAGTGCTTGATCGAGGTGTCCTTGGCCGCTTCGTCGGCGAAGCCCTGGATCTTCTTGACGGCCTCGGCCGGGGTGAGGCGGCCCGCCATCATCTCGCCGAGTCCGGCCACCCCGATCTTCTCCTTCTGCAGCTGCACGTACCAGTCCTGCAGGCGGGGATTCACCACGTTGCTCCCGGCCTTGTCCAGCGCCGCCACGCCCGACTTCAGGCCCGGGGTGAGGGGGATGCCGGAGGTGCCGCCGTTGTACGCGGTCAGCGACTTCACCTTGGCGGTGAAGTTCTTCGAGGACGCCTCGGAGAGCATGATGCGCAGCTGCTCCATGCCGCCCTCGGTGTTCTTCGCCTTCTGCGGCACGATGAAGGGCTCGCCGCCGGAGGCCCAGATGGTGCCGAACGGCAGCTTGTCGGAGCCGTCGAGGCCGGTGGGCGCGGAGACCGCGAGGTCGAAGCCGGACGGGATGACGTTGGCCGACTCGTTCTCCACCCAGGAGCCGTTCGGGATGAACAGCGCCTTGCCCTCGGCCCAGGCGGTCTGGGACTGGATGTGGTCGAGGCCCGGGGTGCCCTTGAGGATGTAGCCCTTCTTGTACAGCTCGTAGTAGGCCTCGAAACACGCCTTGACGGCGGGGTGCTTCCAGGCGTTCGGCTCCAGGTTGTCGATGGCGTCGAGCACCTCGCGGCCGCCGACCTTGCCGATCATCGGGTACAGCGAGAAGGGGAGGTAGTACGGGTACTTGCCCGCGTACGTCCAGCCGGCCATGCCCTTCTTCTTGGCCTTCTCGCACACCGCGAGCATCTCGTCCCACGTCTCGGGATACGTGGCGTCCAGCGAGTCCAGGGCCTTCTGCGAGTACCAGACGCCGTAGACCGTGTAGGCGTAGTAGAGGATCCAGACGGGCTTGCCGTCGAACTGGCCCATCTCCACGATGCCGGGCCGCAGCGTGTCGCGGACCTTCTTGGCCGGGTCGTCGTACGACGGCGCGTCCAGCAGCGGGGTGAGGTCGGCCAGCTGGTTCTTGCCGACCAGCACGCCCATGTCCATCTGCTCGGCGCCGGAGTTGTCGATGAGGTCCGGCGGGTTGCCCTGGTTGAAGCGGGGCTGCAGAGTCGACTGGATCTTCTGGGTGGCGGCGAACTTCACCTTGGACTTGGGGAAGTCCTTCTCGTAGATCTTCACCGCGTCCTCGGCGTACTCCTTGCCGAAGCCGCCGTCGAAGAGCACGAATTCCATGCCGGCGCTGTCGTTGACGCCGAGCGGGTTCTTGCCGGTCTTCTTGCCGCTCTTGGCCTTGTCCTGCCCGTCGCCGCCGCTGCTCGCGCAGGCGGACAGCAGGCCCATGCCGGGCACGGCCACCAGACCGAGCGCGGCCGAACGCTTGATCAGATCGCGGCGGCCGACGCCGTCCCCACCGTGGTGCGCTGTGGATCCCATGCTCAAGTCCTCGCCTTCTCCAGGACTCAGGCGGTGAACCGGATCCTCCCCGGCACCGCTGTCGGGTAGTGCAGGGTCATGCGGGAAACGCCGACAGGTATAGTCCACTTCACGCCGACTGAGCAAGATCGAATGCAAGGTTCACCATGGGTCTTTTCCGAGTTGAGACCTGTCGGAAATATGAGCCGCCCGAGTGGACCCCGCCGGAAAAATTCGCGACACAAGCCCCTGAATGCCGCACCCAACACCCTTGACATCACGGGCCACTTGACGCCCTACTGGTTCCTGCGCACCGATTCTGACAACGTTGTCCACCCGGTCGCAGGAGGGGAATCCGTAGATGCAGCGGAGAACGCGGCACAGATGGAGTCCGGCGGTCGTCCTCACGACCGCCTTTGTCATGGCCGCCGGCGCCCAGGGCGCGGCGGTCGCCCTGCCCGCCCGGGCACCGTCCGCGGACCACGAGTTCGCATCCTCGTTCGAGGCGGACGATCCGGCGCCGGACTGGCTGAACACCGTCGACACCTCGCCGGACGGCGGCAAGCGCGCCTCGGGCGTCGACGGCGGCTACAGCACCGGCATTCCGGGCAGTGTCACCGACCACGTCACCGAGGTACGGGCGAGCGGGGAGAACGCGGGCGCCGGCGAGGTGAAGGAGAACCTCGCCGACGGCGAGCCCGGGACCAAATGGCTGACCTTCGCCCCCACCGGCTGGGCCGAGTTCGACCTGGACAAGCCCGTCAAGCTCACGACGTACGCGCTGACCTCGGCCAACGACTACGACGCGCGCGACCCGAAGGACTGGACCCTGCTGGGCTCCGCCGACGGCAAGGACTGGAAGACCCTCGACAGTCGGACGGGGGAGAACTTCTCCGAGCGGTTCCAGACGAAGTCCTACGACCTCGCCGAGCCGGCCGAGTACCGGCACTTCCGGCTGGAGGTGACGCGGAACAACGGCGCCCCGGACGCCCTGCAGCTCGCCGACGTGCAGTTCTCCACCGGAGGCGGGGGCGGCCCGGTGCCGCAGGACATGCTGACGCTCGTCGACAAGGGCCCGAGCGGCTCGCCGACCGCCAAGGCGCGGGCCGGTTTCACCGGCTTGCGCGCGCTGCGCTACGCGGGCCGGCACACCGCGGACGGCCGGGCGTACTCGTACAACAAGGTCTTCGACGTGAACGTGCTGGTCGGCCGCGACACTCAGCTGTCGTACCGCCTCTTCCCGTCGATGGCCGACGGCGACCGCGACTACGACGCCACGAACGTCTCCGTCGACCTGGCCTTCACCGACGGCACCTACCTCAGCGGCCTGGGCGCGCTGGACGAGCACGGCTTCCCGCTCTCGCCGCGCGGCCAGGGCGCGTCGAAGGCGCTGTACGTCAACCAGTGGAACAACGTGGCCTCCCGAATCGGCTCGGTGGCGGCCGGCAAGACGGTCGACCGGATCCTGGTGGCGTACGACTCCCCCGACGGCCCGGCCAAGTTCCGCGGGTGGATAGACGACGTGGCGCTGCGGACGGTGCCGCCCCGGCGTCCCGAGGCGCACCTGTCGGACTACGCGCTCACCACCCGGGGCACCAACTCCAGCGGCAGCTTCTCGCGCGGCAACGACTTCCCGGCGACGGCCCTGCCGCACGGCTTCAACTTCTGGACGCCGGTGACCAACGCGTCCTCGCTGAGCTGGCTGTACGAGTACGCGCGTGCGAACAACGACGACAACCTGCCCACGGTCCAGGCGTTCAGCGCCAGCCACGAGCCGAGTCCGTGGATGGGCGACCGGCAGACCTTCCAGCTGATGCCGTCGGCCGCGTCCGGCACCCCGGACACCGGGCGTCAGGCGCGGGAACTGGCCTTCCGCCACGAGAACGAGACCGCGCGGCCGTACTACTACGGCGTCCGGTTCGAGAACGGTCTCAAGGCGGAGATGACACCGACCGACCACGCGGCGGTCCTGCGCTTCACCTACCCGGGCGATGACGCGAGTGTCCTGTTCGACAACGTGACCGAGCAGGCGGGGCTGACGCTCGACAAGGAGCACGGCATCGTCACCGGCTACTCGGACGTGAAGTCGGGCCTGTCCACCGGCGCCACCCGGCTGTTCGTGTACGGCACGTTCGACAAGCCGGTGACGGACGGCGGGTCGAGCGGGGTGAAGGGCTTCCTGCGCTTCGACGCGGGGGCCGACCGCACCGTGACGCTGCGCCTGGCGACCTCGCTCATCAGCGTCGACCAGGCGAAGGACAACCTGCGCCAGGAGGTCCCGGACGGCACGTCCTTCGACACGGTCAAGGCGCGGGCCCAGCGGACCTGGGACAGACTGCTCGGCAGGGTCGAGGTGGAGGGCGCGACGGCGGACCAGCTGACGACGCTGTACTCCGGCCTGTACCGGCTCTACCTGTACCCGAACTCCGGCTTCGAGAAGGTCGGCGGCAAGGACCGGTACGCCTCGCCCTTCTCGCCGATGCCCGGTCCGGACACCCCGACGCACACCGGCGCGAAGATCGTCGACGGCAAGGTGTACGTCAACAACGGCTTCTGGGACACCTACCGGACCACCTGGCCGGCGTACTCGTTCCTCACCCCGTCCCAGGCGGGCGAGATGGTGGACGGGTTCGTGCAGCAGTACAAGGACGGCGGCTGGACCTCCCGCTGGTCCTCGCCCGGCTACGCCGACCTGATGACCGGCACCTCCTCGGACGTGGCGTTCGCCGACGCCTACGTCAAGGGCGTGCGGTTCGACGCGAAGGCGGCCTACGACGCGGCCGTGAAGAACGCGACCGTCGTCCCGCCGTCCTCGGGCGTGGGCCGCAAGGGCATGAGCACCTCCCCGTTCCTCGGTTACACCAGCACCGGTACCGGCGAGGGCCTGTCGTGGGCGATGGAGGGCTACGTCAACGACTACGGCATCGCGAAGATGGGCGAGGCGCTCTACCGCAAGACGGGCGAGAAGCGCTACGAGGAGGAGTCGCGGTACTTCCTCAACCGTGCCCAGGACTACGTGAAGCTGTTCGACTCCAAGGCGGGGTTCTTCCAGGGCCGGGACGCCAAGGGGAACTGGCGCGTGGACTCCTCGAAGTACGACCCGCGCGTGTGGGGCTACGACTACACGGAGACCAACGGCTGGGGCTACGCCTTCACCGCCCCGCAGGACAGCCGGGGCCTGGCCAACCTCTACGGCGGCCGGCAGGCGCTGGCGGACAAGCTCGACGAGTACTTCGCCACCCCGGAGACGGCCTCCCCGGACTACGTCGGCTCCTACGGCGGTGTCATCCACGAGATGACCGAGGCCCGGGACGTCCGGATGGGCATGTACGGCCACTCCAACCAGGTCGCGCACCACGTCATCTACATGTACGACGCGGCCGGCGAACCCTGGAAGGCGCAGGCGTACGTGCGCGAGGCGCTCTCCCGCCTCTACACCGGCAGCGAGATCGGGCAGGGCTACCACGGCGACGAGGACAACGGCGAGCAGTCGGGCTGGTACCTCTTCTCCGCCCTCGGCTTCTACCCGCTGGTCATGGGCAGCGGTGAGTACTCCATCGGCTCGCCGCTGTTCAAGAAGGTCACCGTGCACCTGGAGAACGGCCGGGACCTGGTGGTCAAGGCCCCGAGGAACAGCGCGAAGAACGTCTACGTCCAGGGCGTGACGTTCAACGGCCGCTCCTGGAAGTCCACTTCGCTGCCGCACTCGATGCTGTCCAAGGGCGGCGTGCTGGAGTTCCGCATGGGCTCCGAGCCCTCCACCTGGGGCACGGGCGAGGACGCGGCCCCGGTCTCCGTCACACGGGACGACAAGGTGCCGGCACCGCGCACGGACGTCCTCCACGGCGACGGCGCGCTGTTCGACGACACGTCGGCGACGAGTGCGACGGTCACCTCCGTGGACCTGCCGGCCGACGGCGCGGTCAGGCCCGTGCAGTACACGCTGACCTCGGCGGCGGACCACACGAAGGCGCCGACCGGCTGGACCCTGCAGGGCTCCGCCGACGGCTCGGTCTGGAAGACGCTGGACCACCGCTCCGGTGAGACGTTCACCTGGGACCGCCAGACGCGGGCCTTCACCGTCGCCGCTCCCGGGACCTACACCAGGTACCGGCTGGTCCTGGACGGCGAGTCGACGCTGGCGGAGGTGGAACTGCTGGCCTGACGCACTCCGGGCACGGCGAAGGGGCGGGTCCCGCGGGGGCCCGCCCCTTCGTCATCGGGTTCGGCGCGGGTCCCGCGGGGCCCGTCCCGGGGGGTGGGTCCTGCGGGACCCACCCCCCGGTCACCGGGTTCAGCCGGTGGCGAGGGTGAACACGTGCAGATCGGTGTCGTCCGGGAGCCGGACGCTGCTGATGGTCCTGCCGTCGGGTGCGGTGAAGGGCTTGGTGGCGAAGACGTAGGTCGCCACCGGGTCCTTGTCGGCGCCCGCGACATTGCGGTAGGCGGTCTTCGCGACCACCTGGTTGCCGTACTGGACGGTGCCGCCTCCGCCTCCGACGGTCCAGTCGGTGAAGGACAGGTCGACGGTGGCGGTGGTGCCGTCGGTGTAGCCGACGGTCGCCTGGGCGTGCTGGTTGCCGTTGACCGCGCTGCCGATGAAGGACAACCTGGCGGCGGGAGTGGCCAGTTCGATGTTCTGCCCGGCCCCGGAGGCGTTGTCCGGGCGGCCGCCGGGCGAGTCGGGCCAGGTGAAGGCGAGGCCGTCGACGGTCCCCCGCCCGCCCGGGTTCAGTCCGGCCGCGGCGAGGGCCTGGCGGGAGTAGCTCCAGCCGCCGCCGTCGTAGTCGGCCTCGTCGTGGTCGCCCGCGTCGGCCGAGACGCCGGTGTTGTCATAGGCCGCGAGGAGGGTGCCGGGGGCCGCCACGGTCAGCGAGACGGGCTGCCGGTAGGAGGTGTCGCCCGAGGTCACCGTGACCTTGACGTCGGCGAAGCCCTGCGGGGCGTCCTTCGCGGCCGTGAGGGTGATCTCCCGGGCCCCGTCGGTGACCGTGCCCTCGGCGGGCGTGGCCGTGACCCCGGCCGGGGTCTCCACCCGGAACCGCACCTCCGGGCCGGTGCCGCCGTTCAGTGCCAGCGCGCGGACGGCGATCTTGGTGGCGGCACCGGGCGCGATCGTGGCGGCCGTGGGGCCGACGCCGATCTGGTACGGCTGCTCGCCCTCCCGGAAGGACGGCGGCGGGCTGTCCGCGCCCCAGGAGCGGTTCGGGGTGGCGGACAGGGTGTAGTCGAGGCGGCCGCCGTCCCGGACGAAGGAGGCGGGCAGCCAGGGCCGGTCGCTGGAGCGGCCGTCGACCTTCAGGGACTGCACGTAGGGCGTGTCGCCCGCGGCTCCGGAGGCGCGGACGGAGATGTCGTTGCCCCGCGGCCGGTGGATCTCCACGCGCTCGAACAGCGGGGAGGCCAGGACCAGTTCGGCCCGGGAGGGCACCTGCGGGTACATGCCGAGGGCGGAGAAGACGTACCAGGCCGACATCGCGCCGAGGTCGTCGTTGCCGGGGATGCCGCCGGGTTCGGTGGTCCACAGCTGCCGCATCGCCGCGCGGACGGTCGCCTGCGTCTTGTATGGGGCGCCCGCGTAGTCGTACAGGTAGGGCACGTTGATCGACGGCTCGTTGTCCAGCTCGGACTTGGTGCCGCCGTTGCCGGTGAAGGCCCAGCCGCCGTCGGCGTCGTGGAAGAAGTCGTCGAGCCGGGCGAGGGCCTGGTCCCGGCCGCCCATCGCGGCGAACAGGCCGGCCGGATCGTGCGGGACCATCCAGGTGTACTGGGCGGCCGTGCCCTCCACGAAACCGTTGCCGGTGCCGGGCGTGAAGCCGGTGACCCAGCTGCCGTCGGCCTTGCGGTTGGCGATGTAGCCGCCGCTCGGGTGGGCCGCGATGTCGAAGTTGTTCTGCCACCACTGGGCCCGGTGGGCGAACGCGGCCGCGGTGTCGTTCCTGCCCGCGGCGCGGGCGAGTTGTGAGAGGGCGAAGTCCGCCGTGGACATCTCCAGGGTCTCCGCCGCGCCGCCCCAGGCGTTGGACACGCTCGGCATGTAGTGCAGGTCGAGGTACTTGTCGAGCGAGGGGCGCTGGCCCACCGAGAGCACGGGCTTGCCGGCCGCGGACAGGTCCTGCTCCGTCGGCACGGTCGCCGCCCGGACCAGTGAGTCCAGGGCGCCCTCGAGATCGAAGCCGGTGCCGCCGAAGGCGTGGATGCCGGCCAGCGCGGTCGCCGAGGGGTCGCCGTTCATCACGTGGGTGCCGCTCGCGCCGTGCAGCCAGCGGTCCCAGACCCCGCCGTTCTGCCGGGCGAGCTCGTAGAGCGACTGGGCGATGTCGGAGCCGGTGCGCGGGTCGAGGAGGGTCAGCAGCTGCACCTGGTCGCGGTAGACGTCCCAGCCGGAGAAGGTGCCGTACTGCGCGTGCTGCCGGCGGCCGACCGTGTGCACGCGCCCGTCGGCGCCGCGGTAGCGGCCGTCGACGTCGCTGATGACGTTCGGGTGCAGCAGCGAGTGGTAGAGGGCGGTGTAGAAGGTGGTGCGCTCGGCGTCCGTGCCGCCGCCCACCCGGACCGCGCCGAGGCGCTCGCGCCAGGCTCGGCGCGCCGCCTCCTCGACGGCGTCGAAGGAACGGCCCCGGGGGTTCTCGGCGGCGAGGTTGGCCGCGGCGGCGGCCCGGCTGACGTAGGAGATGCCCACCTTGACGTTCACCGGTCCGTCGCCGGGCGCGAACTCCACGTATCCGCCGGCCCCCTTGCCGGCGACGGGCCGTCCGCCGTGCGAGAAGCCGCCCGTGCCGCCGGACGCCTCCGTGGAGCCGGGTTCGAGCCGGTCGTCCCGCCAGGTTCCGACGGCCTTGAAGGAGCGGTCGAAGCGGGCGGTGAAGTGCAGGGTGTAGTAGGCCCGCCGGCCCTCGGGGTCGAGGTAGCCGCAGAAGTTCCCGGAGGTGACGGAGCCGGAGATCGTGCGGGCCTCCGGGTCGATGCTGACCGTCGAGTCCTCCGAGCCGACCTCGGAGTTGGCCGTGCGCACCAGCAGGGAGGCGGGCTTGCCGGCGGGGAAGGTGAAGCGGGCCGCGCCGGTGCGGGCGGTGGCGGTGAGGTCGGCGGTGACGCCGGAGGCCAGGCCCACCTTGTAGTGGCCGGGTTCGGCGGTCTCGTCCGTGTGGCGGAAGTCGGAGGCGTAGACGGCGTCCCCGGTGTCGCTCGCCGGGGAGGAGGTGACCTCGCCGGCGTAGGGGAAGAACGGGATGTCGCCCCCGCCACCCGCGCAGCCGGTGCCCGACATGTGGGTGAGGCTGAAGCCGCGGATGCGCGTGGCGTCGTACTGGTACCCGCCGGGCGCTGCCGTCCTCGTGGCGTCCCCCCGGGTGTTCTCCGGGCTCCAGGAGAGCATGCCGAAGGGCACGACGGCGCCCGGGAAGACGTCGCCGCCGTTCTTGGTGCCGATCAGGGGATCGACGTACGGCGTGGGGTCCTTGACGAGGCCGGGCGGGGCGGCGGTCGCGGCGAGGGCGGGGGTGGCGGCGCCGCCGGTCGCGAGCAGCGCGGCCAGCAGCAGGGACATGGGTCTGAATCGCATGACGCGGCCCTTCCTCCTGACGGACGGGTCGCGCACCACCGGTCGCACAAGCCGCAGGGACAGTAGCGTGCGCCACCGGCACCACGGAAGACCGCGTGCGCCGCAGCGGGCCCACGCCGGCGTCACCCGGGCGGGCTAGCGCAAGTGGCTTGACATCGTTGTCCGTTGAGGCGGTAGAGTCATGTACAGACCACAAGACAACGTTGTCGTGCTCTCATCGGGCCGCACAAGCCATGCAGTCCCCGATCCCAGGCCACCTCCCCCCGGGCGGGCTCTCCCCACCCCCTCGCCCGCCCGGCTCGCGGACCCGGTCACCCGAGTGATCCGGGTCCGCCCCGAGCGCGCACGCGCGACGGAGGACTTCGGCGCCGAGGCGGCACGGGCCGTGGTGCCCCTGTGACTCCAGCGACCCAAGTTGTCCTCAGGGGCAAATGAGGTGGCAAAACATGCGTCCATCTCCTGGACCGACGTAGTCACGGACAGGTACCGGTGCTACAAATGCCGCATGTCGGACCGATTCGCCCGATTCAGGCGTATGACATGGCGTGCCGTGGTCGGCAGGAGCCCGCGCAGCGTCGCCGGGCAGGTCCTGCTCCTCCAGGTGGCGCTGGTGGTGCTGCTCGTCGTGTGCGGCGTCATCGGCCTCGTACTGCAGTCGGAACGTGACACCACGACGGAGGCCAAGCGCCGCTCCATAGCCGTGGCGGAGACCTTCGCGCACTCCCCCGGTCTCATGCAGACCCTGCGCACGCCCGACCCGTCCAAGACGCTCCAGCCCCTCACGGAGGCGGGGCGCAAGTCCGCGGGCGTCGACTTCATCGTGGTCATGGACACCAAGGGCATCCGCTACACCCACCCCATTCCGAGCAAGATCGGGCAGCGCTTCGTCGGCACGATCGGGCCGTCGCTGGCCGGGAAGGTCTACACGGAGAGCGTCCGCGGCCCCCTCGGCCACGAGGTGCAGGCGACCGTCCCGGTCGAGGACCGTCGCGGCCACGTGATCGCCCTGGTGTCCGCCGGGATGAAGGTGAAGAACGTGTCCAGCCAGGTGAACCGGCAGCTGCCGATCATCCTGGCCGCCGGCGCCGGTGCGCTCGCGGTGTCGACCGGCGGGACCGCCCTGGTGGGCAGGCGGCTGCGGCGGCAGACCCACAGCCTGGCCCCCGCCGAGATGACCCGCATGTACGAGCACCACGACACGGTGCTGCACTCGGTGCGCGAGGGCGTGCTCATCGTCGCCGGCGACGGACGGCTGCTGCTCGCCAACGACGAGGCCAGGCGGCTGCTGGAGCTGCCCCCCGAGGCCGAGGGGCACCACGTCCGGGAGCTGTCGGCCCTCGACCCCGCCACGGTGGAGCTGCTCGTCTCCGGGCGCGAGGCCAGCGACGAGGTGCACTTCGCCGGAGGACGCCTGCTGGCGGTCAACCAGCGGCCCACGGACAGTGTGGGAGGTCCCAGCGGGACCGTGGTGACCCTCCGGGACTCCACCGAGCTGCAGGCCGTGTCGGGCCGCGCGGAGGTCGCCCGGGAGCGGCTGGAGCTCCTCTACGACGCCGGTCTCGGCATCGGCACCACCCTGGACGTCGTCCAGACGGCCAACGAACTGGCGAGGGTCGCCGTGCCGCGCTTCGCCGACTTCGTCACCGTGGACCTGGCCGACGCCGTACTGCACGGCGAGGAACCGGCTCCCACGGCGACGGACATCCGGCGGGTGGCCGTGAGCGGCGTCCGGGACGACGCTCCGCTGTACGAACGGGGCCGGCTGATCGACTTCCTGCCGTCCACGCCCCAGGCGCGCGGCTACGGCTCCGGCCGCTCCGAGCTCGTCACCGATCTGTCGAACGCCGACGGCTGGCTGGTGCAGGATCCGGAGCGCACCCGGCAGATCCTGGACTACGGCATCCATTCGCTCATCGCCGCCCCGATCCAGGCCCGCGGCGTCGTGCTCGGCATGGCGAACTTCTGGCGCTCCAAGCGGGAGCCCTTCGACCGGGAGGAGCTCTCCCTGGCGGACGAGCTGGTGGCGCGGGCCGCGGTCAGCATCGACAACGCCCGCCGGTACACCCGTGAGCACGCGCTGGCGGTCACCCTCCAGCGCAGTCTGCTGCCGCGGGCACTGCCCGAGCAGAGCGCGCTCGAGGTCGGCTACCGCTATCTGCCCGCCCAGTCGGGGGTGAGCGGCGACTGGTTCGACGTCATCCCCCTGCCGGGCAGCCGGGTGGCCCTGGCCGTCGGTGACGTGGTCGGGCACGGCCTGCACGCCGCGGCGACGATGGGCCGGCTGCGGACCGCGGTGCACAACTTCTCCACGCTCGACCTGCCGCCCGACGAACTGCTCAGCCACCTGGACGAGCTGGTCGGCCGCATCGACCAGGACGAGGCGTGTCCGGAGACGGCCGGCGCGATCGTGGGGGCCACCTGCCTGTACGCGATCTACGACCCCATCGGCCGCACCTGCGTCATGGCCCGGGCCGGACATCTCGCGCCCGCCCTGGTGCACCCCGACGGCAGCGTCGAGTTCCCCGACGTGCCGACCGGGCCGCCGCTGGGCCTGGGCGGCCTGCCGTTCCAGACGGCCGAACTGGAGCTGCCCGAGGGCAGCCAGCTCGTCCTGTACACCGACGGCCTCATCGAGGACCGCAGACGCGACCTGGACGAGGGGATGGAGCTGCTGCGCCGGGCGCTGGCGGGGCACCCCGGCCGACCGCCGGAGGAGAGCTGCCGGGTGGTGCTGGAGGAACTGCTGCCCGAGCGTCCCAAGGACGACGTCGCCCTGCTCATCGCCCGCACCCGGGCCCTGCCGGCCGGGAACGTCGCCGACTGGGACGTGCCGCGCGACCCCGCGGCCGTGTCGGGGATGCGGCTGGCCGTGTCCGAGAAGCTGGAGGAGTGGGGACTGTCCGAGCTGGGCTTCGGCATGGAACTCGTGCTGAGCGAGCTGATCACCAACGCCATCCGCTACGGATCGGAGCCGATCCACGTGCGGCTGATCCACGACCGGACGCTCACCTGCGAGGTGGCCGACGGCAGCAGCACCTCGCCGCATCTGCGGCACGCCGAGACGACCGACGAGGGTGGCCGGGGCCTGTTCCTGGTCTCGCAGCTGACCGAACGCTGGGGCACCCGCTACACCCCGCACGGCAAGGTCATCTGGGCCGAACTCGCCGTGCCGGACCTGGGGGACCTCTTCACCGGCGACTGAACGAGGTGGCCGGGGGCGGGGGCCGGGGGCAGGTGAGGACGTGGGGACGGGGCGAGGGGCGTCGGGGCGGAGCCGGCGGCGTTAGGGCGGGGCAAGCACGTAGGCGCGGTGCGAGC
>NZ_JBEOTD010000003.1:139452-353598 GCF_040426375.1 Streptomyces sp. NPDC096012
CGCGTAGGCGCGGTGCGAGCGCGTAGGCGCGGTGCGAGCGCGTAGGCGCGGTGCGAGCGCGTAGGCGCGGTGCGAGCGCGTAGGCGCGGTGCGAGCGCGTAGGCGCGGTGCGAGGCTGCATGGGGCGGCGGTGCGAGCGGCTTCAGGGCGGCGCGCTGGCGACGCGAGGGAGTGAATGGGCGCGTTCCCCTGCCCTCGTGCGCCCCTTCGTGCGCCCCTCACTCCCGGTCGGGGCAGCAGGGGCGGCCTTTTCGGATCCGGCGCGCGCGCCCGTGCGTTGAAGGGGGCGAAGGGGGCAGACGAACCCGTGCCGGCATCCGCCAGCGTCGTTCGGCTCTATGCAGAAAGCTACCGGCATAATGGTGTGGTCCGAGAGCTTGAAGCTTTCTGTGCATGGCCGATCGGGTTCGGGGTACGTGCACGGTCGAAGGAGCGGCGATGACACCCCCTGTGGACCCCAGCCTCAACCGGCGCAAGCTGCGCCTCGCCCTGCGGCACGCGCGCGAGCGTGCCGGCCTGAGCCAGCGTGAGGCCGCCGAGCGGGTCGAGTGGTCGCAGTCGAAGCTGATCCGGGTGGAGACCGGCACGGTCAGCGTGTCCGTCAGCGACCTGCGTGCGCTGATGTGGTTGTACGAGATCACCGACCCCGACCTGGTCCACGAGCTGGAGCAGGCCGCCCGGGGCAGCAAGGGGCCCAGCTGGTGGTCCCCGTACCACGACGTCGTCAGCCCGCAGTACGCGCAGTACCTGGGCTACGAGAGCGCCGCCACGTCCCTGAACACCTACCACCCCATCGTCGTCCCGGGACACCTGCAGACCCGTGACTACGCCGAGGCGCTCCTCGCCCCGCGCGGCCTGGACCCCGAACGGGTGCGGCGCGTGGTGGACTTGCGGATGGAGCGCCGGGAGCGGATGTTCGACGGTGCGGAAGGGCCCGTCGCCACGCTCGTCCTGGACGAGGCGGCGGTGCGACGGGAGATCGGCGGAGCGTCCGTGCTCGCCGCCCAGCTGGAGCACCTGCTCGACCTGGGGGCCCACGACCGCGTACGGCTCCGCATCCTGCCGTTCACGGCCGGCGCGCACTACAGCACACTGGGCAGCTTCGTCCTGCTCGGCTTTCCCGACGACGACGACCTGCTGTACCTGGAACACGCGGCCGGCAGCATGACCGGCGGCGAGGACATGGAACTGCTGGCCCGTTACCAGGAGTGCTTCCACACGATCACGGATCTTGCGCTCGGTGAGACCGAGTCCCTCGACCTGATCGGTCGCATCAGGCAAGACCTCGGGACCCGCTGATAGACGCGGAATCCGTGGCCGGCGGAGCCAGGGGGTAGACCACAGTGGTCTTCAGGTCGATATGGCAGGGTCTGCAGAGGTGGGCCCTCACCGATGGACCCGGTGCTGGGGCGGCCGGGATGTCCGACGAGGAGCTCAAGGCTCAGGCGATGCAGGATCCGGCGCACACCCGGAACCTCATAGCGATAGAGAGGGCGCGCCACGCGTGGAAGGTCCATCTCGCTCTGATCGCGGGCGGGGTGTTCCTCGGAGCCCTGACGATCGCCGCCTGGACGCTCGTGTCCCTGCACGCGGCCGGGCACCTGAAGCTGCCGTGGCCGAATATAGCCACCGTCGGAGGCACCTTCGGGGGCACCACGTTGCTCACGGTGGTGACCGCGCTGGCGCACGGTCGGCGCAAGAAGCGCCGCGCCGCCGCTACTCCGGCGAACCAGGCGCAGAGCGGTGCGCAGGGCGATCAGAATCAGGTCGGAGCGCCGTAGGACCGCCTTCGGCCCACCACATGCCCGCTGCCACGGCCACGGCCACGGCCACGACGACCCAGAGGATCCGTCTCGCGGTGAGGTTGTCGACGAGCATCGAGGCGAGGGCCGCGGCCAGGGTCGCCGACGCACCCGCGCCCAGGGAGAGCGCGACCGCTCCGGTCCTCACGCGTTTCGGCCTCGGTGTCCCGTCCTGTGCATGCTGCACTGCGGATGCCTCGACACGCATAAGTACCCCTACCTGTCGTCGATGGCTCGATGAGAACGTCACGGGCCGTACGACTCCGCTCGGACGACGGCACCGAGGAACTCCGTCCAAGCGCGAGCGGTGAAGGACAGGGGTGCGCAGCGAGGCTGCTTGGAGTCGCGCGCGAAGACCCGGTCCTCCCGCACGGCGACCTCCAGGCATTCGTTCTCATTGCCACACATGCTGCTCCTGCGCCATAAGGGTTGCCCCCCATGCCCCACCTCAGCCCCTCCTGCTCCCCCGATGTGCCTGGACTGCGGCGTCCGGTCATGTTAGTGGACGGTTGTGCACCGCCGCAGGCGAGTACCCGGAAAAGCGGGACGGATCCCCGATCACCCCCACCACCCCTGGCACCCAGAAGACTACTCTCAGCTACCGGGACTCAGCGTAGGAGACATCCGGGCTTCTCTTCCATACCCGAACCGGTCGAAGTCCCGTACGCCTTCGGGCGCTCTTTCGTCTCGACGCTCCGTCCGCCTCACCGGCCGCCCACCCCCGTGGCGCGCTTCGCCCGCAGGTCGCGACGGGCCGGGCGGGAGCGTCGGCCCCACGAGCGGCCCCCAGGGCCGGATGCGGTCCGGTGCGCGGTGCACGTCGATGCGCCCCCGGGGTGCGCCGTCCGGCGGCGGCGAACGCGGAGGGCCGCATCCCCGAGAGTGGGGGATGCGGCCCTCGCCGGCCGTGCCGTACCGCTCGCCTACTTGCGGATCAGGCTGCGCAGCACGTACTGCATGATGCCGCCGTTGCGGTAGTAGTCGGCCTCACCGGGGGTGTCGATGCGGACGACCGCGTCGAACTCGACACCCGTGTCGGTGGTGACCTTGACCGTGCGCGGCGTGGTGCCGTTGTTCAGCTCCTCGACGCCGGTGAAGGAGAAGGTCTCCTCGCCGGTCAGGCCGAGGGAGGAGGCGGACTGGCCCTCCGGGTACTGCAGCGGGAGCACGCCCATGCCGATCAGGTTGGAGCGGTGGATGCGCTCGTACGACTCGGCGATGACGGCCTTGACCCCGAGCAGCGCGGTGCCCTTGGCCGCCCAGTCGCGGGACGAGCCGGAGCCGTACTCCTTGCCCGCGAGGACGACCAGCGGGATGCCCTGCTCGATGTAGTTGCGCGAGGCGTCGTAGATGAAGGAGACGGGCCCGTCGGCCTGCGTGAAGTCGCGGGTGTAGCCGCCCTCGGTGCCCGGCGCGATCTGGTTGCGCAGGCGGATGTTGGCGAACGTGCCGCGGATCATGACCTCGTGGTTGCCTCGGCGGGAGCCGTAGGAGTTGAAGTCACGACGCTCCACACCGTGCTCGGTGAGGTACTTGCCGGCCGGGGTGTCGGCCTTGATGGCACCGGCGGGCGAGATGTGGTCGGTGGTGACCGAGTCGCCGAGCTTGGCGAGGACGCGGGCGCCGGCGATGTCGGTGACCGGGGCCGGCTCGTGCTGCATGCCCTCGAAGTAGGGGGGCTTGCGGACGTAGGTCGACTCCGGGTCCCACTCGAAGGTGTTGCCGGTGGGGATGGGCAGCGCCTGCCACTGGGCGTCGCCCGCGAAGACGTCCTGGTAGGACTTGTTGAACATGTCCTCGCCGATGGCGTTCGCCACGACGTCGTTGACCTCGGCCTCGGAGGGCCAGATGTCCTTCAGGTAGACCGGGTTGCCGTCCTGGTCGGTGCCGAGGGCGTCACGGGTGATGTCCACCTTCATGGAACCCGCGAGGGCGTAGGCGACGACCAGCGGCGGGGAGGCCAGGTAGTTCATCTTGACGTCGGGGTTGATACGGCCCTCGAAGTTCCGGTTGCCGGAGAGGACCGAGGTGACCGCGAGGTCGTGGTCGTTGACGGCCTTGGAGACCTCGTCCGGCAGCGGGCCGGAGTTGCCGATGCAGGTGGTGCAGCCGTAGCCGACGAGGTTGAAGCCGACCTTGTCGAGGTACGGGGTCAGGCCCGCCTTGTCGAAGTAGTCGGTGACGACCTTGGAGCCCGGGGCGAGGGTGGTCTTGACCCACGGCTTGCGGGTCAGGCCCTTCTCGACCGCCTTCTTGGCCACCAGGGCGGCGGCGACCATGACGTACGGGTTGGAGGTGTTGGTGCAGGAGGTGATGGCCGCGACCGTCACCGCACCGTGGTCCAGCTCGTAGGTCGTGCCGTCGGGGGCGGTCACCTGGACCGGGTTGCTGGGCGCGCCGTTCGGGGGGACGGCCGGGGCGTCGGAGGCCGGGAAGGACTCCTGGCCCGCCTCGTCCACGAGGTCCACGTAGTTGCGGACGTCCTGCTTGAACTGCTCGGCGGCGTTCGCGAGGACGATGCGGTCCTGCGGGCGCTTCGGGCCGGCGATGGACGGGACGACCGTGGACAGGTCCAGCTCGAGCTTCTCGGAGAAGTCCGGCTCGGCCTTCGGGTCCAGCCAGAGGCCCTGCTTCTTGGCGTACGCCTCGACGAGCGCGACCTGCTGCTCGGAACGGCCGGTGAGCCTGAGGTAGTTCAGGGTCTCGTCGTCGATCGGGAAGATCGCGGCGGTGGAGCCGAACTCCGGCGACATGTTGCCGATGGTGGCGCGGTTGGCGAGGCTGGTGGCCGCCACGCCCTCGCCGTAGAACTCGACGAACTTGCCGACCACACCGTGCTTGCGGAGCATCTCGGTGATGGTGAGCACGAGGTCGGTGGCGGTGGTGCCGGGCTTGAGCTCACCGGTCAGCTTGAAGCCGACGACGCGCGGGATGAGCATGGAGACCGGCTGGCCGAGCATCGCGGCCTCGGCCTCGATGCCGCCGACGCCCCAGCCGAGGACGCCGAGGCCGTTGACCATGGTGGTGTGCGAGTCGGTGCCGACGAGGGTGTCGGGGTAGGCCTGGCCGTTGCGCACCATGACGGTCCGGGCCAGGTGCTCGATGTTCACCTGGTGGACGATGCCGGTGCCCGGGGGTACGACCTTGAACTCGTCGAAGGCGGTCTGGCCCCAGCGCAGGAACTGGTAGCGCTCCTTGTTGCGGCCGTACTCCAGCTCGACGTTCTGCTTGAAGGCGTCGTTGGTGCCGAACTTGTCGGCGATGACGGAGTGGTCGATGACCAGCTCGGCCGGCGCCAGCGGGTTGATCTTGGCGGGGTCGCCGCCCAGCTCCTTCACGGCCTCACGCATGGTCGCGAGGTCCACGACGCAGGGCACGCCGGTGAAGTCCTGCATGATCACGCGGGCCGGCGTGAACTGGATCTCCTGGCTGGGCTTGGCCTGCGAGTCCCAGGTACCGAGGGCGCGGATGTGGTCGGCGGTGATGTTCGCGCCGTCCTCCGTGCGGAGCAGGTTCTCCAGCAGGACCTTGAGGCTGTACGGCAGCCGGGCCGAGCCCTCCACCTTGTCCAGCCGGAAGATCTCGTACGACTCGTCGCCCACCTGCAGCGTGCTGCGGGCGTCGAAGCTGTTCGCCGACACGACAGTCTCCTTCATTGATGTGCGCGTACCACCGTCAATCCTGCCGCCACACCGGCTCGGCCGGTCCGCTAAGGTAAGGCTAAGTTAGGTAACCCTTACTGGCGTGGCGGCCGCGGTGCGCCTCGGCAGATATCTCGATGTCGAGATAACTCTAGTACATGGCCGCAGGATGGTCATGCCCGGACCCGCCCCGGCCGCGCGGAAACGCGGTGGCACGGCTCACAGCCCCGCCGCCGACAGTGCCGCCCGGCGGGCCTCCCCCACCGCGACCGCGGCTACGGCTACGTGCGGCCGCCCTGCCATCACCCGGCCCGCACGGGGTATCCGATGGACGCCGGGATCCACCCGGCATCCACCCGGAGGGGGCACGATGGCACTCACGTTCCGCAAGAGTTTCCGCATCCTTCCGGGAGTGCGGCTGAACATCAACCGGCACTCCTGGTCCATCACCACCGGCGGCTCGCACGGGCCCCGGCACACCCACAGCAGCACCGGACGTCGTACGACATCGATGGATTTGCCCGGACCTTTCGGATGGCGTCGTACCCGTACGAGCAGGAGCCGTTGACGGGGCGTCACCCGAATGGACCCCCCAGGAGGCACCATCTCATATCTGAGATAACCTCGGCCTCATGTCAGACGACTACCTCGTACGCATCGGCAAGCTCATCCGTGATGCCCGGCAACACCGCGGCTGGACACAGACGCAGCTCGCGGAGGCGCTCGGTACCAGCCAGAGCGCCGTCAACCGCATCGAGCGCGGCAACCAGAACATCAGCCTTGAGATGATCGCCCGAATCGGCGAGGCCCTGGACAGCGAGATCGTGTCGCTGGGCTACGCGGGTCCGATGCATCTGCGCGTGGTCGGCGGTCGCCGGCTGTCCGGCGCCATCGACGTGAAGACCAGCAAGAACGCCTGCGTGGCCCTGCTGTGCGCCTCGCTGCTCAACAAGGGGCGCACGGTGCTGCGCCGGGTGGCGCGCATCGAGGAGGTCTACCGCCTCCTGGAGGTGCTGAACTCGATCGGCGTGCGCACCCGCTGGATCAACGACGGCGTCGACCTGGAGCTGGTGCCGCCCACCGAGCTGGACATGTCGGCGATCGACGCGGACGCCGCCGTACGCACCCGTTCGATCATCATGTTCCTCGGTCCGCTGCTGCACCGCATGGACCACTTCAAGCTGCCGTACGCCGGCGGCTGCGACCTGGGCACGCGGACCATCGAGCCGCACATGATCGCGCTGCGCCGGTTCGGTCTGGAGATCGCGGCCACCGAGGGCCAGTACCACGCGCGGGTGGACCGCACGGTCCGCCCCGACCGCCCCATCGTGCTGACCGAGCGCGGCGACACCGTGACGGAGAACGCGCTGCTGGCGGCGGCCCGCCACGAGGGCGTGACGGTCATCCGCAACGCCTCCTCCAACTACATGGTCCAGGACCTGTGCTTCTTCCTGGAGGCGCTCGGCGTCAAGGTCGAGGGCATCGGCACCACCACGCTGACCGTGCACGGCGTGCCGAACATCGACGTGGACGTCGACTACTCCCCCTCGGAGGACCCGGTCGAGGCGATGAGCCTGCTGGCCGCCGCCGTCGTGACCGAGTCGGAGCTGACGGTACGCCGGGTGCCGATCGAGTTCCTGGAGATCGAGCTGGCGGTCCTGGAGGAGATGGGCCTCGACCACGACCGCAGCCCCGAGTACTTCGCGGACAACGGCCGCACCCGCCTGATCGACCTCACGGTCCGCCCCTCCAAGCTGGAGGCGCCGATCGACAAGATCCACCCGATGCCCTTCCCGGGCCTGAACATCGACAACGTCCCGTTCTTCGCGGCCATCGCGGCGGTCGCCTCGGGCCAGACCCTCATCCACGACTGGGTCTACGACAACCGGGCGATCTACCTGACGGACCTCAACCGCCTCGGCGGCCGCCTCCAGCTCCTCGACCCGCACCGGGTCCTGGTGGAAGGCCCGACCCGCTGGCGCGCCGCCGAGATGATGTGCCCGCCGGCCCTGCGCCCCGCCGTGGTCGTCCTGCTGGCGATGATGGCGGCCGAGGGCACGTCGGTACTGCGCAACGTGTACGTCATCAACCGCGGTTACGAAGACCTCGCCGAACGCCTCAACTCGGTCGGCGCACAGATCGAGATCTTCCGGGACATCTGAGCGCCTTCAGAAACAACGCCGCTAAACCCCTCCTCACCTGCGTGTATGCAGGCAAGGAGGGGTTCGGCTTCGTCTGTGGACTTCTCAGGGACTTTTGGGCCGAGGCCGAGAGACTGTCGACCTCAGGGCCTGGAGGACGGATTGCCCGGCGCTCCCCGTGATGCGTCACCGGAAGGACGTCGACCTGAGCGAGTCATGGGCAAGCACAGTTCAAGGCAGGTGTCGGCGCACTGCCGCGCTGTCACGCCCGGACACCCTGCACGAGCCCGTCCCGCTCACTGCGGACGCAGGCTTGCGCATCATGCCCCTTACCGCTCCCCCGCCGTCATGATGGAGGCATGTCTTCCAGCCCACAGCACCGCGCACCCGATCCGAGCGGCCCCTCGGGCGCGGTCGCCGAGGATCTCGCGTTGTACCGGGAGAAGTTCCGACGGCGTCTGCCGGAGTCGCTGGACCAGTTGCACGGCCCGACCCAAGGGATCGTGGAACTGCCGCTGCACATGGCCTGGTCAGGAATGACCTCGTACGACATGAGCAAGCCTCGTCAGCGTATGGGCCTTTACCGCACTGTCCTGCACGAGGGCCTGCGCGACGATCTGCCCCAATTCCTCAACCGGGATCTTCTCCTCCAGATGTGGCCGGTGCTGCGCACACTCGTCGGCCGCACTGTGCGCACCGTCTGGGAGGACGCCTTCCCCCAGCTCGCCTCCCACCCCTGGGCAGCCGCATGACGGACATGCCGGAACTGCACACGCGGCTCTTGGCAGATGTGATCGCCCTCGGCTCCCCGTATCCTTTGGTCCTCACCGGAGGGTATGCCGTACGGGCGCACCACCTCGTCAACCGCCCCAGCCAGGACCTCGACGTCGCCACCGAGAACCCGGCGCCCATGGCCGACATCGCGGCCGCGCTCCGCGCCGGCCTGGAAGCCCGCGGCTGGAAGGTGCACGCGCTGGAGACCGTCCGTTAGTTCTCGGCGCTGTTCTGATCCGCCCGGAACACCCGGACGGCGACTCCACACGTTCGCGTGGCTGCGCTGAGCCGCGCGTACCCAGGAAGGAACAGAGTGCCAGTCGACGGCACCTTAGCTGAACGCAGGCCAGCACACGCCGATCGAGGACTCGCTCTCCAAGGCGATCGAGCACGTCGCCGGACCGACCGACTTCGTCCTCTGTCTTCCAGAACGGCCCGCCAACGACCACCCCCAGATCCGGCCGGGGTCGCCCAGAGCACCGGCATGGTCGACGCGCAGACAGAACTCGACGCCGGGCTGGTTGCGGCGCTCCCGCATCGTGCCCAGCGCACCATAGCGACGGGAGACGACGGCCCGCGTGAGCGCTTCGAAGTTCTGGTCGGCGGCGCCGGGCAAGCGTGCCAGATCAGTCAGATCCACCGTCGCTCCGGTTGCTCGCATCCGACCGAGTGATCGCGTCCTCGTCCCATTCGTGGCGCGAGAAGACCTCGACCTTCGCGCCGTCATGGAGGAGCACCTTCAGGAATCCCTGGACATCGTGATCAGTGGTGCGGCTCGGCGGGGTCGTGGTCGTCACCTCCCCCACCGGGCCGCACCGGGAAGCCCGGAACATGCCCGTACGCCTCCGCACCGCCGTCCGCTCAGCCGGTGGGCCGCAGCGTCTCCCGTTGCGTCACAAGCTGGTCGAGGACCTCGGGGATGGGGGCGACGCCGATGCCCGGTGCGTCCGGTACCGGGATGGTGCCGTCGGTCACCCGGAACGGCTCGGTCAGATCCTGCCGGTAGTAGCGGTCCGAGCCGGAGATGTCGGACGGCAGAGTGAAGTTGGGGAGGCCGGCCAGTGCCAGATTGGCCGCCCGTCCGATCCCGGTCTCCAGCATGCCGCCCGCCCAGACCGGCACCCCGGCCGCCGCGCAGACGTCGTGCACCCGGCGGGCCTCCAGGTAGCCGCCCACCCGGCCGGGCTTGATGTTGACGATCGCGCAGGCGCCGATCCGGATCGCCTCGTGCGCCGCCTGCGCGGAGACGATCGACTCGTCCAGGCAGATCGGCGTGGTCAGCAACCGCGCCAGCTCGGCGTGGCCGGCCACGTCCTCCTCCTCCAGCGGCTGCTCCAGCAGAAGCAGCCCGTACGGGTCGAGGCCGGCCAGATGCCGGGCGTCGGCGCGGGTGTAGGCCGAGTTCGCGTCCGCCTGGAGAAGGATGTCGTCGCCGAAGTGCTTGCGGACGGCGGCGACGGGTTCGATGTCCCAGCCAGGCTCGATCTTCAGCTTGATCCGCGCGTAGCCGTCGGTCAGGTAGCCGCCGACCGTGTTCAGCAATTCCGGCACCGACTCGTGGATGCCCACCGACACGCCCGAGACGATGTGGGACTGGGTGGCGCCGAGGTGCCGGCTCAGTGGCACCCCGGCCGCCTTCAGCTCGGCGTCCAGTACCGCGGCCTCCACCGCGGCCTTCGCCATGCGGTGACCGCGCACCGGGGCAAGGGCCGGGGCCACCGCCGCCGCCGTGACCTCGCCACCGGCGGCGAACAGCCGCGGCAGCAGGTGGTCGGCCATGACGCGGTGGGCCGCGCCGGCGTACTCGCTGGAGTACAGGGGGTCCGCCATCGCCACGCACTCCGCCCACCCCTCGGCCTCCGGGGTGATCACCCGCACCAGCAGCACGTCCCGGAGGGTCTGGGTTCCGAACGAGGTGCGGAACGGGGAGACCAACGGCATGCCGACGCGCAGCAGCTCCACCGACTCGATTTTCACGCGTGCTCCTTGCGGGGTGTGGTCACGGAAGAGGTGAGGACGTACCAGCCGTCACGGGTGACGCCGGTCCACCGGTAGCCGGCGTCGAGCAGCGGGCTCATCGCCTCGCGCAACGCGGGTCGCCAGACGCTCAGGAGTTCCCGGTCGTGGTGCAGTGCTTCGGGAACGCGCAGCCGGACCTCCGCCCCGGTGGACGGCGCCGGGTCCCGGGGCGGCCTGCCGGTGGGCGGCGGTGCGGGGTGCGGCAGGGGCGCCAGCCGGCGGGGCCGGCCGTCCTCGCCGATGTCCAGTACGGGCAGCCGCCGGTGCGGCAGCCGTTCGGTGGTCGGGTCCGGGCCCGCCGCGGGTGCGCACGGTGCGGCCCGGGCCGTCGTGGCGTCGGTGGTGAGGTCCCAGCGGGCCAGCACCCGATCGGTGGGGACGCCCGCGTTGTAGGCGTCCTCCATGGGCCCGTAGAAGTCCGGGTGGTAGGCCACACCGACCGCGTGCAATCGGGCGATGTTGAAGGTGGCGTTGCGCCGTATCAGCGGGTCGAAGGTCCAGGTCATCGTGGTGATGCCACGCTCGAGGCACCAGTCTCGCTGGGCGAGTTTGAGCGCTGTGCCCACCCCGGTCCTGCGGGCGCCGCCGTCGACGCCGACGATGTGGGAGTGCAGGCCGTGGCGGACCGGGTCGGCTCCGCACAGTCCCACCGCGCCCCCGACCAGCCGCCCCGCCGCGTAGGCGCCCAGGACCATCCCTCCGGTATGGCTGAGTGCGCGCAGCAGGGGGAAGGGCATCTGCGGTTGCCCGGTCCCCCATACGCGCATGAAGAGGGTGGCCAGGGCTTCGAGTCCGGTGCGGTCACTGATGCTCCGCACCCGTACGTCCGGGTCCATGTCCGGCAGGCTGCCCGATCGCCGGTTCCCCGGCGTCGTCGTCCGCGTCAAGGCGCGCCGTCCAGCCTTGTCGCGGACGACAGGAGGTGCGGGAGGCCTACGATGCGCCCCATGGATCATCGGCTTACCGCACGGCGGCTGGTGGCGGAGACGGGACCGACGCTGCTGCGGGTGGCCGTCGACGGCCCCGGCGCGGACCGGCCCCTGACCGGCGTCGTCATCTACGATCCGGCCGCCGGGGCGGAGCTGGAGCCCGGGTGCGTCGTGCTGGGCGTCGGGCTGTCACCCGGCGGCCCGCGGAGTCCCGGTCGGCCCGGTGCGGCCGCAGGTGACACCGGGTCCGCCGGACCCGGTGTCGCCGGCGCCGGGCGGGGCGGTGACCACGCGGACGCGGCCGCGCTGGCACGGGCCATGGAGGCGGCCGGCGCCGCGGTGCTCGCGTTGAAGGGCCCGGTGCCGGACGGGCTGCAAGGCGGTCCGGTCGCCGTGCTGGAGGTCAATCCGGACGCATCCTGGATGCACGTCGCCTCCATGATCCGGGAGCGGCTGCTGGACCACTCCCGGGACGGCCGCCGGTCGCCGGACGGCGCCGGCGGCGACCTGTTCACCATCGCCAACACCATCGCCGAGATGCTCCAGGCACCGGTCACCATCGAGGACCGCTCCGCGGCCGTGCTCGCCTGGTCCACCGGGCAGCGCGGCGCCGACGAGGCCCGGGTGGAGTCGATCCTCGGCCGGGCCGTTCACCACCGGTGGCTGGATCAACTGCGCGCCCGCGGCGACTTCGCCCGCCTGCACGCCTCCGGCGGCACGGTTCACATCGAGCCCGTCGCTCCGGGCATGCTGCCTCGTGCCGCCCTGGCGGTGCGGGCGGGTGCGGAAGTCGTCGGCTACGTGTGGGCGGCCGTCCCGCGGCCCCTTCCCGACGATCTCGCCCGACGGCTGGAGCAGCTCGCTCCCCTCGTCGCCCTGCATCTGGTCAATACCCGGGCCACCAGCAGCTGGGCCCGGCAGCAGCGTGCGGAGCTGGCGGCGGCGGTGCTGGCGGGTGGATCGGCCGGAGCGGACGCGGCCAGGCAACTGCACCTGGACACGGGGCCGCTGTGCGTACTGGCCGCCGCACCGCCCCTCGCGGGCCCCGGCGAGAGGAGCCCCGGAGCGGACGCCGCCGCGGCAGCGGAGCGGCGCCGTTTCGAGGACGTGCTCGCCCTGCACCTGGCGGCCGTCCACCCGTCGGCCGTCACCGTGTGCGGCAACGATGCCGTGTACGCCCTGCTGGCCTGGCCGCGCTCGGGGCCGTCCCAGGCGCTGGACGGCACCCGTGCGCTGGCCCGGGACTTCTTGTCCCGCTCCCCGCTGGCCGGCGGCCATGTCGTCGCCGTCGGCGGACCGGCCGAGTCCGTGGGGCGTGTGACACGGGCCCGGGCCCAGGCGGACGCGGCGCTGCGGGCCATGCGGCATCCCGCCGCTTCCGGTGGCCCGTCGGTGGCGACTCTGGAGGATGTGGCGCTCACCGCCATGCTGCTGGAACTGGCCGACGCCACCGAGGCCCTCGCTCTGCCCGACGCCACCGGTCCGCTGCTCCGGCTCGCCGAGCACGACGGGGAGCAGGGTGTACTGACCGAGACGCTGGCGGCCTATCTGGCCTCGGCCGGTGTCGCGGAGGACGCCGCGGCCCTCCTGCGTATCCACGTCAACACGCTGCGCTACCGGCTGCGGCGGATCCGCGAGGTGGGCGAACTGGACTTCGGTGACGCGGACGCCGTGCTCCTCGCCCATCTTCAGCTCCGGCTGCGCGCGGTGCGGGCCGCCGCCCTTGACGCGGGCGACAAGCGGCCGCCGGGAACTTCGTCCTGACCTACAAGGACACCCGGCACCCGGCCTCCGCAGACTGACCGACAGGACGCCGAGGTCCGGCAGGACCAAACCGCAGGCCAGGCCGGTGCCGGCGCCCGGCTGCCCCGCCTGCCGGGTGACCGCCCGGACATCGGGCGGCCGGCCCGGACGGAGCCGCTGCCACCGCCGGTCTTGCCAGGAGGAGCCCGCCTTGCCAGGAAACGAGATGCTGATCCGCGGTGGAACCGTGGCCGACGGCAGTGGGCGCGAGCCCGTACGCGCCGATGTCCTCATCCGGGCGGGCCGGATCGCCGCGGTCGAGGCCCCGGGGGCGGTCGCGCCCGGCGACATGCCCACGGTGGATGCCACCGGGCTGGTGATCGCCCCGGGATTCATCGACGTCCACTCGCACGCCGACAACGCGGCGCTGCTGGCCGAGGACGACACCTCCAAGATCCTTCAGGGCGTCACCACGGAGGTCACCGGCAACTGCGGGTTCTCGCTGGCGCCGACCCGAGCCGACTCGGTGGGGGCGTTCGCCTCGTTCACTCAGCGGATCTTCCCGCCCATGGAGTTCGCCTGGTCCACGTGGGCGGAGTTCACCCGGCTCGCCGACGCCCGCGGCCATGTGACCAACTGGGCCCCGCTGGTCGGGCACGGCACGCTGCGCATCGCCGTGCTCGGCATGGCCGACCGCACACCGGACGCCGGTGAACTGCGCCTGATGTGCCGTGAGCTGGACCTCGCGCTCGAAGGCGGCGCCTTCGGCATGTCCAGCGGGCTGGTGTACCCGCCGGCGGTCTTCAGCGGGACCGACGAACTCGTCGCCCTCGCCAGGCGCCTGGGCCCCGACGGCCTGTACACCACCCACATGCGCGGTGAGGGCGCCTCGCTGCTCTCCTCGATCGACGAGAGTGCCCGGATCGGCGTCGACGGCGGATGCCGGGTGCACATCTCCCACCTGAAGTCCAACGGCCGCAGCAACTGGGGCCGGATGCCGGCCGCGCTGGACCGCATCCACCAGCACGCCGCGTCCGGGCTGTCCCTCACCAAGGACATCTACCCCTACACGGCCGGCGCCACGATGCTCACGGCGCTGCTGCCGCCGCCCTTCCTCGCCGACGGCGACGAGGGCGTACTGGCCCGGCTGGCGTCGGCCGAACAGCGCCGCCGGCTGGCCGTGATGATGGAGTCCGGCCTGCCCGGCTGGGACAGCCACCTGCACGGCGCCGGCTGGGACGGCATCCTGATCTCCACCACCGCCAGCCACCGCTACGAGGGCCGGACCGTCGCGGAACTGGCCCGTGCCGCGGGCGAGTCGCCGCTCGAGGCCTT
The DNA here is from genome assembly GCF_040426375.1 of Streptomyces sp. NPDC096012. NCBI lineage: Bacteria > Bacillati > Actinomycetota > Actinomycetes > Kitasatosporales > Streptomycetaceae > Streptomyces > Streptomyces sp. NPDC096012. The sequence continues at coordinate 153,837 of NZ_JBEOTD010000003.1, forward strand.
CATCCGCATCCTGCGCGAGGAAGAACTCCACGTCACCATGGTGCTGTTCTCCATGGACGAGCAGGACGTCCGCACGGCGTTCGCCGATGCCGACACCATGGTCGGCTCCGACGGCCTGCCGCCCGGCAACGGCGGCAAGCCCCACCCCCGGTTGTTCGGCACCTTCCCCCGGGTGCTGGCGGAGTATGTGCGCAGGCACCGGGTCCTCCCGCTGGGGGAGGCCGTGCGCCGGATGACCTCGCTGCCGGCCGAGGTCTTCCGCATCCCCGAGCGCGGCTCCGTCGCCAAGGGTCTGATCGCCGACCTGGTGGCCTTCGATCCGCAGACGATCGACCACGAGTGCGACTACCGCGACCCGGTCCGTCCGCCGAGCGGTATCGCCTGGGTGATGCAGGAGGGCGCGATGGTGGTCGACGGCCGGACGTACACCGGCCCCCGCCGCGGCCGCCGGCTCACCCCAGCGGCGTGACCCGGCCGCGACCCGCGATGTCCACCCCCCTCCCCCACTCCCCGCACCGAACTTCCGGAAGGTACGTCATGCCCGAAGAGTCTCCCCAGCCCTGGCAGTGGGACGAGCCGACCTGGCGCGGTCACGTCGACCGGGTCCGCGCCGGCCGCTCGCTGAGCCCGAGCACGTGGCCGGGCGGCGCCCGGGTGGCCGTGGCGCTGTCCTTCGACTCCGACCACGAGACCATCCCGCTGCGCGACGCCGAGACCCTGCCGGGCAAGCTCGCCCAGGGCGAGTACGGGGCCCGCGTCGGCGTTCCGCGCATCCTGCGGCTGCTTCAGCGGCACCGGGCGCCCGCGTCCTTCTTCATACCCGCCGTCTCGGCACTGCTGCACGAGGGCGAGGCGGCCTCCTACGTCGAGCACGGCCACGAGGTCGCCCTGCACGGCTGGATCCACGAGCGCAACACCCAGATCCCCGCCGCCGTCGAGCGGGAACTCGCCCTGCGCGCCGCGGACACCCTGGAGCGACTCACCGGCACCCGGCCCGTGGGCATCCGCACGCCCTCCTGGGACTTCTCCCCGCACACCCTTGCCATCACCCGGGAACTGGGGCTGGTGTACGACTCGTCGCTGATGGCGGACGACGAACCCTACGAACTGCTCGCCGACGGCGAGCCCACCGGCGTGGTCGAGATCCCGGTGGAGTGGATCCGCGACGACGCCCCGTACTTCATGATGGAGCGCTTCGGCTCCCTCCGGCCGTACACGCCGCCGCGCGGGGTGCTGTCCATCTGGAAGGACGAGTTCGACCAGGCGTACGCCGAGGGCGGCCTGTTCCAGCTCACCATGCATCCGCACATCATCGGCCACCGCTCGCGCATGGCGATCCTGTCCGAGCTGCTGGAGCACATCTCGGCGCGGTCCGACGTCTGGTACGCCACCCACGCACAGATCGCCGAGTACGTCCTGGACCAGACGTCCGGCACCGCACGGCAGGAGAAGACCCCGTGACCGTCACCGAGAGCAGAGCCGGCGACCCGCCCCGGCACGACGAACACAGGCTCAGCCGCCCACAGCGCAGGGCCATCGTGGCCGGCGCCGTCGGCAACACCGTCGAGTGGGTCGACTGGGCCGTCTACGCGACCTTCTCGCCCATCTTCGCCGACCGCTTCTTCCCCTCGGGCCACGGGTCGGCGGCCCTCCTCGCCACCCTCGCCGTCTTCGCCGTCGGCTTCGTCATGCGCCCGGTCGGCGGTGCCGTGCTCGGCGCGTACAGCGACCGCCACGGCCGCAAGAAGGGCATGACGCTCACCATCGCCCTGATGGCCGGGTCCTCCCTCGTGGTCGCGGTCTGCCCCACCTACACGGCCGTCGGCGTGGCCGCCCCGCTCCTGCTGGTCCTCGCCCGACTCGTCCAGGGCTTCTCCGCGGGCGGCGAGTTCGGCTCGTCCTCCGCGTTCCTCGTGGAGTCCGCGGCCAGGGGACGGCGCGCGTTCGCCGGGTCCTGGCAGCAGGTCTCAGTGGGCGCGGGCGCGCTGATCGCCTCGTTCCTCGGCACCCTGCTGACCTCCACCCTCGACGACGACGCCCTGCACAACTGGGGCTGGCGTCTGGCGTTCGCCATCGGCGCCGCGCTCGGCCTCGTCGGACTGTGGCTGCGTCAGTCGGTGCCCGAGACCGAGTCGTTCGTCCGGGCCGCGGCCGAACAGCGGCAGCGCAGGAACCCGGTGGTGGCCATGGTGCGCGACCACCCCGGCGCCGCCCTCCGCGTCGCCGGGATCACCGTCGCCGGCACGCTCGTCTACTACGTGTGGGTCAGCTACCTGCCGTCCTACGCCCATGTGACGACCGGCATCCCGCTCAACCGGGCGCTGCTGGCCAACACCGTGGCGATGGCCGTCTTCCTCGTACTGCTGCCGTTCGGCGGGCTGCTGTCCGACCGGATCGGCCGCAAGCCGACCATGATCGCGTTTGCCGCCGGTATCCTCGTCTTCGCCTGGCCCGCCTTCCACTTCCTGGCCGACGACTTCTGGGGACTGCTCCTCATCGAGGTCATCGGTCTGGTGCTGATGATCGGTTACTCGGCCAACTGCGCGGTCGTCATGGCGGAGCAGTTCCCGCCGGAGGTCCGCACCACCGGCATCGGTCTGCCGTACGCGCTCTCCGTCGCCCTCTTCGGCGGCACGGCCCCGTACGTGACCACCTGGATGAGCACGAACGGCCACAGCGACCTGGTCTGGGTCTATGTGGCGGCGGCCGCCCTCATCGGCATCGCCGTCTACAGCACGATGCCGGAGACCAAGGACCGGGAGATCGCGTGACCCGCGGCCACGATCAAAAGGAGACAGCGATGGCGCCCGACACGGACACCGCCGCCCTGCTGGAGCGGGTGGCGAAGCACCGCGACCGGATGCTGGAGGACCTGGCCCGCTACGTCGGGCTGGAGACGCCCAGCGACGACAGACCCCTCCTGGAGGCCGGGCTGGCCCGCATCGACGCCTGGCTGCGCGAACGGCTCGGCGAACCCGCCTCGGTCAGGTTCACCGACGGCGGCGAGTACGGCGACGTACGGGTCTACGAATACCCGGGCGAGGGCCCGGCGCCGGTGCTCGTCCTGGCCCACTACGACACGGTGTGGCCCAAGGGCACGCTCGTGGACTGGCCGTTCGGCGTCGACGGCGACCGGGTCACCGGTCCTGGCGTCTTCGACATGAAGGCGGGCCTGGTGCAGGCGGTGTGGGCGCTGCGCGTCCTCGCGGAGGCGGGCCTGCCCCGGCCACCGGTCCGGCTGGTCCTCAACGGGGACGAGGAGATCGGCAGCCCGGTCTCCCGGCCGGTCATCGAGGCCGCGGCCGAGGGTGCCGGGGCCGCCCTGGTCTTCGAGGCGAGCGCGGGCGGCGCGCTGAAGACCGCGCGCAAGGGCGTCGGCATCTTCCGCGTCGACGTCACCGGAGTCGAGGCTCACGCGGGCCTGGATCCCACACGCGGGGTCAGCGCCGTCGAGGAGCTCGCCCGCCTCGTCCTCCAGCTGCACGCCCTGACCGACCTGGACGCCGGCACCACGGTCAACGTCGGTGTCGTGGAGGGCGGGACGCGGACCAACGTCACGGCGGGCTCGGCGACCGGGCACCTGGACGTACGGGTCCGCAGCCAGGCGGAGGCGGACCGGATCGACGCGGCGCTCGCCGCCCTGGCGCCCGCGGACCCGCGGGTCGCCGTCACCGTGACCGGCGAGTGGAACCGGCCGGTCATGGAGCGCTCGGAGGGCACGGCCAGGCTGTTCGGGCTGGCTCGTGGCCTGGCGGAGAAGATCGGTCTGGATCTCGCGGAGTGTGAGGTCGGCGGCGCCAGCGACGGGAACTTCGTCGCCGCCCTCGGCGTGCCGGTGCTCGACGGCTTCGGCGCGGTGGGCGACGGTGCACACGCCCGGGGAGAGCACATCAGCCTTCGCGGGATGACCGAACGCACGGCGCTGGCCGCCGCACTGCTCCACGCGCTGACCGTGACGCGGTGACGACAGGCGCCGCCGGGCGCCGGGTGCCGGGGGGGCCTGGGCCGGCCCGGCCCGGCCCGGACAGCACGCCACCCATTGCCGCGAAGATCCGGGAGGCCCTTGACTCCCGCGACGTCCTCGCCTTGGCGCTCAGCGCGGCCGGCATCCAGCTGTCGGCAGGGCCACAGCACCAAGTGACCGGACCACCCATCACCAGTCGTGGCCAAGCCCGCACCGAACCTCTCCTGTTGATCGCCGCGCTCACCTAGGATGGCGACCGAACATCTCAGCGGCCCGACGGGCTTCCTGATCCATCACGCACCCGCTCCCGAGGCGGCGCGCGGCGGACACCGGAGGACATGCCCCCACCCGCACGAGTCTTCTTCGTGCTGCCTGGGGGCATTTCCTTGCTGTTCCGTGAGTCCGCGGCGTCCGTGGCCGCCCGCATTCTCGAAGGGTCGCTGGCGCTGCACCTGACCGAGAACTTCCGTCACCTGCACGGCCGAAACGCGGCGCACGCGGAGATACGGTCCTGGGAACGCAGCCTCCCCGCTCTCGTCAACGCCCTCATGGAGGCCGGGCTCGACGACATCGAGGTCGTCATCGAGTACAGCCTGCCCCTCACCAGCAAGCGCGCCGACGCCGTCCTGGCCGGCGTGCACCCGACGACGGGGCAGCCGTCGTACGTCGTCGTGGAGCTGAAGCAGTGGAGCGCGGCCTACCCGGACGAGGAAGACACTCTCCTCTGCAGGCTCGACGCCTACCCGCAGCCAGTCCTCAATCCGATCGAACAGGTTCGCGGCTACTGCGAGTACCTGCTGGCCTTCAACGCGGCCCTGGAGCGGATGCCCGGGTCGCTGGCCGGTGTGGCCTTCCTGCACAACGCGACCGAGTCCCGGATCGCCGGGCTCCGGAGCGTCAAGGAAGATCAGTACGGCCGGATGTACACCAGCGACCAACGCGGCGCCTTCCTGGACTTCCTGCGGTCGCGGCTCGCCGCCAAGCCCGGCGCCGAGGCCGCCGACGTCCTGAGGGACGCCAAGATCCGGCCGTCCAGGCAACTGATGGCCGTCGCGGCGGCCGAGATCCGCGATCGCGAGCAGTTCATCCTCCTCGCCGAGCAGAAGGTCGCGTACGAGATGGTGATGTCCGCCGTGCGCAAGGCCAAGCGCGGCAACCAGAAGAAGGTCATCGTGGTGACCGGCGGCCCTGGCTCCGGCAAGAGCGTCATCGCCATGTCGCTGCTGGGCGAGTTGTACCGACGTGGGCAGACCGCTCTGCACGCCACCGGGTCGGCGTCGTTCACCAAGACGATGCGCAAGGTCGCGGGGCACAAAAAGCGCGAAGTGCAGGAGCTGTTCAAGTACTTCAACAGCTTCATGGACGCGGAGCCGAACGACCTCGACGTGTTGATCTGCGACGAGGCGCACCGGCTGCGGAAGACCTCCGCCAACCGCTACACCAAGGCGGAGCTGCGCACCGGCCGACCGCAGGTCTCCGAACTCATCGACGCGGCCCGGGTGCCGGTGTTCCTGCTGGACCAGCACCAGGTGGTGCGGCCCGGCGAGATGGGGACCAAGGAGGAGATCCAGCGGGCCGCCGCCGCGGAGGGGCTCGACTGCACGGTGATCGAGCTGGACGGTCAGTTCCGGTGCGGCGGCAGCGACGCGTACGAGAAGTGGGTCGTCGACCTGCTCGGTCTGGAGGGCGGCACGCCCGGTCCGTGGGAGCCCGACGGCAAGCTGGAGCTGCGGACCGCCGAGAGCCCGCAGGAGCTCGAGGACTTCCTCGTCGCGAAGCGCGCCGAGCGCTACAGCGCGCGGATGTCGGCCGGTTATTGCTGGACGTGGACGCGCAAGGTCACTCCGGAGATGACAGCGCTTCCCACCGACGTCGTCATCGGCGACTGGGCACGGCCGTGGAACGTGTTCGGCGACCGGTCCGTGTTCGGGGCCCCACCGGCATCCCTGTGGGCCACGGAACCGGAAGGATTCGGCCAAATCGGCTGCGTCTACACCGCACAGGGCTTCGAGTACGACTGGTCCGGCGTGATCATCGGGCCCGACCTGGTGTGGCGTACGGACCGGTGGGTCGTCGACCGGTCGGCGTCGAAGGATCCGATCTTCACGAAGGCGACGCCGGACAGCGAGATCGACCGGCTCATCCGCAACACCTACAAGGTCCTGCTGACGCGGGGCATGGTCGGGACGATCATCTACTCGACCGACCCGGAGACGCGGGAGAAACTGCGGTCGCTCGTCCACCCCGCGTCCAGGGTAGAGACGCCCGCGCTCGTGTAGTCGGGCATGTGCGAGAAGTGGTCATCCGCCGTCAGTGGTGCGCCATACGATCGGATGCGCCGGCACAGCCGCCCGTCGGAGAGCGATCGTTCATCTCGCTGGACGCCGGGCTGTCCGTGATCGCCGAGCACGCCGAGTCGCTCGGTTACGACGGGCTCATGCACCGGGACCGGAGTACCTGGCCCCGCACTCGTGGCCGCGTCGGCGCTCAGGCCTGGAACACCTGCTCCATGGCCAGCCCTTGTCCGGCAGCGAGCCGGTAGACGCCGCGCAACTCCTCCAGACGATCCCGCAGGCCGAGACGACGGCGCCGCAGCCGGCGGCGAGATCCCTCTCCGGGAGAGGGAGGAGGGAGATGTTCACTTCGCGGGACCTTTCGGCGGGAGGGGTCTCGGTACGGCTCGGTGCGCCTCTGCGCGGACGACCGCGCCCGCCTGTCCGCCATGGGGGCCGAAGTCGTCGCCGCGGCCTCGTGGTGGAAGACACGCTTCAGCTGAAGCCACTCTCCCAGGCGGCGGCTCTGGCCCGTCTCCCGTCTCGCCGTCGTCCTCAGGAGCGGTGCATGAGCAAGTGGACGAAGAGCCTAAATTCGGCCTCCGCCCGCCCGGCCCCTACGCCCCCTCGCCCGCCGCTACCGGGACTCCGTTCACCGGTGACGGGGATCGGGTGGGCCAGGGGATACGGAGTGCGGTCAGGGTGACGACCAGGGCCGCGGCCGCCACCGTGGCCATGCCCACCGTCAGGTTCGCCGCGCCCGCCACGAAGCCGATCAGGGCGGGGCCGCCCAGGAGGCCCGTGGTGCCCATGGCGGCGACCAGGGCCAGCGCGTCCGAGCCCTGTCCGGCCGCCGCGACGTACACGCACGGCGTGACGGCGGCCGCGCCGAGGCCTACGCAGGCGAAGCCGAGGAGCGTGGGGACGATCCCGCCGGCGAGCAGTGCGAGGGCCAGGCCGACGGCGGCCACGGCACTGCCCGTGCGGACCACGCGCCCGTCGCCCCAGCGGGTGCGCCAGCGGTCCGCGAACACCCGGGCCAGCAGCATCATCACGGAGACGACCGCGATGCCCAGCGGGGCCACCGCGGCGGACGCCTTGACGACGTCCTTCATGTAGAGCGTGGACCAGTCGTTCATGGCGCCCTCGGTGATCGTGCCGAACGCCATGGCGCAGCCCATCAGCAGGGTGGCACCGGAGGGCAGGGCCAGGCGTCCGCGCCTGGGGGTGCCGGGGGCGGCGGGTGGCGCGTCCGCGGTGTCCAGGGCGGCGGGCTGCGCGTCCAAGGTGTCCAGGGCGGCGGCGGGCTGCGCGCCCAAGGTATCCAGGGCGGCGGCGGGCTGCGCGTCCAAGGTGCCCCGGGCGGTGGCGGGCGTTGCGTCCGGAGTGCTCCCGGCCGGTGTCGCATCCGGAGTGCTCCCGACGGGCGTTGCATCCGGAGTGCTCCCGGCCGGCGTTGTGTCCGGCGTGCTCCGGGCCGGTGTCGCGTCCGGCGTGCTCGGGATCGACGTCACGTCCGAACCGCTCCGGGCCGGTGCCGTGTCCGGCGTGTCCCGGGTCGCTGGTGGTGTCGCCCCGCCGGGGAGCAGGCCCGTGCGGGAGCCGAGCAGGAGGAGCAGGAGCAGGGCGCCGGCCACCGTGAAGTGGGCCGGGACGGAGGCGGTCGCGGTGGTCACGCCGGAGGTCAGCAGGGCCGCGGCGAGCAGGCCGGCGCTGAAGGTGGCGTGCAGCTGGGACATGGCGGTGCGGTCGTACGCCTTCTCGAGTGCGGCGCCCTGCGCGTTCATCGCGACGTTGAGGCAGCCGACGGCGACCCCGTCGGCGCAGACGGTGATCAGGGCGAGCGGGTAGTTCGGTGCGGCGGAGAGGGCGGCCAGGACGGCGACCAGCGCGAGGGCGGACAGCAGGGACAGGCGGCGCGAGCCGATGCGCCGCGTCAGGGCGGCGACCAGCGGGAACGATGCCGCCGCGCCGGCCCCGCAGGCCATCAGCAGCAGGCCCACCTCCCCGGCGCCCAGGTCCAGACGGGACTTGAGCGCGGGGATGCGGGAGACCCAGGTGCCGTACTGGAAGCCGAGGAAGCAGAACAGGGCCGCGATCGACCACTTGGCGCGCTGGAAGGAGAGGGGGGTGGGGGCGGGCATCAGAGCGCTCTCCGTTCCGGGGCGGTCGTGTCCGTGGTGCGCCACGGCGTGGACGCGGAACCGCGCGCGTGGGGGCGGACGGTGGCGGCCAGCTCGGTCGACATGTAGACGGCGTCGGCGCCGTACTCCGGCGGCAGGGCGGTCTCGCGGTGCGCGCGGTAGCCGTTGGCCCGCCAGAACGGTTCCTTGCCGGTGACCGCGATCAGCGACATGGTCTCGAAGCCGCGGGCGCGGGCGGTGTCGGTCAGATGGCGCACCAGCCGGGTGCCCAGGCCCCGGCGCCGCAGGGGCGCGCTGATGACGAGGTCGTGCAGGTGGAGGTTGGCCGAGTGGTGGACGACCTGTTCCGGGCGGGCGAGGTCGGGACAGCTCAGCCTCGGGTAGGGCAGGGCGAGGACGTAGCCCGCGAGCCGGCCGTCGAGGTCGAGGACGAAGCAGGTGCCCGCCGAGGCCCGGGCCCGTGAGCGCAGCAGTTCCTCCCCCTCGGCGAGGGCGAGGTCCGTGTACGCCTCGGCCTCCAGAGCGGCCAGCCCCGGCCAGTCGGCCTCGGCGATACCCCGTACGCGCATGACGTGTCCCATTTCAGTGCCGTTCTCGGGGGGTCGCGGGCTCGCCGGTGCCGCGTACGCAGACGCAGGGCAGCGGGTGGATGCCGTTGAAGCCCCGGGTCATGTAGCTGGTGGCGTAGGCGCCGGCGGACAGGATCCAGACCGGGTCGCCGGAGGTGGCGGACCTGGGCACGGGCACCGGGTGCCGGCCGCCGCCGTAGGCGTCGTCGCTGTCGCAGGTGGGGCCGGCGACGACGGCACCGACGTGTTCGCCCGCCGCGGGCCGGGTGGGGAAGACCAGCCGGTGCGTCACCTGGTCCATCTCGAACAGGCCGTTGTACTTTCCGCAGCTCAGGTAGAGCCAGTGGTCGTCCGTGCCGTCCGGCCGCCGGCGCCGGGTGAGCCGGGAGACGTGGGCGCGGACGGCGCCGTGGTCGGCGACCAGGTGGCGGCCCGGTTCCATGACGAGGTCGAGCGGTGCGGGGGTGATGGCGCGCAGGTGCTCCATGCCTTCGCGGAGCAGGGTGAAGATCTTGTCCAGGGGCGGTTCGAGGAGGTTGCCGTGGCGGTCCCGGTAGCCGAGCGCGGGCAGGCCGCCGCCCAGGTTCACGTGGTCCGGTACGATCCCCCGCCCGGCCAGTGCGGTCAGGGTCCCGGCGAGGGTGTCCAGGGCCTGCTGCCAGGCCTCGCCGGTCATCTGCTGGGAGCCGACGTGGACGGACAGGCCGGCCGGGGTCAGACCGGCCGCGCGCGCAGTGGTCAGTACGCGCACGGCGTCGTCGGGGGTGCAGCCGAACTTGCGGTTCAGGCCCCACAGGGCGCCCTCCCCGCTGGTGGCGAGGCGGCAGAACACCCGGGCGCCGGGGGCGTGTGCGGCGATCGCTGTGACGTCCTCGACGCTGTCGGTGGCGAAGGTGCGGATGCCGAGCCGGTGGGCCTCGGCGATGTCCCGGTCGGACTTCACGGTGTTGCCGTAGTGGACGCGGTCCGCCGGGGCGCCCGCGCGCAGGGCCTGGGCCAGTTCGGCGGGGCTGGCCGCGTCGAAGCCGGCGCCCCGGTCCGCGAGGCAGCGCAGGACCTCGTCGACGGGGCAGGCCTTCAGGGCGAAGCGGACCCGCAGGCCCGGCAGTTCGCTCAGCAGGGTGTCGTACTGGGTCTCGATGCCGGTGAGGTCGTAGACGACACGGTCGTCCGTCGCGGCGTCCAGTGCGGCGGCGAGGGGTGCGCTGAGTCCCGCGCCGGGGGGTGTGCCGTTCCTCACGCCCGTCCGCCCCCGGGGCTCAGGGCGGTGGTGCGGGCGGCGCGCACGAGCGCGGGCCAGGCCTCGACGAGGTGGGCGAAGTCCGCGATGTCCGACTCGGCCTCGTCCAGCAGCCGGTCGCGTTCGGCGGCCAGCAGGTCGGCGAAGGCGGCGTAGCGGCCGCCCAGTTTGCGGTAGGCGGTGTCGACGCGGTCCAGCCGCCATACGTTCTCGGCGCGGTCCAGGCCGGTGCTCTCGCGCAGCAGGGCGGTGATCGCGTCGGGGCGGACGCGCAGTGTCTCGTCCAGCAGCCGGTCGCCCTCGGCCGCCATCCGGTCGTAGACGTGGTGGAAGTAGAGCATCGACAACAGGAACTTCACGAAGCGCCGCTGGTAGGCGGGGAAGCCGGTGTCGGAGCGGCGTTCGGGGGTGTGGAAGTTCTCGATGTGCCGGTTGTGCAGGATGCCGGGCAGCCCCGCGTCGTGGACGAGGTGCAGGAGGAAGTAGTCGCTGCCGATGGTGTCGGTGGCGGGCGGCAGCGGGATCCGCTCGTACACCGCGTGGTCGAAGGCGACGTTGCACATGTCGACGCGCATCGGGTCGACGAGGGTGAGGGTCGTGTGGTCGCCGGTGAAGGGGGTGGTGCCGGCGCCCGTGAAGGACTCCTCGACCAGTTCCCGTTTGCGCTCCTCCGGCCAGCCGGGCGGCGCCCAGAGGCTGACCACGTCGTGGTGGACGCCCTCGTCCAGGCTGCGTATCTCGCCGATGTCGACGGAGAGTTCACCGATGAAGGAGGCGCCGGCGAGCGACACCGGCCGGTCGGCGCGGGTGGCGTCGAGGTCGGTGCGGGTGACGCCGGCCGCCGCCTCGGTGGCGGGCCGGCCCAGCCAGGGCAGTTCGTGGTGCACGGGGAACACCCGTTGTCCGGCGTGGAGTTGGTAGGTGCTGTCGGAGTCCCTGCGGTGCACGGAACGGCAGCCGAGGGCGGCGGCCAGCAGGAAGGCGCGGTTGGTGCAGGCGCCGTAGGAGACGGTGGGCGGCAGCATCAGGCGCAGCAGCCGGTCGGGGTCGGGCAGGCCGGCCGACCGGACGACCCGGCGCAGGAAGTCCCGCTGGGGTTCCTCGCCGAGGTGGTGGACGCTCACCCCGGGCACGGGCGGCAGGCCGGCGACGACGGCCGCGTGCTCGGTGCGGGTGAGGTCGTCGGAGGAGTCGAGGATGAGCAGCCGGACGTCGGCGCCGAAGCGGTGGGCGGCGTAGGCGGCCTCTTCGTGGATCGCGGGAAGGGTCGCGGAGCAGGCCCGGTTGGTGGGCAGGGTGAGGCAGATGCGGGGTGCGGCGGCGGACTGGTTCACCGTGCCGTCCCGTCCGTGGTCCAGGAGTCCAGGCCGAGCAGCTTGCGGCCGAGGGGGTTGAGCGTGGCGGGGCCGTAGCGCAGGGCCTCCGGCTCGCGGGCGTCGCCGAGCAGGGTGCCGTTCCAGTCGGGGGTGGCGAGGGTGCGCCAGGAGTGCACGCGGGAGTCGCGCAGGGCCGTGTGCTCCTCCAGCGCGGGCATCATCGACAGGTACTGGACGGCTCGGACAGCGTTGTCAGAGAGGTTCGGGGCCACTCCGTGCGCCAGCAGGCCGTTGAAGATCAGCAGGTCGCCGGCCTGGAGGTCGGGACGGACGACGGGGAACTCGGTGCGGTCGAGGTGGGGGCGGATCGGGTCGCGGCCGGGTGGCTGAGCGAGGCGCCATTCCTCGAAGCGGCGGAAGAGTTCCGGGGCGCACTGGAAGCCGCCGAGTTCGGGCCGGGTGTCGTTGAGGGCGATGATGCCCTGGACCCGCTGCGGGAGCACGGCGAGGGTGGTGTCGACGTCCCAGTGCAGCTCGATGTCGAAGCCCTCGTCGGTGGGCTCGATCAGGGAGCGCGAACGGGTGCGCACGTTCGGCGGGTTGAGGTTGAGCCGGTCCAGGGTGACCCACAGTTCCGGGCAGTCCCATACGTCGGCGAAGGCGTCGTGGACCCGCTGGTTCTGCCGGCTGTCCCACAGGAGCTGGTGGTGGTAGGCCTCGACGAAGCCGTAGATGAAGAGGTGCCGGTCGAGTTCGGAACGGAACTCCGGCTCCGCGTACCAGGTTTCGGGGCGGTCGGGGTCGAGGCCCTGGAACTGCCAGGCGAAGTCGAGCAGGCCCTTGGCCTCGCCGGGGGTGATGGCCTCCCGTACGACGACATAGCCGTAGGTCTGCCAGAAGGCGTAGTCCTGCTCGGACAGCACCCTGAGGGGCTGGGTCTTCTCGAGGTCGCGCAGCGGCGTGGGGGCGAGGTAGGTCTCGCCGTCCGCGCTGAAGTAGGGGCGGCCGGTCGCCGCTCGGTGGAGGTAGGGGGCGGACGTCTGCATGCGATCACTCCGGGGTGACGGGAGGGCAAGCACCAACGGTTCGGACGTAGACATGTGCCGGTGGCAGGCACCAGCGGTTAGGACGTGAGACATGTGCCGGTGGCAAGAGCCAGGGCGCGCAGAGCCACCGGGTTCGCTGGGTGGAAGGAAGAGGTGGGCCGCCCGCGGGGAGGCGCGGGCGGCCGGTGGGCCGGCGGGTCAGCCGGCGACGACGGCCTCGGCCGCCGCCACGCCACAGACGCGCGCGGCGCCGTAGGTGGCGATGTGCAGGGCGCCGCGCGGCGGTGCCTGGGGCAGGCCCATCTCGACCACGACGGTGTCGGGCCGGGCGGCGAGCAGGGTGTCGAGGGCGGTGCCCATCCAGGGGTGCCGGTGTTCGTCGCGGACCACGGCGACGATCCGGCGTCCGGCGGCCGCCGCGAGCGCGGCGGTGCCCGCGTCGGCGCCGGTGAAGGAGCCGGACGTGCTGCCGGGCAGCAGTCGCTCCAGCTCGGCGGCCACGCCCCAGGGGGTCTGGTCGCCGACGGCGATGTTGGGGGCCGGGTTGAACTGGGCGGCGTACACGGCATCGGTGAGCGGTGCGGCGGCGCCCGTGCGGGTCACGGTCAGGGCGCGGCGGGCCGCGACCAGGCCGATGCCGGGGTCGGGTTCGGTCTCCGCGGCGGCGCCGCGGGCCCCGGCCGTCCAGCGGGCCAGCCGGCGCACCCGGGCGGCGGCGTCGGCCAGCCGTTCCTCGGGCAGTTCGCCGGAGCGTACGGCGGCCACCAGCGCGTCGCGCAGCCCCAGTACGGTGCCCTCGTCGCACAGTCCGCCGCCCACGCAGATGGCGTCGGCGCCGGCCGCGATGGCGAGGACCACGCCGTGCTCCAGGCCGTAGGTGCCCGATATCGCGCGCATCTCCATGCCGTCGGTGACGATCAGGCCCTGGTAGCCGAGTTCGTCGCGCAGCAGGTCGGTGAGGATGCGCCGGGAGAGGGTGCCGGGGCGGTCCGGGTCGAGCGCGGGCACCAGGATGTGTGCGCTCATGACGGCCCGGGTGCCGGCGGCGATGGCCGCGCGGAAGGGCGGCAGTTCCCGCTCGTAGAGGGTGTCGGCGTCGACGTCGATGCGGGGTACGGCGTGGTGGGAGTCGACGTTGGTGTCGCCGTGGCCGGGGAAGTGCTTGGTGCAGGCGGCGACGCCGGTGGACTGCAGGCCCTCCACCCAGGCGGCGGTGTGCCGGGCCACCAGGTCGGTGCCGGCGCCGAAGGAGCGGACGCCGATGACGGGGTTGTCGGGGTTGGCGTTGACGTCGGCGGAGGGTGCCCAGTCGAAGTTGACGCCGCAGGCGGCCAGGCGGCGGCCCAGCTCGCGGGAGACGGCCCGGGTGAGGCCGGGGTCGTCGACGGCGCCGAGGGCGTGGTTGCCGGGGAACGAGGAGCCGGTGCGCACGTCGAGGCGGGTGACGTCGCCGCTCTCCTCGTCGATGGCGACCAGCAGGTCGTCGCGTTCGGCGCGCAACTGGGCGGTGAGGGCGGTGACTTGCTCCTCGCTGACGACGTTGCGGCCGAACAGGGCGACGGAGGCGAGGCCTTCACCGAGGCGGCGGCGCACCCAGTCGGGCGCGGTGGTGCCGTCGAATCCCGGCTGCAGCACCGCGAGGGCGTCCCGGGTGAGGGTGTCCGAACCGGTGGCGAGTGTGGTCATCGGGGGCGTCATCCCTTCACGGCGCCGTCGGTCAGACCGCTGACAGCCTTGCGTTGCAGGAAGATGAAGAGGATCAGGATGGGCAGCGCGAACAGGGACGAGGCGGCCATCGTGGCGCCCCAGTCGTCACCGAAGGCGGTGCGGAACTGCGACAGCCACAGCGGCAGGGTCTGCTTCTCGTTGGACTTGTTGAGGATCAGGACCAGCGGGAACTCGTTCCAGGCGGTGATGAACCCGAACAGCGACGTCGCCATCAGTCCCGGCGCGAGCAGCGGGAAGATCACCTTGGTGAAGGCCTGGAGGCGGTTGCAGCCGTCGACCATGGCCGACTCCTCCAGCTCCTTGGGCACGGCGGCGACGTAGCCGCGCAGCGTCAGGATGGTCAGCGGGAGCACCATCATCGTGTAGAAGACGGTGAGCGGGACGAGGCTGTCGAGCATGTCGTTGTCGCGGACGATCATGTAAATGGCGATGATCATGACCTCCCAGGGGGCCATCTGCGCCAGCATGAAGGTCACGATGAGCCCGCGCCGGCCCCGGAAGCGCATCCGCGTGAGGGCGAAGGCCGCGAACAGGGCGATGACGAGGGAGAACACCACCGACAGGACCGTGACGGTGACCGAGTTGAGGACCAGCGTCCAGAAGTGGTCGGCGTCGACCGCCTTCTTGAAGTGCCCCAGGGTGACGTCGGTCGGGAACCACACCGGGTCGTCGGAGATGATGTCGCCGGCCGGCTTGAAGGCCGTGGCGAACATCCAGTAGACGGGGAACACGAAGCCGACGAAGAGGACGACGGCGGTCGCGTTGGGCCAGATACGGCCGAGAACCGAGCGCTTCACAGCTCGTCCTCCTCTTGCTTGAGCACCATGCGCAGGTAGTACGAGGTGATGACGAGCAGGACCGCGATGGTCAGGAAGGAGATCGCCGCGCCGACCCCGAAGTGCTGGTTGCCGACGCCCTCGACGTAGGCGTAGATCGGCAGGGTCTCGGTGAGGTGGTCGGGTCCGCCCTCGTTGAGCGCGAAGATCTGCGTGAACGACTTGAAGACCCAGATGACCTCGAGGAAGGTCGTCGCGTACAGGAACGGCCGCAGGAAGGGCAGGGTCACGGAGGTGAAGCTCTTCCACGCGTCGGCGCCGTCCAGGGAGGCGGCCTCGTACAGCTCCCTGGGGATGGTGGTGGTGGCCGCGTAGAGGTTGATCGCCACGAAGGGGATCGACTGCCAGACGATCAGCAGGGTGACCACGGCGAAGGTGGAGAACTGGGTCTCCAGCCAGTTGTGGTCGGCCATGGAGTGCCAGCCGAGCTTGTCCAGGACCCAGTTGACGACGCCGAAGCGCTGGGCGAACAGCCACTGGTAGACGGTGGTGGCCGCGACGATGGGCATCGCCCAGGCGAGGACCAGGCCCATCATGAGCAGCAGCCGCATCCTCTTGCCGAGACGGGCCAGCAGCAGTCCGACCAGGGTGCCGATGAGCATGATCAGGACGACGTTGGCGGCGGTGAAGAAGACGGAGCGCTCGACGACGTGCCAGAACTCCGACTCCCCCAGGACGTCCCGGTAGTTGTCTACGCCGTTCCACTCGGTGAGGTGCTGGATGAGCTGCCGCGGGTTGAGGTTCTGGAACGACAGCATGCCGTTCTTGACCAGGGGCCAGCCGAGCAGGACCAGTGTGGCCAGCAGAGCGGGCAGCAGGAGCAGGTAGGGGGCGGCGGCGCCCCGGCGGGACGGGCCCCGGGAGGTGCGGTCCTCACCTCGCGGCGGCGCCGGCACCCGGGCCTTGTGGACAGCGGGCTCCCCGGCCGTGTCCGTGCCTTCGGTCTGCACTGACATGAGTTGCCATCTCTTCCGTGGCCGTACGAACGACTTCCTCGGCCGTGCCTGCGGCATCCGTGGCCGTACGCACGACTTCCTCGGCCGTGCCTGCGGCATCCGTGGCCGTACGCACGGCACATGACTGCCGGGGGTGCCCGTGCGGCACCCCCGGCGCGGTCATCAGTTCTGCTGGGCCAGGCGCTTGTTGATCTCGCCCTCGACCTGCTTGGCGGCGTCCGCGGGGGACTTACCGTTCAGCACCGCGGTCATGTAGGACTTGATCGGGTTCGGGGTGTTCTCCACCGCGGCCCACTCGGGGATCAGCGGGGTGGTGCCACCGACCGCGGCACCCGGAGCGGCGGCCTCGGCGGCGCCGTTGCCCTTGAGGTTGGTCTCCAGGGACGTCTTGTTCGGGATGACGCCGTTGGTCTTGGCCAGCTGGCCCTCGAACTCGTCGGACAGGGCGACCTTCAGGAACTCCTTCGCCAGGGACTGCTTCTTGCTGTTCTGGGCCACGGCGAGGTTGGAGCCGCCGAGGAAGACGCCCTCGGGCTTGCCGGCCGTCTCGCCCGGGATGGTGAAGTAGCCGAGGTCCTTCTCGATGGCCTTGTTGGCCTGGACCGCGGTGCCGGCCTCCCAGCCCATGCCGATGAAGGCACCGGTCTTGCCCTTGGCGAAGACGGTCGCCTGCTGCGGGGTGGCCTCGTCCTTGTCCTTGGGGGCCTTGGAGTAGGAGGCGTACTTCTTGTAGATCTCCATGGCCTTGGAGACCTTGGGGTCGGCGAGGTTGGAGACGTACTTGTCGCCGTCCTTCTTCACCAGGTCGGCACCCTGGCCGATGGTCAGGCCGTCGAAGAAGTACCAGTTCTGGCCGGGCAGGTAGAGCGGCTCGGCGTCGGTCTTCTTGCCGATGGCCTGGAGGTCCTTGAAGAACTCGTCCCGGGTCTTGGGGGTGTCCTTGATGCCGGCCTTCGCCCAGATCGCCTTGTTGTAGACGACGACACGGTTGGCGAAGTACCACGGGGCGGCGTACTGCTTGCCGTCGTAGACGGAGGACTGCGAGACCGACGGCGTCCAGTCGGCGCCGATCTGCTGCTTGAGGTCGCCCAGTTCGGCCAGGCCGCCGGTGGCCGCGTAGGCCGGCGTCTGGGTGTTGCCGACCTCGAGGACGTCCGGCGGGTTGGACTCGGAGAGGGCGGTGGTGATCTTCTGCTGGATCCCGTCCCACTTCTGGATCTCGAACTTGACCTTCGCGCCGGTCTTCTTCTCGAAGGCCGCCTGGACGTCCTTGCTCCACTGCGGTGGCGCGGAACCGTCCATCGTCCAGACCGTCAGCGTCTGGCCCTTCCAGCTCTCCGGACCCGCGTCCTTGCCGCTGTCCTTGCCGTCGTCGCCGCCACACGCCGAGACGGAGACCATCATGCCCGCGATCACGATCGCGGCAGCAAGCTTGCGCTTCACGCCACCCTCCTCAGGGATGCCACTAACCCCCCACGCCCTCGGCGGTGACCTGCGTACGACGCTGTTGCACGTAGGGCTCGGGCCTGGTCACTAATGGTGTAGACCAGTACCGTGGAGCTTGGCCTAGACCTTTCGGGGTGTCAAGGGTGGTTCGGGAAGCCGGTTACGGCCGTTACGAGAACGTCATCGGAGTGCGTTCGTCCCTTTGGCCGCCCTCTTCGCCCGGCTTCACCCGGAGCGTTCAGTTGGACTAGACCATAAGGCAGTTGATCGCTATAACGGGAGCCCATCGACACAGCCGGGAAGGCAGGCATGACCACCGACGTCAGCAGCGCCCAGCCATACAGGGGGGCACCCGGCCGCACCGCGCGCGTGCCGAAGTACTACCGGATCAAGCAACAGCTCCTCGCCATGGCCCAGGCGCTCGAGCCGGGTTCGGCCATGCCCGCGGAGCGTCTGCTCGCCGTCCGGTTCGACACCTCCCGGACCACCGTCCGGCAGGCGCTGCAGGAACTCGTGGGCGAGGGCCGCCTGGACCGGATCCAGGGCAAGGGCACCTTCGTCGCCCAGCCCAAGCTGTACCGCACGCTCCAGCTCACCTCGCACACCGAGGACATGCGCGCGCAGGGGCTCGCGCCCGCCTCGCAGACGCTGGACATCGGCGAGATCCCGGCGGACGAGAAGCTGTCGGGGCTGCTGGGCGTCGGCATCGGCGAACGGGTGCTGCGCATCGAGCGGCTGCGGCTCGCCAGCGGCGACCCGATGGCGATCGAGACGACCCACCTGTCCGTGCGGCGCTTCCCCGGCCTGCGCCAGTCCCTGGCCGGCCGCGCGTCGCTCTACACCACGCTCGCCGAGGTGTACGGCGTCCATCTCGCGGAGGCCGACGAGACGATCGAGACCTCGCTGTCGACTCCGCGCGAGGCACAGCTGCTCGGCACCGACGTGGGCCTGCCGATGCTGCTGCTGTCCCGGCACTCGCGGGACGCGGAGGGGGCCCCGGTGGAGTGGGTGCGCTCGGTGTACCGCGGCTCCCGCTACAAGTTCGTGGCGGCGCTGCACCGGCCGGACCCGCGCCTGACCCCCGCCGCGGTCCGGCACAGGGGTGCTGGGCCGGACCGGGACGGCCTCGGCCTCGGCTGAACCGGGCGGAGGCGGGGCGGTGGGCACGCCGGCCGCGTGCTCCCGCTCACTGCTGGGTGAGCATGACGTCCCTGTCGGTGAGGGCGTGGAAGGCCGGCAGCGGCAGCATGCCCGAGGGGCGCAGCTCCATGACCGTGGCCCACACGTGCGCCGTACCCGCCGCGAGCGCCTCGGCGGAGACCGTCCCGGAGTTCTGCCAGCGGTGTTCGGCGCCGTCGCACCGGGCGCCGCTGCCGCCGATGCCGTGTCTGACGCGGGGATCGCTCTGGCTGAGCGAGGAGCTGACGAACACCGGGCCGGTGCCCGGGGTGCAGCGGTAGCTGCCCGAGAGGGTGACCGTGCCGTCGGGCGCGATCCGGCCGGTGGGGTCGACGGTGACGGCCTCGGAGGGCTCGGCGGCCGCGGTCGTGACGCCCGCAGCGGCGGGGTTCGCGGTCGGGGCGCCAGCAGCGGCGGGGTTCGCGGTCGGGGCGCCCGCAGCAGTGGGGTTCGCGGCCGGGGCGGCCGGAACCGCGAAAGCCGGAGCGGGGGCGCTCGGAGCGGCGGTGGCCGTGGTCGCCGCGGCAGCGGGGAGCGCGGCGGCGGTCGCGGCCGGGGCGGCGGCGCAGAGCAGGGCGCAGGCGACGGCGGCGGTCGCGGCGAGGGCGGGGGGTACGGGCATGGAGTTGCCTCCCGGTCGTGAGGGGTCGCAGGCTTCCACTGGTACCGGGCGGTCGTACCGCCGGCCGTGACCGTCACCCGCTCGGTGGCGCGTCATGGAACCGTTCGGGAGTTGTCCGGGTGTTGTCACGCTTCCCGGCGACCGGTTCCGGCGCGTTCACGGCAGGAGCATGGTCTGAGCATGACGGGCGGCGTCCGAACCCGCCGGCCCCTCACATCCGATGTGGAGGTGCGCCATGTGCTCCGAACCTACTTCCCGTGCCACGTCCGGACCCGCGTCCCGGCACCCCGTGGCCGCCCACCCCGAACAGGGCTGGACCCTCCTGTGCGACGGCTCGATCGTCTTCGACGACAGCGGGGAGCTGCACCCGGACGGCAGGGTGGTGCCGCCCTGCCGGGTGCCGGCGGACCGGCTCGCGGAGGCGGCCTGAACGACCGGGCCCGGGCGCCCTACGGCAGTACGGCGAACCCGTCCAGCTCCACCTGCGCCTGCTCGTCCCACAGCCGTACGACCTGCACGACCGCCATGGCGGGGTAGTCCCGGCCCGCCAGTTCCCGCCAGATGCGCCCGAGCCGGCCGGCCTGTGCCCGGTACGCGGCGACGTCCGTGGCGTAGACGGTGACCCGGGCGAGGTCCGCGGGGGTGCCGCCGGCCGCGCGCAGCGCGGCGAGGAGGTTGCCCAGCGCCTTCTCGAACTGCTCGGGGAGCGTGGCGCCGGTGACCCTGCCCGTACCGTCCAGGGCGGTCTGGCCGGCGAGGAACACCACGCGGGAGCCCGCCGCGACGACGGCGTGGGAGAAACCGGTGGGCGGGGACAGCTCGGGCGGGTTGACGCGCTCGGTGGTCACCGGGCCTCCCGGTCCTGGGGCGTGGCGTACAGCTCCTTGGCGATGATGCCCCGCTGCACCTCGCTGGCGCCCTCGTAGATGCGGGGGGCGCGCACCTCGCGGTAGAGGTGTTCCAGGAGGTGACCGCGGCGCAGCGCGCGGGCACCGTGCAGCTGGACGGCGGTGTCGACGACGTACTGCGCGGTCTCGGTGGCGAGCAGCTTGGCCATCGCGGCGCGTCCCGGCACGCCGGGGGCGCCCTCGTCGTGGGCGGCCGCAGCCGCGTACACCATCAGCCGGGCGGCCTCCGTGCGCAGCGCCATCTCGGCGACCTGGTGGGACACCGACTGAAGGTCCATCAGCCGGCCGCCGAACGCCTCGCGCTCGCGGGTGTGGCCGAGCGTGGCGTCGAGCGCGGCCTGGGCCATGCCCACCGCGAAGGCGCCGACGCTGGGCCGGAAGAGGTTGAGGGTGCCCATGGCGACGGCGAAACCGCGGTCGGGCTCGCCGAGCACGTCGTCGGCCGTGACGGGCACGGCGTCGAAGTCGAGGGCGCCGATGGGGTGCGGGGAGATCATCTCGAGTGCGGTGCCGGTGAGGCCGGGCCGGTCGGCGGGGACGAGGAAGGCGGTCACGCCGCGCGCTCCGGCGCCGGGTGAGGTGCGGGCGAAGACGGTGTAGAAGTCGGCCTCGGGGGCGTTGGAGATCCAGCACTTGGCGCCGGTGAGCCGCCAGCCGTCGCGGTGCGGCTCGGCGGCGAGGGTCAGCGCCGCCGCGTCCGACCCGGCCCCGGGCTCGCTCAGCGCGAAGGCGGCGACCGCGCTGCCGTCGGTGACGCGCGGCAGCCAGTGCTCGCGCTGCGCGGGGGTGCCGTGGGCGTGCACCGGGTGGGCGCCCAGGCCCTGCAGGGCGAGTGCAGTCTCGGCCTCGGTGCAGGACTGGGCGAGGGACTCACGCATCAGGCACAGGTCGAGCGCGCCGGAGGTGAACAGCCGTGCCGTCAGCCCCAGCCGGCCGAGTTCGGCGAGCAGCGGGCGGTTGACGCGGCCCGGTTCGCTCTTGTCGGCGATCGGGCGCAGCCGTTCGGCGGCCAGGGTGCGCAGCTCGGCACACCATGCGGTCCGCTCCGGTCCGAGCGAGAATGCGGTCACCGGCGCTCCTCCCTCCGGGCCGGACCACGGCGGCCCTGCCCGTCACCATCAGGGCCGGACCGCAGGGGCCCTGCCCGTCACCATCCGGGCCGGGCCCCCGGGGCCTTGCCCGCTCACCGCCCGGGGCGGCCTCCAGAGCCTTACCCGTCACCGTCCGGGGCGGCCTCCAGAGCCTTACCCGTCACCGTCCGGGGCGAGCCCCGGTCCTGCCCGGCACCTTGCGGGGACCAGGCCACCGCGGCTCCGCCCCACCACGCGGGGGCGGTCCACCGGGCCGGTCCCGGCGCCTGCCGAGGGTCGGCCACCGTGCCCTGCCCGGCGCCCACCGCCGGCGGGTCGCACGGCTTCTCTCCCGCACCCGACCGACGTTATCGCGCACAGTTGACTGCCGTCACCAACACGATACGCTCGAACCGGCAGGGGGTGTCCGGATCGAGTCGGCCGGAAGGTGCGGCGCCCGGCCGGGTGGCAGCGGTGTGCCGGAAGCCGCCCCCTGCGACCGCCGGACGCCGGTGCCCACCACGACGCCCGTCCCGACGCTCGTCACGGCAAGGGGGCGAACCGCCATGCACCTCTCGGCCCACGTCGACACGTTCGCGCGCGATCATCTGCCCCCGCCCGGCGAATGGCCCGAGCTGCGGTTCGACCTCCCCGGCCTGCGTTACCCCGAACGGCTCAACTGCGCCGCGGAACTGCTGGCCGGCGCCGACCCGGACCGCCCGGTCTTCCGCACCCCCGCCGGTCACCGCTGGAGCTACGGCGAGCTGCGCGGCCACGTCGACCGGATCGCGCACGTCCTCACCGGCGACCTGGGCGTGGTGCCCGGCAACCGGGTCCTGCTGCGCGGCCCCACCACGCCCTGGCTCGCCGCCTGCTGGCTGGCCGTGCTGAAGGCGGGCGCGATCGCCGTGACCGTGCTGGCCCAGCAGCGCCCGCACGAGCTGGCGACGATGTGCGAGATCGCCCGGGTGCGGCACGCGCTGTGCGACGTCCGGGCGGTGGCCGACCTGGCGAAGGCCCGGATACCCGGGCTGCGGATCACGACGTACGGCGGCGACGCCCCCGACGACCTCCTCCACCGCCCGGCGTCCGCCGCCCCCTACCCGGCCGTCGACACCGCGGCCGACGACGTCGCCCTGATCGCGTTCACCTCGGGCACCACGGGCCGCCCGAAGGGGTGCACGCACTTCCACCGGGACGTGCTCGCGACGGCGGACACCTTCTCCCGGCACGTGCTGCGCCCCGTCGCCGACGACGTCTTCGCCGGCAGTCCCCCGCTCGGCTTCACCTTCGGCCTCGGCGGGCTGGTGGTCTTCCCGATGCGGGCCGGTGCCAGCGCCCTGCTGATGGAACAGGCCGGGCCCAGACAGCTGCTGCCCGCGATCGCCGAGCACCGCGTCTCGGTCCTGTTCACCGCCCCCACCGCGTACCGCGCCATGCTCGACGTCCTGGACGGCCACGACGTCTCGTCCCTGCGCCGCTGCGTGTCGGCCGGCGAGAACCTGTCCGCGGCCACCTGGCGGGCCTGGCACGAACGCACCGGCGTGCGCATCATCAACGGCATCGGCGCGACCGAACTGCTGCACATCTTCATCTCCGCCGCCGACGAGCACATCAGGCCCGGC
This sequence comes from Streptomyces sp. NPDC096012, assembly GCF_040426375.1. NCBI lineage: Bacteria > Bacillati > Actinomycetota > Actinomycetes > Kitasatosporales > Streptomycetaceae > Streptomyces > Streptomyces sp. NPDC096012. The sequence continues at coordinate 176,759 of NZ_JBEOTD010000003.1, forward strand.
ACGACCGGCGTCCCGGTGCCGGGCTGGCAGGCGCGGGTGCAGGACGCGGACGGCACGCCGTTGGCCGACGGCGAGCCGGGCCTGCTGGCCGTGCGCGGTCCGGTCGGGTGCCGCTACCTCGCCGACCCGCGCCAGCGCGTGTACGTGCGCGACGGCTGGAACGTCACCGGCGACACCTACGTCCGCGATCCCGACGGCTACTTCCGGTATGTGGCCCGCGCCGACGACATGATCGTGTCGTCCGGGTACAACATCGCCGGACCGGAGGTGGAGGACGCGCTGCTGCGCCACCCGGACGTGGTGGAGACGGCCGTGGTCGGGCGCCCCGACGAGGCACGCGGCCAGGTGGCGGTGGCGTTCACGGTGCTGCGCGACGGGGTCCGGCGCGACCCCGAGGCGCTCCGCGCGTTCCTCACCCTGGAACTGGCGCCCTACAAGTGCCCGCGGGAGTTCGTCTTCCTCGACGCACTCCCCCGTACGGCCACCGGCAAGCTGCAGCGGTTCCGGTTGCGCACGGAGGGCGACCGGCAGTGATGCCGACGACCTAAAATGATCAACGTGTCCGAGCAGCACGCACCCAGGTCCCTCATCGTCACGCTCTACGGCGCGTACGGCCGCTTCATGCCCGGGCCGGTTCCCGTGGCCGAGCTGATCCGGCTGCTGGCCGCGGTCGGCGTGGACGCGCCGTCCGTGCGGTCCTCGGTGTCCCGGCTCAAACGGCGCGGTCTGCTGCTGCCGGCCCGCACCGGTTCCGGTGCGGCCGGGTACGAACTCTCGCCCGAGGCACGCCAGTTGCTCGACGACGGCGACCGCCGCATCTACGCGACGGCGCCCCCCGAGGACGAGGGCTGGGTGCTGGCGGTGTTCTCCGTCCCGGAGTCGGAGCGGCAGAAGCGGCACGTGCTGCGCTCCCGGCTGGCGGGCCTGGGCTTCGGCACGGCGGCCCCCGGCGTGTGGATCGCGCCGGCCCGCCTGTACGAGGAGACACGGCACACGCTGCGCCGGCTGCACCTGGATCCGTACGTGGACTTCTTCCGCGGCGAGCACCTGGGGTTCGCGGCGACGGCGGGGGTGGTCGGCCGCTGGTGGGACCTGGCCGCGATCGCCAAGGAGCACGAGCGCTTCCTGGACGCGCACGCGCCGGTCCTGCACGCCTGGGAACACCGGCCGGACACCCCGCCCGAGGAGGCCTACCGCGACTACCTCCTCGCCCTCGACTCCTGGCGTCATCTCCCCTACACCGACCCGGGCCTGCCCACCCACCTGCTGCCGGCCGACTGGCCCGGTGTCCGCTCGGCGGCGGTCTTCCGGGCCCTGCACGACCGGCTCCGGGACACGGGCGGGGAGTTCGCGGGGGTGTGAGGCGAGGCTCCGCCACCCCCGGCCCCGGTCAGGTCAGCCGCCCCCGGCCCACCTCAACCGCGCACCTCCGCGCCCCGGCCACCTCAGTCGTGCACCCCCGCGTCCCGGCCACCTCAGCCGCCCCGGCCACCTCAACCGCGCACCTTCACGTCCCGGCCGCCTCAGTCGTGCACCCCCGCGTCCCGGCCGCCTCCGTCGCCCCGGCCACCTCAACCGCGCACCTCCGCGTCCCGGCCGCCTCCGTCGCCCCGGCCACCTCAACCGCGCACCTTCACGTCCCGGCCACCTCAGCCGCCTCGACCGCCGAGTGACAGCCGGGGTTTGGGGGCGTCGGTGCGTCCGGTCCGCGGGCGCCGGCTGCCCGCGCGGTAGGGGTCCGGCCAGCCGGCGCCGGGGCCCTCGTAGCCCTGCTCGGCCGCGGCGTGCAGGGTCCAGTTCGGGTCGTACAGGTGCGGGCGGCCCAGCGCGCACAGGTCCGTACGACCGGCCAGGATCAGCGAGTTGACGTCGTCCCAGGAGGAGATCGCGCCGACCGTGACCACCGGTACGCGCACCTCGTGGCGGATGCGCTCGGCGAACGGCGCCTGGTACGACCGCCCGAACTCCGGCCGCTCCTCGGCCACCACCTGCCCGGTGGACACGTCGATGGCGTCGGCGCCGTGCGCGGCGAAGGCGCGGGCGATCTCGACCGCGTCGTCGGCCGTCGTACCCCCCTCGGCCCAGTCGGTGGCGGAGATGCGCACGGTCATCGGCCGTTCCGCCGGCCACACCGTGCGGACGGCGTCGAAGACCTCCAGGGGGAAGCGCAGCCGCTTCTCCAGGGAGCCGCCGTAGGCGTCGGTGCGGTGGTTGGTGAGCGGCGAGAGGAAGCCCGAGAGCAGATAGCCGTGCGCGCAGTGCAGTTCGAGCAGGTCGAACCCGGCTCGCGCGGCCCGCCAGGCGGCTGCCACGAACTGCTCGCGCACGTCGGTGAGCTGGGCCCGGGAGAGCCGGCGCGGGATCTGGCTGCCCGGCCTGTAGGGCAGCGGGGAGGCGGCGACGAGGGGCCAGTTGCCGTGCGGCAGCGGTTCGTCCATGCCCTCCCACATCAGTTTCGTGGAACCCTTGCGGCCGGCGTGCCCGAGCTGCACGCCGATGGCGGTGCCGGGTGCGCGGGTGTGCACGAAGTCGGTGATGCGCCGCCACGCCTCGGTCTGCCGGCCGGTGTAGAGGCCCGTGCAGCCCGGGGTGATCCGGCCCTCCGCGCTCACGCACACCATCTCGGTCATCACCAGGCCGGCCCCGCCGAGGCCCCGGGCGCCCAGGTGGACGAGGTGGAAGTCGCCGGGGACGCCGTCGGCGGCGGAGTACATGTCCATCGGTGAGACGACCACCCGGTTGCGCAGGGTCAGGCCGCGCAGCCGGAACGGTGTGAACATGGGGGGCGTGCCCGGCGGGCAGTCGAACTCGCGCTCCACGGCCCCGGTGAAGTGGGCGTCGCGCAGGCGGAGGTTGTCGTGGGTGACGCGGCGGCTGCGGGTGAGCAGGTTGAAGGCGAACTGGCGGGGCGGCTGGCGCAGGTACAGGCCGAGGTTCTCGAACCACTCCAGGCTGGCCCGCGCGGCCCGTTGCGTGGAGGCGACCACGGGTCCGCGCTCCTCCTCGTAGGCGGCCAGCGCGGAGGGGAGGCCGGGCTGTTCCTCCAGGCACGCGGCCAGGGCCAGCGCGTCCTCCACGGCGAGCTTGGTTCCGGAGCCGATGGAGAAGTGGGCGGTGTGGGCGGCGTCGCCGAGGAGGACGACGTTCCCGTGCGACCAGCGGTCGTTGACGACCGTGCGGAACGTCGTCCAGGCGGACTTGCCGGAACGCAGCGGCCGGCCGCTCAGCGCGTCCGCGAAGATCTTGGCGCAGCGCTCGACGGACTCGTGCGCACCGAGTTCGTCGAAGCCGGCCGCCCGCCAGACCTCCTCGCGCATCTCGATGATCACGGTGGACGCGTCGGCCGCGTACGGGTAGCCGTGCAGTTGCATGACACCGTGCTCGGTCTCGGCGATCTCGAAGCGGAAGGCGTCGAAGGCGAAGTCGGCGGCGAGCCAGATGTAGCGGCAGCGGTGCTCGGTCACCTGGGGGCGGAACACCGGGGCGTAGGCCGCGCGGGTGGCGCTGTTGATGCCGTCGGCGGCGATGACGAGGTCGTGGTCCGCCGAGAGCACGTGCGGGGGCGGGGCCTCGGTGCGGAAGTGGATCCGCACGCCGAGGGAGTGGCAGCGGTCGTGCAGGATCTCCAGGAGGCGGTGCCGGCCCAGGGCGGCGAATCCGTGCCCTCCGGAGGTGTGCCGGCCGCCCCGGTGGACGATGTCGATGTCGTCCCAGCGGACGAAGTCGCGTTGCAGTGCCTCGTGGACGACCGGGTCGGCGTGTTCGATGCCGCCGAGGGTCTCGTCGGAGAGGACGACTCCGAAGCCGAAGGTCTCGTCGGGGGCGTTGCGCTCCCAGACGGTGATGTCACGGGCCGGGTCGAGGCGTTTGAGCAGCGCTGCCGCGTACAGGCCGCCGGGGCCCGCGCCGGTGATCGCGATGCGCCGGGGGCTGCCCGCGGCCGCCGGCCGCGGGTCGGTCGTGGTCGCGCGCGCGGTCTGCCGCGACTCGGGGGCCGGTGTGCCTGCGGTCGGCATGAAAGATCACCTTCCTTGCCATTTCGGCGGCCGCTTCTCCGTGAACGCCGCGTGGAACTCCGCGTAGTCCTCGCCGTGCATCAGCAGCGCCTGGGTGGAGGCGTCCAGCTCGACGGCCGCCGCCAGCGGCATGTCCAGCTCGGCCGTGAGCAGGGCCTTGGTCTGGGCGTACGCGAGCGCCGGGCCGTCGGCCAGGCGGCGGGCCAGGGCACGGGCCCCCTCGTCCGCGCGGCCCTCCTCCGTCAGCTCGCTGATCAGGCCGATGCGCTCGGCCTCGGGTGCCCGGACCGGCTCGCCGAGCATGAGCAGCCGGGTGGCGTGACCCAGGCCGACGACCCGGGGCAGCAGGTAGGCCGCGCCCATGTCGCCGCCCGAGAGGCCGACGCGGGTGAAGAGGAAGGCGAACCGTGCGGAGGGGTCGGCCACCCGGAAGTCCGCCGCGAGGGCGAGCACGGCTCCGGCGCCCGCCGCGACCCCGTGCACGGCGGCGATCACCGGGAACGGGCATTCGCGGATCGCCCGGACCACCTGGCCGGTCATCCGGTTGAAGTCCAGCAGCAGGGCGGTGTCCATGGCCAGGGTGGCGCCGATGATCTCCTCGACGTCGCCGCCGGAGCAGAATCCGCGCCCCTCGCCGGTCAGCACCAGGGCGCGTACCGAGCGCTCCCGGGAGAGCTCGGCGAGCAGGTCGCGCAGGTCGGCGTAGGCGCCGAAGGTGAGGGCGTTGAGCTTCTCGGGGCGGTCGAGGGTGACGGTGGCGACACCGTCGGCGAGGTGGACCCGCAGGTGCTCCCAGTCGGAGGTGCGGGCGGCGGAGCCGGTGAAGGGACTCATGACGTGCGGCCTCCCGGGGCGGCGGTGCGTCACGTTGCGTCGGTCGGGTTCCTCACGGTGCTGTCCCACGAAGTTATCACTTGTTTGTGACTGTCGTCACGACTGCGCGACAAGCCTGCGCCGATCGGCGGAGTCCGGCCATCCGCGTCACCGATCGTCGACAGGCCCGTAACAGTGGGCGCCGCCGGGCGAGCCGGGCCCGCCGGCTGGGTAGGCCGCCCGGTACCGGGGCCGGGGGCCCCGGGCGAAGCCCGTCGACGGTCCCCGCGGCCGGGCCCGTACCATCTCCTACAGTCGAAAGCAGGACAGCCTGCTCCATGAACGGACTCGCCTTGCACGAACGCCCCACCGAACCGGCCTCCTGGCGCATCGCGCTGCCGCACACCACGGCGGCGGTGCCCGTGGCGCGCGCCCTGGTGCGCACGGCCCTCACCGAGGTGGAGCACCCGGCCGACTGCGACACGGCGGAGCTGCTCACGGCGGAGCTGGTGGCCAACGCGGTGGAGCACACCGCCGGGCACGGCCCGATCGAGCTGGTGGTGCAGCTGCTGCCGACCGGCTGCCAGGTGGAGGTGCACGACCCCGATCCGGCGCCGCCCGGCCATCTGACCCGGCCCGTGATCGAGGAGCCCGATCCCTGGTCGGAGGGTGGGCGCGGGCTGCTGCTGATCCGCGCCCTCAGCTCGTCCTGCGGCCACCGCCCCACCCCGTCGGGCAAGGCGGTGTGGTTCAGACTGCCTGTGGTTCCCGCTCAGCGGCGTCCGGCGTGACCTCGGCTGCCGTGCGGGCCAGCGTGGAGTGCCGGCGGCCGTAGGCGGCGTAGACGAGCAGTCCCACCCCGAGGAACACGGCGAACTGCAGCCAGGTCCGCCAGCCGGTCTCGTACATCAGGTACAGGCAGAAGGCGATGCCGAGCAGCGGGGCCACGGGGTGGAACGGCACCCGGAAGCTGCGGGTGAGGCCCGGCTCGCGGCGGCGCAGGACCATGACCGTCAGGTTGACCACGGCCATGATGGCGAGCGTGCCGATGGTGCACAGGTTCATCACCGCGTCGAGGGACGCGAAGGCGGCCGGCAGCGCGAAGACCACGGCGACGATCAGCGTGCCGGCGACCGGCGTGGCGGTCTTCGGGGACACCTTCTCGAAGACGCGCGGGATCAGGCCGTCCCGGGACATCGACATCAGGATGCGGGTCTGGCCGTACATCACGGCGAGGACCACGGAGGCGATGGCGACGACCGCTCCGAAGGCGATGATCCCGCCGCCGATGCCGGAGCCGGTGACCTCGTCGACCACGTACGACAGCGCGGCGGGGCGGCCGGCCACCCGGTCGCCGCCGACGGCGCCGATCGCGGCGACCGCGACCGCGCAGTACAGCAGGGTGACCAGGCCCATGCAGGCCATGATCGCCACGGGGATGTCCCGGCGCGGGTTCTTGGCCTCCTCGCCGGCGGTGGTGATCGCGTCGAAGCCGATGTAGGAGAAGAACGCGGCGGTGGTGCCCGCGCCGATGCCGCCGAGGCCGGCCGGCGAGAACGGGGTGAGGTTGCCGTCCTTGAAGGCGCTGTAGCCGATGGCGCAGAAGGCGAGCAGGACGACGAGCTTCACGGCGGCCATGGCGGCGGTCGCCCGGGCGCTCTCGCGCACCCCGCGCACCAGCAGCACGGAGGCCATGGCGATGACGATCACGGCCGGGAGGTTCACGATCCCGCCGTCGCCCGGCCCCGCGGACAGGGCGTCAGGCAGCCGGCAGCCGGTGAGGCCGTGCAGGAGCTCGTTGACGTACTGGCTCCAGCCGACGGCGACGGCCGAGATGGAGATGCCGTACTCCAGCAGCAGGCACCAGCCGACCAGGAAGGCGGTGGACTCGCCGAGGCCCGCGTAGGCGAAGGAGTACGAGGAACCGGAGACCGGGATCGCGCCGCCCAGCTCCGCGAAGGAGAACGCGGTGAAGACGCAGGTGAGCGCGGCGAGCACGAAGGAGACGACGACGGCGGGGCCGGCCTGGGCGACGGAGTCGGAGAGGCCGACGAAGATGCCGGTGCCGACGACGGCGCCGACGCCGAAGCAGATGAGCTGGAAGAGGCCCATCGTGCGCTTGAGGCCGTGTCCCTCGCGGTCGGCACCGGATTCGGCGACGAGCAGCTGCGGGGACTTGATGCGGGGAGCGGACATGCGGGTGGTGCTCGTTTCTGGTGGTGCGGGCGCCCGTCGTACAGGCGCGGCGACGGCACCGGAAGGGGTGGCTCCGGGCCGCCGGCCAGGATAGGACCGGTCAGGCGAGTGTGGCTACCAGCACCGCCTTGATCGTGTGCAGGCGGTTCTCGGCCTCGTCGAAGACGACGGAGTGGGCCGACTCGAAGACCTCGTCGGTCACCTCCAGGGACCGCAGGCCGTAGGCCTCGTGGATCTCCTGCCCCACCTTGGTGCCCAGGTCGTGGAAGGCCGGCAGGCAGTGCAGGAACTTCACGTCCGGGTTCCCGGTGGCGTCCAGGACGTCCATGGTCACGGCGTAGGGCGCGAGGGCCTTGATCCGCTCCCCCCAGACCTCCTTGGGCTCGCCCATGGAGACCCAGACGTCGGTGGCGACGAAGTCGGCGCCCCGGACGCCCTCGGCGACGTCCTCGGTGAGCGTGACGACGGCGCCGCTGCTCTCGGCGAGCTTGCGGGCCCGGGCCACGATCCCGGCGTCCGGCCAGTACTCCCGGGGCGCGACCAGGCGTACGTCCATGCCGAGCAGCGCGCCGGTGACGAGGTAGGAGTTGCCCATGTTGAAGCGGGCGTCACCGAGGTAGGCGAAGGTGATCTGGCGCAGCGGCTTGGTGCTGTGCTCGGCCATGGTGAGCACGTCGGCGAGCATCTGGGTGGGGTGCCAGTCGTCGGTGAGGCCGTTGTAGACGGGCACGCCGGCGCAGGCGGCCAGCTCCTCGACCTTGGCCTGGCTGTCCCCGCGGTACTCGATGCCGTCGAACATCCGGCCGAGGACGCGGGCCGTGTCCTTCACGGACTCCTTGTGCCCGATCTGCGAGCCGGAGGGGTCCAGGTAGGTCGTGTGGGCGCCCTGGTCGGCGGCGGCGACCTCGAACGCGCAGCGGGTGCGCGTCGAGGTCTTCTCGAAGATCAGCGCGATGTTGCGCCCCCGCAGGTACTGGGTCTCGGTCCCGGCCTTCTTGGCGGCCTTCAGCTCCGCGGCCAGGTCGACCAGGCCGCGGAACTCCTCCTCGGTGAAGTCCAGCTCCTTGAGGAAGTGGCGGCCGGCGAGGGCGGTCGGGACTGTCGCCATGAGGGCGCTCCAGGGGTACGACTGGCAGAGACGTTGAAATTCTATACGACTGTCAGCATTTCTATGCGAGTCGCGGGCGTCCGTCACGTCACACCGCTCCCGGGCGGGCCGAGGGCGCCCTCACCGCGGACCCCGGCCGCGGTACGGCGGCATGCCGAACCCCCGCCCTCCCCCGTCACCGCGTCCGGTGCCGTCCGGCACACCGCTTCCGGCGGCACCCCCGTGTCACACCGCGTCGCGCTCGACCGGGCAGCTCATGCAGCGCGGGCCGCCGCGGCCCCGGCCCAGCTCGCTGCCCGGGATCTCGATCACTTCGATGCCCTGCTTGCGCAGATGGGTGTTGGTGGTGGAGTTCCGCTCGTAGGCGACGACGACCCCCGGCTCGACGGCGAGGACGTTGCAGCCGTCGTCCCACTGCTCGCGCTCGGCGGCGTGCACGTCCTGGGTGGCGGTCAGCACCCGGATCTCGCCCAGGCCGAGGGCGGCGGCGATCGCGCGGTGCATGTGCTCCGGCGGATGGTCCGTGACCTTCAGGTCGCGGTCGCCGACGCCCGGTTCGATGGTGTACGAGCGCAGCATCCCGAGCCCCGCGTACTGGGTGAAGGTGTCGCCGTCGACCATGGTCATCACCGTGTCGAGGTGCATGAAGGCCCGCCGCTTGGGCATGTCGAGCGCGACGATCGTGCGCGCCGAGCCGGCCGCGAACAGCTTGTGCGCCAGCATCTCCACGGCCTGCGGGGTGGTGCGCTCGCTCATGCCGATCAGCACGGCGCCGTTGCCGATCACCAGGACGTCGCCGCCCTCGATGGTGGAGGGGTAGTCGGCCTGCCCCCGGGACCAGATGCGGAACGTCTCCTCGCGGAAGAGGGGGTGATGGCGGTAGATCGCCTCGAAGTGGACGGTCTCGCGCTGCCGGGCGGGCCAGCGCATGGCGTTGATGGAGACGCCGTCGTAGATCCAGGCCGAGGTGTCGCGGGTGAAGAGGTGGTTGGGCAGCGGGCGCAGCAGGAAGTCGTCCAGGTCCATGACGTGGAAGCGGACGGAGGTGGGCTCCAGGTGCGCCTCCAGGAACTCCCGTTTGGTCATCCCGCCGACCAGCGCCTCGGCCAGCTCGCCCGGGGGCAGCTCGTCGAAGGCGGCGCGCAGGTGGTCGGTGGCGAGCGGGCCGTACTCCTTCTCGTCGAAGACGCGGTCCAGGACGAGGGCGCGGGCCTCGGGGACCTCCAGCGTCTCGGTGAGCAGATCGCCGAACAGGTGGACGGCGACGCCCCGGTCTCGCAGGACGTCGGCGAAGCCGTCGTGCTCGGCGCGCGCCCGGCGCACCCAGAGCACGTCGTCGAAGAGGAGGGCGTCCTTGTTGCTGGGGGTGAGCCTTTTGAGCTCGAGATCCGGCCGGTGGAGTATGACGCGGCGCAGCCGCCCGGCCTCGGAGTCGACTTGGAATCCCATGTCTCCATCCTGACCATCGCGCCCCGGGTTCACCCGCTCCTCGGCGGTTTCCGCGCCCGGTTGTTTTCGTCTCCTTGACGACAAGTGGCCACCGCAATTATCGTCCCACTGACGAAAACAAGGGGGTCGCATGGCCGACATCACCCGGCGCCTCGGCCGGCGCCATCTGCGCGGGGCGCCCACCGCCCACATCCTGCACCACCGTTCGGGCCGGCTGGTGCACGACGGGCCCGGACTCAGCTTCTGGTTCCGCCCGCTGACCGCCGCGCTCAGCGAAGTCCCCGTGGACGACCGCGAGCTGGCCATGACCTTCCACGCCCGGACGGCCGACTTCCAGGACGTGACGGTGCAGGCGGCGCTGACCTACCGCATCGGCGACCCGGCGCTCGCCGCCGCCCGCCTCGACTTCTCCATCGATCCCGACACGGGCGCCTGGCGCGGCACCCCGCTGGAGCAACTCGGCACCCTGCTCACCGGGACGGCCCAGGAGCACGCCCTGGACGTCCTGGCCCGTGTGCCGTTGGCGACCGCGCTGACCGACGGCGTGAGCGCGGTGCGCGAGCGACTCGCCGCCGGGCTGGCCGCCGAGCCCCGGTTGCCGGCCACCGGCATCGAGGTGGTCGCCGTCCGCGTGGCGGCCGTGCTCCCGGAGCCCGAGGTGGAGCGGGCCCTGCGCACCCCCGCCCGGGAGCGGATCCAGCAGGACGCCGACCGGGCGACGTACGAGCGCCGGGCGGTGGCCGTCGAGCGGGAGCGGGCGATCGCCGAGAACGAGCTGGCCAGCCGCATCGAACTGGCCCGGCGCGAGGAGCGGTTGGTCGACCAGCGGGGCACCAACGCCCGCCGCGAGGCCGAGGAGCAGGCGGCCGCGGACGCCGTGCGCGCCGACGCGGAGGCGGCCCGCGCGGTACGCCTCGGCGAGGCGGAGGCGACCCGTACCGAGCGGCTGGCCGGGGCGGAGGCGATCCGTACCGAACGGCTGGCCGAGGCGGAGGCGGCGAAGGCGGTACGGCTCGCCCGCGCCGCGGCCGAGGAGGCACGCGTGGTGGGCGAGGCCCGGGCGGAGGCGCGGGCGGCGTGGCTGCGGGTGCACGCCGAGGTGGAGGTGGCGGTCCTGCACGCCCTCGCCGGGATACGGCTGGCCGAGAACGTGCCGCAGATCGACAGCGTGACCATCTCGCCGGACGTGCTGACCGGGTTGCTGGCGAAGCTCTCCGGTGCGCCGGGGGCGCGGCCGTGAGCCTCGCCCCGCGCGCGGTACTGGTCCACCGGACCACCGAGTACGAGGAACTGGTGGCCCGGCACGGCACCCACGGCCAGGCCGCGTTCTTCCTCGCCTCGCGGGGCCGGGACGTCGAGGAGGTCGCCGAACGCCACCGCCGGGTCCGCCGGGCACTGGCCGAGGTGACCGCGGCGGTGCCGCTGGCCTGGCGCCGGACCATGGTCGAGCGAGCCGACCTGGAGCGGTTCCTCTTCGCGCCCGAGGACCTGGTCGTGGTGGTCGGGCAGGACGGGCTGGTCGCGAACGTCGCCAAGTACCTGACGGGACAGCCGGTCATCGGCATCGACGCGGACCCCGGCCGCAACCCCGGTGTGCTGGTAGGGCACCGCCCGCGGGACGCGGCGCGGCTGCTGACGGCGGCGGCGCCGGGAACCCCGGGAACCCCGGGGACGGGGACGGGGACGGGGACGGGGTGCGACGAGCTCACCATGGTCGAGGCGGTGGCCGACGACACCCAGCGGCTGGTGGCGCTCAACGAGATCTACCTGGGCGCGCCCGGTCACCAGACCGCCCGGTACCGCCTGGGCCTCGACGGCGACGGGGGTGTCGCCGAGGCCCAGGCCTCCTCCGGGGTGCTGGTGGGGACCGGCACCGGGGCGACCGGCTGGCTGCGCTCGGTGTGGCGGGAGCGGGGCGGCGCGCTCGCGTTGCCCGCCGCCACCGAGGAGCGGCTGGTGTGGTTCGTCCGGGAGGCCTGGCCGTCGCCGGCCACCGGGACGCGCCTGGTCGCCGGTGAGCTGGGCGCCTCGGCCGCGCTGACCGTCACGGTGGAGTCCGACCGGCTCATCGCCTTCGGTGACGGCATCGAGACGGACGCGCTGCGGCTGACCTGGGGGCAGACGGTCCGGTTCGGGGTCTGCGGGCAGCGCCTGCGGCTGCTCGGCTGACGGCGCCGGACCCCGCCCCCGCCGGTCTCCGGGGCTCCGGACCCCGGCCCCGCCGCCCTCCGGGGCTCCGGAATGGCTCCCGACCCCGGACCCGTCGGCCTCCGGGGCTCCGGACGGACACTCGGACCCCGCCCCCGCCGCCCTCCGGGGCTCCGAACCCGCCGGCCTTCGGGGCTCCTGACGGGCTCCGAACCCTGGACCCGCCACCCTTCCGGGCTCCGGACGGGCTCCGGGCCCCGGGCCCGCCGGCGTGCGGACGCCCCGGGTCAGATCGCGGTGCAGGGCACCGGCCACTGCCGCAGACGGGGCGGCAGCGCCACCGCCCAGCCGCCGCGGGCCAGCACCAGCCGCTCGGCGGCGAGCAGGTCGGCGGCCTCGCGCTCGGTGTGGTCGAGGATGTCGAGGGGCGTGGGTTCCAGCAGGCGCAGGAAGGCGGCGTGGAGGTCGGGGTGGTCGAGGGTGAGCCGGACGGCCTTGTCCTTCTCGCGCCGGTCCAGCACCGTCACGAAGCCGGGGCCGCGGCGGTGGTACAGGGTGCCGTAGGCGTAGGCGGACCGCCAGGCGGCCCACTCGTGCGTGCCTGGCGGTTCGGTGGGCGGTGGCAGGTGATGCAGCACGGAGAGGTCGTACGACGGCCGGCCCGTGGCGCGCCAGCTCACGCTCGGGCCGTGGCTCAGGCACTCGCGCAGGAACCGCACCGCCTCCGCCGTCTCCCGGCCCTGCCCGCCGATGTCCAGCGGCCCGACGGCCTCGACCCGGCTGCCGGTGAGCCGGTGCGGCACGGTGGCCGGGGGCCGGCCGGCGAGCAGCCGGTGCGGCACGGCGGCGGACGGCCGGCCGGTGAGCCGGTGCGGCTCGGCGGACGGCGGCCCGCTCACCGGGCGTCCTCGGTCAGCCGTACCGGCTCGCCCCAGGTCGGCAGCGCGACGTAGGTGGGCCCGTCGCGGAACAACAGGCCCTGCGCGAAGGCCTGGCCGATCCACTCGGCCAGGGTGTCCGGGGCCACCTCGTGACCGTCGGCGGCCAGCAGCCGGTGCACGGCGGGGACGGTCCGGCCGTCCTCCAGCCGGCGCAGGGCCGCGGCCCGCCAGCCGGTGAAGCAGTGGGTGGCGGGGGGCCGGCCGTGCCGCCCGTCGTGCACCAGCAGGGTGTCGCCGTCCTCCTCGAACAGCAGCCGGGAGCGCGCGTGTCCCGCCCGCCACGCGGCGACGGCGTCCGTCAGCCGCTGCTCGGCCGGTCCCGCGATCCCCGCGTCCTCCGTGTCGAACAAGTAGACCAGGTCGGTGAGTTCCTCCTCGGGAAGGTCGTAGACGTGCTGGTACATCTCGGCCGGCCGGCGCTTGCCGAAGCCGCGGGCCGGGTCGGTGAAGTGCGGGCTGAAACGCTCCAGCTGGATCCGGTGCGCGCCGCTCGGCGGCTGCAGGTGGACCAGGGCGGGGAGCTGGTCGACGACCGGCGTGTAGTCCTCGGCCCGCTCGCCGGGGAAGCCGTAGAGGAGGTTCCAGGAGCAGGTCAGCGCGTGGTTCTCGCACTCGCGCAGGGTCCGGACGTTACGGGCGCCGGTGACGCCCTTGTCCATCAGGTCCAGGACGCGGCTGCCCAGGCTCTCGATGCCGGGCTGGATGTGCACGGTGCCGGACTCGCCGAGGAGCCGGAACTGTTCCGGGGTGAGGTTCGACTTGACCTCGTAGTGCAGCCGCAGGTCCCAGCCGCTCTCGACGACGCGGGGCAGGAAGTCCCGGAAGTAGGCCATGTCGATGATGTTGTCGACCGTGACCACGTCGAGGATGCGGTGGCGGCGCACCAGCCGTTCGATCTCCGCCCACAGCCGCTCGCCCGGCTTGGCGCGGAACGCCATGGCGGAGCCGTTCAGGCCGCAGAAGGTGCAGTGGTGCTTCTCGCCCCACCAGCAGCCGCGGGCCCCCTCCACGACGAGTTTCGGGTGGACGTGCTCCTGGACCGGCGAGGCGTCCAGGGCGGCCTGCCACTGGTCGTAGTCGGGCGAGGGGATGTCGGCGGGCGCCACGGTCCGCCGGGTCTCCGGGTTGGCCCGCGAGCGGGTGCCGTCCCACCAGCACAGGCCGGGCACGTCCACCGGGGCGGTGCCCGCGTCCAGGTGCCGTAACAGGTGCGGGAAGGCGTACTCGGCCTCGCCGCGGACCACGTGGTCCACGAAGGGGTGATTGCGGTGCAGGGCGTGGCCCATCGGGCCGTCGCAGTTGCTGCCGCCGAAGACGATCACCGACTCCGGGCGCCTTCGCCGGAGTTCGCGGGCGAGCGCGAGGGAGGCGACGTTCTGCATGAACGTGCTGGTGAACCCGATCACGTCGGGCTCGGCCGCCAGCACCTCGGTGGCGCACTCGGAGATGAAGTCGGCGGCGTACGGCCGCATGGCGACGGCGGTGTCGATGAAGACGTCCCGGGCGGCCGCGTAGTCACGCAGCCGTGCCAGGCCCCAGCCGGGGTTGTCGTAGAGGGCCCCGGAGAAGACCCAGTCGCCCAGGCCGTGGAAGATCGCGTCGCTGCCGACGGCCACGTAGTCCCCCGGGCGCAGCCTGCCGCCGGAGTGTTCCAGCAGGAACTCCGCCCAGCGCAGGGAGCCGTGGAACTCGGTCACCTCGTCGCCGGGTCGGGCCCGGCGCACGATGCGGTGGAGCAGGCCCAGTTGCAGCGAGGGCAGGTCGATCGGGTGCCACGGCATCGTGACCAGGTGGACGCGCATGCTCAGCGGGTCGGCCGCTTCTCCAGGATCGCCGGTCTGCGGGTGGTGCTCTGCCGGTCCTCGCGGACCACGACCTTCTTGATCTCCACGCCCACCGCTCCCCTCGGATCGGTCAACACCCCTGTGCCGTACCGGTGTTCACCCTATGGACGGATGCTTGCACAGCACAAGGGTCACGTGGGCCGGCTCACAGGCGGGGGCGGGGCGGGGGCCGCCGGGCGGACACCGGGGTGGTGGGTGCGGGTGGGCGCCCGGACCGCGGGGCGGGCGGGCGCGGGGCGGTGAGCGGCGGACTCCAGGATCGCGGATGGGCGGACGCCCGGGCTGTGAGCGGGCGGGCGCCCGGACCTGGGGTAGGCGGACGGGCCGGGGGTGGGCGGACGGGCCGGGGGCGGACGGGCCCCTGGGTGGGCGGACGCCCGGGCCGTGAGCGGGTGTCCGCCCGGACCGGAGGTGGGCGGACGCCCTGACCGGAGGTGGGCGGACGCCCTGACCGGAGGTGGGCGGACGCCCTGACCGGAGGTGGGCGGGCGCCCTGACCGGGGGTGGGCGCCCGGGCCCCTGGGTGGGCGGCGGGGGCCCGGTGTCGCCCGGCCCGGCAGGCGTCCGCAGCGGGACTCAGAGGCGCGGGTCCACCGGCTCCGACTCCAGCGCCAGTACCCCGAAGACCGCCTCGTGGACCCGCCACAGCGGCTCCCCCTCCGCGAGCCGGTCCAGGGCCTCGAGGCCGAGGGCGTACTCGCGCAGGGCGAGGGAGCGCTTGTGGTTCAGGAACCGCTGCCGCAGCCGGGCGAGGTTGTCCGGCCGGGTGTACTCGGGACCGTAGATGATCCGCAGGTACTCACGGCCCCGGCACTTGATGCCGGGCTGCACCAGCCGCCCGTCCCCGTCCCGGACCAGCGCGCCGACCGGCTTGACGACCATGCCCTCGCTGCCCCGGCCGGTCATCTCCAGCCACCAGTCGACGCCCGCGCGCACCGACTCCGGGTCACCGGTGTCGACGTACAGCCGGCGGGTGGTCTGCAGCAGTCCGGTGCCGTCGTGCTCCACCAGGCGGTCGATCAGGGCCAGTTGCTCGTCGTGCGGCAGCGCGGCGAGGCTGCGGCCGGCGCTCGCCAGGATCTGGAAGGGCGCCAGGCGGACGCCTTCCAGACCGTCGGTGGTCCAGCAGTAACGGCGGTAGGCGGTGGTGAACGCCTGTGCGTCGGCGGCCCGTTCGCGCTGCCGGGTCAGCAGTCCGCCCACGTCGGCACCGCGCGCGGCGGCCGCCTCCAGGGCGGCCAGGGCCCCCGGGAGCACCGCGCCGGCGGCGGCACCCACGGCCGCGTACTGGCTGCGCAGCAGCCCCGAGGCCTTCAGCGACCACGGCATCAGCTCGGCGTCCAGCAGCAGCCAGTCCGTGTCGAGTTCGTCCCACAGGCCGGCGTCCGCGATCGCCGAGCGCAGGCGGCCGAGGATCTCCCCGGTCACCTTCTCGTCGTCGAAGAACGGCCGCCCGGTGCGGGTGTACAGCGAACCCGCCGGACCGTCCGCGACGCCGAAGCGGCCGCGGGCCGCCTCCTCGTCCCGGCACACCAGGGCCACGGCCCGCGAGCCCATGTGCTTCTCCTCGCACACGACCCGCGCGAGCCCGTCCCGCGCGTACTGGGCGAAGGCCTCCTGCGGGTGCTCCAGGTAGCCGTCCACCCGGGAGGTGGCCGTGGGCGCCATGGTGGGCGGCAGGTACGGCAGCAGGCGCGGGTCGATCGCGAAGCGGCTCATGACCTCGAGGGCCGCCGCCGCGTTCTCCTCGCGGATCGCCACCCTGCCCGCGTACCGGGTCTCCACCGCCCGGCGGCCGTGCACGTCCGCCAGGTCCAGCGGCCGTCCGTCGTGGCCACCGGGCGCCTCGGCGCGCAGCGGCCTCGCCGGCTCGTACCAGACACGCTCGGCCGGTACGTCGACCAGCTCGCGCTCGGGCCAGCGCAGTGCGGTCAGCTTGCCGCCGAAGACGGCTCCGGTGTCCAGGCAGATGGTGTTGTTGAGCCAGGTCGCCTCCGGCACCGGCGTGTGGCCGTAGACCACGGCGGCCCGGCCCCGGTAGTCCTCGGCCCACGGGTAGCGCACCGGCAGCCCGAACTCGTCCGTCTCACCGGTGGTGTCGCCGTACAGCGCGTGCGAGCGGACCCGGCCGGAGGTGCGGCCGTGGTACTTCTCGGGCAGACCGGCGTGGCACACCACGAGCCGGCCGCCGTCGAGGACGTAGTGGCTGACCAGCCCGTCCAGGAAGCGCCGGACCTCGGCGCGGAACTCCTCGCTCTCGCCGTCCATCTGGGCGATGGTCTCGGCGAGGCCGTGGGTGTGCTGCACCTTGCGGCCCTTGAGGTGGCGGCCGTACTTGTTCTCGTGGTTGCCGGGGACGCAGAGGGCGGCTCCCGACCGCACCATCGACATCACGCGGCGCAGCACCCCGGGGCTGTCCGGGCCGCGGTCGACCAGGTCGCCGACGAAGACGGCGGTACGGCCCTGCGGGTGCGCGCCGTCCTCGTAACCCAACTTCGCCAGCAGGGCCTCGAGTTCGGACGAGCAGCCGTGGATGTCGCCGATGATGTCGAAGGGACCGGTGAGGTGGGTCAGGTCGTTGAAGCGCTTCTCGGTGACGACGGTGGCGCCCTCCACCTCCGCCGCACCGCGCAGGACGTGCACCTTGCGGAAGCCCTCGCGCTCCAGCTGCCTGAGCGAGCGGCGCAGTTCGCGGATGTGCCGCTGGATGACCCGGCGGGGCATGTCGGCACGGTCGGTGCGGGCGGCGTTGCGTTCGGCGCACACCTCCTCCGGCACGTCCAGCACGATGGCGATGGGCAGCACGTCGTACTGCTTCGCCAGCTCGATCAGCTGCCGTCGGCCGTCCTGCTGGACGTTGGTGGCGTCGACGACGGTCCGGCGGCCGGCCGCCAGCCGCTTGCCGGCGATGTAGTGCAGGACGTCGAAGGCGTCCCGGGACGCGCTCTGGTCGTTCTCGTCGTCGGCGACCAGACCGCGGCAGAAGTCCGAGGAGACGACCTCGGTGGGCTTGAAGTGCTTGCGGGCGAACGTCGACTTGCCGGAGCCGGAGGCGCCGACCAGGACGACCAGGGAGAGGTCGGTGACGGGCAGGGTCCGCCCCGTGCGGGTCTCGGTCATGCGGCCTTCGCCTCCTTCTCGTCCGTGGTGGTCCTGAGCTCGAACACGGCCATCTGGGTGGGCGGCCCGACCTCTGGGTCGTCCGGTCCGACGGGCACGAACCCGACGTCGTAGCCGTGCCGTCCGGCCACCTCGCCCGCCCAGCTGCGGAACTCCTCGCGGGTCCACTCGAAGCGGTGGTCGCCGTGCCGGACGTGCCCGGCGGGCAGGGTCTCCCAGCGGACGTTGTACTCGACGTTGGGGGTGGTCACGAGGACCGTGCGCGGGCGGGCGTGCCCGAACACGGCGTACTCCAGGGCGGGCAGCCGGGGCAGGTCGAGGTGTTCGACGACCTCGCTGAGCACGGCGGCGTCGTAGCCCTTGAGCCGGTTGTCGGTGTAGGCGAGCGAACCCTGGACGAGCCGCACCCGGGACGCCTGTCGCTCGCCCATGCGGTCGAGCCGGAGCCGGCGGGCGGCGACGGCCAGCGCCCGCATCGACACGTCCATGCCGACGATCTCCGTGAAGCGCACGTCCTTGAGGAGGGCCTGCACCAACTGGCCCTGCCCGCACCCGAGATCCAGGACCCGGGCGGCACCGGACGCGTGCAGGGCGGCGAGGATCGCCTCCCTGCGCTGCACGGCGAGCGGTGCCGACGTCGGGTCCGCCGGCTCGGGCGCCGGTGACTCGGTCTGGGCCTGGAGCTGAGTCTGGGGCTGGGTCTGAGTCTGGGCCTGGGGCTGGGGCTGGGGCTGCACCTCGGTCGGGATCCGGGTCCGGGTCGGGGTCCGGGTCGGGGTCTGCGGCTGACTCGGGGTCTGGCCCGGGAGCACCTCCCGCGCCCCGCTCCCCGCCTCCGTCCCCGTCGCCGCCTCCGTCTCACCGTCGGCTTCCCGGCCCGCGTCGCCGGCGTCCTCGGCCGCTTCGAGGTCCTCGACCGCGTTGTCGATCTCCTCGACCTGGCTGTCGTCGGCCTCGGCCAGCCGCACCAGTTCCAGCCGCTCCATCGCCTGCCGGGTCAGGGACCAGCGCCGGGACAGGTACCGGCTGGTGATCAGCTTCTGCTCCGGGTGGCCGGGCAGCCAGCCCTCGCCGGCCCGCAGCAGCTTGTCGACCTCGTCGGCGGAGACCCAGTAGTGCTTGGCGTCGTCCAGGACCGGCAGCAGGACGTACAGGTGGCGCAGCGCCTCGGCCAGGGTGAGCGTCCGCGCCTCCAGGACGAGGCGGACGTAGCGCGAGTCGCCCCACTCCGGGAACTCGGTGTCGAGCGGCACGGGTTCGGCGTCCACGGTCCAGCCGAGCGGCGCAAAGAGGCCGCGTACCAGTTCGGCGCCGCCCCGGGCGGGCAGGGCCGGCACCTCGACCCGCAGGGGCAGCGGCCTGGCGGCGCGCTCCGGGCGTGCGGTGCAGACGCCGCGCAGGGCGCTGGAGAACACGCCGCTCAGCGCGACGGCGAGCAGCGAGGAGGCCGCGTAGGGGCGGTCGTTGACGTACTGCGCGAGTGCCGCGTCGGGGGCGCCGCCGCGTCCCTTGCCCTTGCCCCGCCGGACCAGCGACACCGTGTCGATCTCCAGCAGCAGCGCGGCCGTGCAGCGCCGGTCGTCCGCCTCCGGGTAGAAGACGTGGGCGGTGCCGTAGGACGTCGAGAACTGCTGCGCCTTGCCAGGATGCTTGTGCAGCAGGTACCCGAGGTCGGTGGCCGGATTGGCGGCGTCGCCGCTCGTGGAGATCGTCAGGAACACATGTCCGAGTCTCCCCTGCCCCGGTCCCGCCGACCACCGTTTTTCGCGCGGCGCTCGGCTCCGTCCGCCCGCTGGCGGCCGCTGTCCTCCTTCTTCCACGGGCCGACGCCGAGCCGGCCCGTCGTGCCGGGGTCGAGTTCCGGTGTCACGACCACCGGGGCGGCGCCCGGCCGGGGCCGCACGCGCACGTAGGGGGCGTTCACCCCGCGACGCGTCGGCCCGCTCCTCGGCTCACGACCCTCCGCCCGTGACGCCTCGGCCCGCTCCTCGGCTCGGCACTCCTGCGCCGGCTGCCCGGCTCACGGCTTCTCGGCCGGCCGCTCGGCTCGGGAGGCCTTGTCGATGATCGTCCGGGCCTCTTCGACGGCCCTCTTCTCCGCGGCCCGCATGGCGCCCAGCGCCTTCCCGTTCTTGCCGATGGCCGTCTTCTGGAGGCGGGTCTCGACCGCGTGGACCTCAGTGATGTAGTCGGTGTCGAGCTTGCACCGCGCGTCGGCGGCCGCCGTCTTCCTCTCCTTGCCCGACGGCGTCCCGGAGGTCCCGTACCAGGCCCGGTCGTAGAGCGCCTTGTCCGGGTCGGAGTAGCGGAAGCCCTTCTTCTTCATGCAGTCCGACCACGCCCGGTCGGCCTTCTTCCAGGCCGGGTCCTTGCGCGCCTGGAGGGCGCTCCGGGACCACAGCTCGGCGGCGAGCGAGTAATAGCCGGAGAGCCGCACGCCGTTGATCCTCTTCGCCTTGGGCGGGGGGCCGTAGATCTTCCGCGCCGCCTCGCCGAGGCACCCCCCGTCGGGAATGGGGCGCCCGTGGGCCCGTCGGCTGTCGCCGGTCTCGTATCCGGCGGTGAGGGCGACGTACTGGTCGGCCGGCCACTCCATCGGCTGGGCGGAGTCGACCCGTTCCCGGTTGTGGTAGCCGTGCTCGGCCGCCCGGTCGGGGTCGTCGACGCCGTAGGGAGTCTCGTCACCGGGCATGGTGCTGATCGCCGGGTTGCCCTGCCGGACCGGGTAGGTCGCTTCCAGGGTCCGGGTGTCGAGCGTGGCGAAGCCGGGGAAGCCGAGCCCGACCATGCACTTCCCGGCCAGGATCCACTGCGCCTTGCCGATGGTCTTCACCTCGTCCGAGGACGGGTCGGGAAGGTAGGCGTGGAGCGGGAAGGCCTCCATGGAGTTGAGGCGACGGGCATCGTCCGCGGCGTCGTCACCGCCGGCGAACTGACATGCCGTCAGGGCCAACAGGCCGGTGAGAGCGAGAGGGAGCACTGTGCGCACCCTGACATCCGATCAGGCCCCGATCATGAGCGCCGTGATGGAGCCCACAGTTCCGGCACACGGAGTGCGCCTGCGGTGCTGCCTCTCGGGCGGAGGCGGCCCGGAACCCCTTCCCCTGGCGGGGACGTGGGGCCCGGGCCACTCGGTCCACTCGGGCCACTGCGGATGCGAGTGGTACGGCCCGGCGTGTCAGGCCAGTTGCGACTGGACCTGGCTGGAGATCAGTTCCAGGTGGTCGAGGTCGTCGAGGTCCAGCATCTGCAGGTAGATGCGCTGGGAGCCGATCTCGGCGTACCGGCCGATCTTGTCGACGACCTCGGCCGGGGACCCGGCCAGGCCGTTGGCCCTGAGCTCGTCCACCTCGCGGCCGATGACGGCGGCGCGCCGGGCGACCTCCTGGTCGTCCCGTCCGACACAGGCGACGAGCGCGTTGGAGTACGTCAGGTCGTCCGCATCCCGGCCGGCCTCCTGCGCGGCGGCGCGCACCCGGCCGAACTGCCGCTCACTGTCCTCGATCGAGGCGAAGGGGATGTTGAACTCGTCGGCGTACCGGGCCGCGAGCCGCGGGGTGCGGGTCGCCCCGTGGCCGCCGATGAGCACCGGGACCTTCCGCTGGGCGGGCTTGGGCAGCGCGGGCGACTCGGTCAGGTCGTAGTACGTGCCGTGGAAGTCGAAGGTCTTGCCGACCTCGGTCGCCCACAGTCCGGTGACGATCGCGAGCTGCTCCTCCAGCCGCGCGAACTTCTCCTTCGGGAACGGGATGCCGTACGCCTTGTGCTCCTCCTCGAACCAGCCGGCGCCGAGACCCAGCTCCACCCGGCCCCCGGACATCTGGTCGACCTGCGCGACCTGGATGGCCAGCACGCCGGGCAGCCGGAAGGTGCCGGCCGTCATCAGCGTGCCGAGGCGGATGCGCTTGGTCTCGCGGGCGAGCCCGGCCAGCGTGATCCAGGCGTCGGTGGGGCCGGGCAGGCCGTCGCCGCCGCCCATGCGGAGATAGTGGTCGGAGCGGAAGAAGGCGTCGAAGCCGAGATCCTCGGTGGCCTTGGCCACGGTGAGCAAGGTGTCGTAGGTGGCCCCCTGCTGGGGCTCGGTGAAGATTCGAAGGTCCATACACCTATCCTGCACGCCGAACGCCCCGCCAACCTCCCCGGCACCGCCCGGCACGGCCGTCCACGGTCGGGTGAAAACCGTCCACCCGGTGCGCGGGCCGCGGTGCGGGCCAGTGACCGGCGCCGGCCGGTGATCGTTGGGCCGTTGGAGCCGGACCGTCCGGCACCCGCGCCGGACGGTGGACACCGTCGCGCGTCATCGCGCCGGCCCGGCCGGGCCGGGGGCCGAGGAGGCCGTGATGTCCGAAGAGTCAGTTCCCCGGCAAGAGGGCTCCGCCGGGCACCCCAAGGGGCTGCTGGAGCAGATGGAGGAGCTGATGGCGGCACTGAACGCGGACCTGTCGGCGCTCGCGGACCTGCAGGACGGGGGGACGGCACGGAGGTCGGCCGAAGAGGCCGAGGGGGCCGGACTCGGCTGAGACGGCCGCCGGCAGACCCGGCCGGCGTCGTGCGGAGCGGCACCCGTGGGCGCGCGAGCGGCACCGTCCCGGCAGGCAGGTGTCAGAGGCGCCCACGACGCGGGGCGCAGGACCGCCCGTGCGACCCGCGGCGGGGGCTCGTCCTCAGACGCCCGACGGGCTGCTCTCGTTGCCGTTCTCCGGCAGCATCTCCTCGCGCGCCGCCAGCTTGCGCAGCATCTCCCGGACCCGGTCGCGGGATTCGTCGGCCGCGTCGATGGCCTCCATGCACTGCCAGTACGTCGTCTCGTCGGCCGCGCCGCTGGCCATGCCGACGAGGGCGATGCCAACCTCGCCGAGCAGACCGCCGAGGCACAGCAGGGTCTCGCGGGCGTCGTCCAGTTCGGTGAGCTGGGCGGCGCGCAGGTCTCCCGGATCCAGTTCGGGCGGGTCCAGCACGCCGCAGCCCCGGCCCGCCAGCTCGGTCAGCCCCAGCGCCTCGCCGCGCAGCTCGGGCGGTCCGGAGACCGCGAGGCGGCTGCCGATCGCCTGGGCAAGGGCCTGTGCCTGCCACACCTCGGCCATCATCTCGGCCGCGTCGGTGCCGCCGGCCAGGGCACGCCTGCTGGTGAGGATGAGCCGTATCGCGTCCATACGCTGCCCCCGTCCGTCCACGTGCTCGCCGGCACGTGTGTGGGTGAACTCCCTTGTTCACTACCCAGAGTGAAGGTCTCCGAGGCGAAAAGCCAGAGGTAGACGGAAATCTGTGGACAACAATTCGGATTCGACAGGTGATTTGACTGCGGAGAGTAATAGCGGAACGTCAGCGTCCGTCCGTTGCCGGCGGATGTCGGGCGAGGTCCGTCAGCCGTGTTCCTCCGGCCCCGGGCGCGGGAAGCGCAGTTCGTTGCGATCGATCTTGGCGTCCAGGGCGGCCAGCGGGTCGACCCCCAGCACGTCGCAGAACTGCAGGAGATAGGCGAGCACGTCGGCGACCTCGTCCGTGACCCGGTGCGCGCGCTCCGGGTCCTCCATCACCCGGGAGGACTCCTCCGGGGTGAGCCACTGGAAGATCTCGACCAGTTCGGAGGCCTCCACCGAGAGGGCGGCGACGAGGTTCTTGGGCGTGTGGTAGGGCTGCCAGTCGCGCGCTGCCGCGAACTCGGCCAGTCTGCGCTGGAGTCGGGCCAGGTCCAGAGGTTCGGTCACGGCTCCAGGTGTACCACTGTGACGCCCTCGGCTCCGGCGGCCCAGGAGGCGTCGCTCACCGCGGCCACACAGCGGATGTGCCCGCGCTCCCCCATCCGGGCCGCCGTTCCCAGCAGGGCCCGGCGCTGGGCGGGGTCGAGGGCCCGGTCGAAGCCGTCGGTGAGCACGGTGAGGCTGCGCAGGGCGTCGGGCACCTCGCCGGGGGCGTCCATGTCGAGCACGCCGGGCCCGGTCAGCAGGACCAGGGTCAGCGCCAGGTAGCGCAGTTCGCCGTCGCCGAGCCGGGCGAGCTCGGTGCGAAAGCCGTCGCCCCGGTCCAGCAGCGCCCGCACCGTGCCGTCGGCCCGCGGCTCGGCGACCAGGTCGGCCACCGGCCCGGCACAGCCCCCGCGGAGCGCCTCGACCAGCAGGCCGTGGCGGCGGCTGCACTCCGCGCGGGTGCGCCACAGGACGTCGGCGAGGTTGTCGCAGCCGGGCAGCAGCCGGCCCGACCCCGCGGGGACGGGCGTGCGCATCCGGTCCGGGCGCGGGTCGCAGGGGAAGACGGAGCGCAGGGCGACGACCATCTGCTCGGCCGCGGCCAGCACCTGGCGCTGACCGTCCGTCTTGCCGGCCACGCGCAGGGGCAGCAGGGCGGTGCCGAGGCGGTCGTCGGGCAGCGGGGCGCGGGTCACCGGGGCGGAGCCGGCGGTGTGCCAGGCGGCCTGCACGGTGCGGCGCCCCGGGTCGCGCAGGGCGGTCTCCAGCAGGACGACGCCGCCCGCGGTCAGCCGCTCGCCGACGATCCGCAGGGCCGGCTCGGCCTGTACGGCGATGTCGAGCCGCACCGGGCCACCGGCGCCGTCCGCCGTGCAGCCGATCCGGAAGCCCCGCCGGCCCTCGGCGTCCGGACGGGCCCGCTGCGGCACACAGGCGGCCGGATCGGGGAACGCCTCCGCGAGGGAGGCACCGCCGCCCAGCCGCGCGAGTGCCTCGAAGGCCGCGAGCGCCGTCGTCTTCCCCGCGCCGCTGCGCCCCGCGAACAGGGTCACGGGCCCCAGCGGGAACCCGGCCCGCCGGTGCCCGGCGAAGGCGGACAGCCGTAACTCGGTGACCCGGGCGCGCACGTCGAGGCATCCGCCCGACTGCGCGGGCACGGTCACAACGGATGCGTCGGCCGCCGGAGGCCCGGCGGACAGGGAAGGCACGGCCATACGCGGACCGTAGGACCGCGCGGCGGCGGCGAACCGTTCAGTCACCCGCCCCTTCCCACGATCGGAGGACGGGCCGCGGAGACGCCGGTATGAAGAACGCCGCCGCAGGGCACACCGGCGCCGGGGCCGCCGGGTCCTCAGGCCTCCGAGATGCCCGCCCCCTCCATCAGCCCGCTGACCTCCGTACCGGGCGGGGTGAGGAGGAAGACGTTGCGGTCGACGCGGTGCATCCCGCTGCCCAGGCCGAAGACGACGCCGGTGCTGAAGTCGAGGACGCGCTTGGCGACATCGGCCTCGGCGCCGGACAGGTCGAGCAGCACCGGCGCGCCGGTCATCACCGTCTCGGCGACATCCCGGGCGTCCGCGAAGACGTTGACCCGCAGGACCACGAACCGGCGCCTGGTCTCGGTCTCGGCGTCGGGCAGCGAACGGTGGCCGACCGCGGACGGCCAGGCGTCCCGGCCCCGCAGCGGCACGACCTGGGCGAGCCCTTCCCACTGTTCATCGGTGACGTCGTAACGGCTCACCGGCTTCCCCCGACCTGACTCGCACTAAATGCCTGCACCAGCCAATTCTTACGCCAAGTCACCCGTTCGGCCCAACAACGACACGGTGCGCGACCGCCCCGGTGAGCCCACACCCGGACAGGACTGGGGGGATATGCCGGGTTGATCCTGGTTCTTACCGCTCTCCTACCGGGCTCTTCACGTGTCGCCGCGTCCCGCACACCGGTGGCCGTTAGCGTCCCGGGCCGTGCACTCGGCACTGAGCCGCCGGGTGACACCGGGGCGGCGGACACGATCGGCGGTGCCCGCCGCCCCCGAGAGGCTCCGCTGCGCAGGCCGGCGACGGCCCCGGGCGATCGGCCGGACTCGGACGCTCAGGCGGTCGCGCGCGTGAAGCGCAGCCTGGCGGTCACCGTGGACGGCTTGGCGAGCATGCCCATCTGGTTCCAGGTGATGCCGAAGTCGGTGCGGTCGACGGTGAACTCCGCCTCCAGCACCAGCGAGGCGGGACCCACCTCGGCCAGGCGGCCGGTGAAGGAGAGCGGCTTGGTGACACCGCGCACCGTGAGGCGGCCGCTGACGCGGACGGCGTCGCCGTCCAGGCGCTCGGCGCCGGTGACCTCGAAGGTGATCTCCGGGTGGTTGTCGGCGTCGAAGAAGTCGGCCTGGCGCAGGTGGGCGTCGCGCTTGGGGTTCTTGGTGTCCAGGGAGGTGGCGTCCAGGATCACGGTGCCGGTGGCCGAGCCGTCGGGCTTCACCTCGCCCTGGCCGCGGACGGAGGTGAAGGCGCCCTTCACGGAGACCACGCCCCAGGCGGCCTTGTGCCGCAGCCCCACGCTGGACGCGGCCGGATCGAGCTGCCAGAGACCTGTTTCCACGGCGACGGTCATCGTCGTACTCCCGAATCAGTGGTCCAAATTTGGATGATCGCAACGCTAGCGACCGCGCTGACGGCGCACAAGCCGTTCGTCCAAAATTGGACAGCGAGTTAGACTCCCCGTATGCCCGCCTCCGACCCGCACCCCGGCGACCTGCCCGGAAGTCCCGCCGAGGGCTCCGGTCTCCTGCCGGACGAACTCCGCGCCTGGACGCTATGGGTGGCGGCTACAGGAACGGTGGAACAGAGGTTGAGGTCGGTGGTGAAGGAGTGCCTCGACGTCTCCCACGACGAGTTCCTGATCCTGTGCCTGCTGGCCGAACAGCCCCGCGGCGGACTGCGCATGACCCGGGTCGCCGACCTGCTCGGCCGCCCCAAGACGCGGCTCACCTACCAGGTCGCCTGCCTGCAGCGGGCCGGCCTGGTCACCCGCAGGACCGTGTGCGGCGACAAACGGGGCGCCGAGGTCGCCCTCACCGGCACGGCACGCGAGCTGCTGAGGGAGACCTCCGCCCTGCTCGCCGGCACCGTGCGTCAGGCCCTCGCCGAGGCCATGGGCACCGACCAGCTCGCGGCCGTGCGCGCGCTCGTGCCGGACCCGTCCGGGCAGCCGCGCTGACCCCTGCGGAGACGCCGCCGCCCCCCGGGGAGGCCCAGGTCACAACCGCAAGAGGAGAAAGCTCACAGCGCTCGCTGTGCACTCGGTTGAGCGGCCTGCCCTAGCATCCGAGCATGACGGTCCTGCCTGACGACGGGCTCTCACTGGCCGCCGAGTTCCCTGACGCGACACACGAGCAGTGGCAACGCCTGGTGGAGGGCGTGCTGCGCAAGTCGGGCAAGGAAGTCTCGGGCGCGGCAGCTGAGGAAGCTCTGTCCACGACGCTGGAGGACGGGCTGCGCACCCGCCCCCTGTACACGGCGCGCGACGCCGCACCCGACCCCGGCCTGCCCGGCTTCGCCCCGTTCGTGCGGGGCGGCCGCCCCGAGGGCGGCATCGCGGGCGGCTGGGACGTACGGCAGCGGCACACGACACTCCCCGGCGGTACGGCGGACGCCGTGCTGGCCGACCTGGAGAACGGCGTGACCTCGCTGTGGCTGGTGCTGGGCAGCGGCGGCATCCCGGTCCCCGAACTGGACCGGGCACTGGACGGCGTCCACCTCGACCTGGCACCCGTCGTGGTGGACGGGCACGGGGAGAGCGAGGCCGCGGCCGACGCCCTGCTCGGGCTGTACGAGGCACGGGGCGTCGACCCGAAGGCGGTACGCGGCAATCTGGGCGCCGACCCGCTGCGGTACGAGGCCCGCACCGGCACCCGGCAGGACTTCGCGCCCTTCGCCGCGCTGGCCGCGCGCTGCGCCGAGACCTACCCCGGACTGCGCGCGCTGACCGTGGACGCGCTGCCGTACCACGAGGCGGGCGGCTCGGCCGCGCAGGAGCTGGGCGCCTCCCTGGCCACCGGCGTGGCCTATCTGCGGGAGCTGACCGA
Organism: Streptomyces sp. NPDC096012; assembly: GCF_040426375.1. Classification (NCBI taxonomy): domain Bacteria; kingdom Bacillati; phylum Actinomycetota; class Actinomycetes; order Kitasatosporales; family Streptomycetaceae; genus Streptomyces; species Streptomyces sp. NPDC096012. Next base: position 204,165 of record NZ_JBEOTD010000003.1, read on the forward strand.
GGCGGGGCTGACCGTCGAACAGGCCGCCGGTCAGCTCGAGTTCCGGTACGCGGCCACCGCCGACCAGTTCCTGACCATCGCCAAGCTGCGCGCGGCGCGCCGGCTGTGGGCGCGGGTCGCCGAGGTGTGCGGCGCGCCCGGCGCGGGCGCCCAGGTGCAGCACGCGGTGACCTCTCCGGTGATGATGGCCCGCCGCGACCCGTGGGTGAACATGCTCCGCACGACGGTGGCGACACTGGCGGCCGGGGTGGGCGGCGCCGACTCCGTCACCGTGCTGCCGTTCGACCACCCGCTCGGCCTGCCGGACGCGTTCGCCCGCCGTATCGCGCGCAACACCTCCACGATCCTGATCGAGGAGTCCCATCTGGCCCGCGTGATCGACCCGGCGGGCGGTTCCTGGTACGTCGAGCGGCTCACCGACGAACTCGCCCAGGCGGGCTGGGCGTTCTTCCGGTCCGTCGAACGCGACGGCGGCCAGGCGGCCGTCCTGCGTTCCGGCCGGCTGCGCACGGACCTGGCGACGACGTGGGCCGAGCGGAGCAAGAAGCTCGCCAAGCGGCGTGAACCCATCACGGGGGTCAGCGAGTTCCCGCTGCTGTCCGAGAGGCTGGTGGAGCGCGAGGCCGCCCCGGCGCAGCCGTCCGGCGGACTGCCCCGGGTCCACCGCGACGAGGCGTACGAGGAACTGCGCGCCCGCTCCGACGCGCACCTCGCGGCGACCGGCGCCCGGCCCCGCGTCTACCTCGCCACGCTCGGCTCCGCCAACGAGTACACCGCGCGCTCGACCTTCGCGTCCAACCTGTTCCAGGCGGGCGGCATCGAACCGGTCACCGGGGGCGGCTTCGCCGACAGCGGCGCCACCGAGGCCGTGCTGTGCTCCAGCGACGCCCGCTACGCCGAAGAGGCCGGGCGGACCGCCGAGTCGCTGCGCGCGGCGGGCGCACGGCACGTGTTCCTCGCGGGCCGCCCGGCCGAGTACCCGGGCATCGACTCGTACGTCTTCGCGGGCTGCGACGCCGTCGCCGTGCTGTCCGCGACCCTCGACCGCATGGGAGTGTCCTGATGGGAATCCCCGACTTCTCCGGCATCGAGCTGGGGACCCCGGTCGCCGGCGGCAGCGACGCGGAGTGGCGTACGGCCGTCAAGCGGGCCACCGGAGGCGAGGAGCCGCTGTGGGAGACCCCGGAGGGCATCGGGGTCAAGCCGCTGTACACCGGGCGCGACCTGGAGGGCCTGGACTTCCTGGGCACCTTCCCGGGCATCGCGCCGTACCTGCGCGGCCCGTACCCGACGATGTACGTCAACCAGCCCTGGACCATCCGCCAGTACGCGGGCTTCTCCACCGCCGAGGAGTCCAACGCCTTCTACCGGCGGAACCTGGCGGCCGGCCAGAAGGGCCTGTCGGTCGCGTTCGACCTGCCCACCCACCGGGGCTATGACAGCGACCACCCGCGGGTGACCGGTGACGTCGGCATGGCGGGCGTGGCCATCGACTCGATCTACGACATGCGGCAGCTGTTCGACGGCATCCCGCTGGACAAGATGACCGTGTCGATGACGATGAACGGCGCCGTGCTGCCGGTGCTGGCGCTGTACATCGTGGCGGCGGAGGAGCAGGGCGTACCGCCCGAGAAGCTGGCCGGAACCATTCAGAACGACATTCTGAAGGAGTTCATGGTCCGCAACACCTACATCTACCCGCCGAAGCCGTCGATGCGGATCATCTCCGACATCTTCGCGTACACCTCGCAGCGGATGCCCCGCTACAACTCGATCTCCATCTCGGGCTACCACATCCAGGAGGCCGGTGCGACCGCCGACCTGGAGCTGGCGTACACCCTCGCGGACGGCGTGGAGTACATCCGGGCGGGGCGGGAGGCCGGCCTGGACGTGGACGCGTTCGCGCCGCGGCTGTCGTTCTTCTGGGCGATCGGCATGAACTTCTTCATGGAGATCGCGAAGCTCAGGGCGGCCCGGCTGCTGTGGGCCAGACAGGTCTCCCAGTTCGAGCCGAAGAACAGCAAGTCCCTCTCGCTGCGCACCCATTCGCAGACCTCGGGCTGGTCGCTGACGGCGCAGGACGTGTTCAACAACGTCACCCGGACCTGCGTGGAGGCGATGGCCGCGACCCAGGGTCACACCCAGTCGCTGCACACCAACGCCCTGGACGAGGCCCTGGCGCTGCCGACCGACTTCTCGGCGCGCATCGCCCGCAACACCCAGCTGCTCATCCAGCAGGAGTCGGGCACCACCCGGGTCATCGACCCCTGGGGCGGCAGCGCCTACGTGGAGCGGCTCACGTACGACCTGGCGCGCAAGGCCTGGGCGCACATCCAGGAGGTGGAGCAGGCGGGCGGCATGGCGCAGGCCATCGACGCCGGCATCCCGAAGCTGCGCGTGGAGGAGGCGGCGGCCCGCACCCAGGCCCGCATCGACTCCGGGCGGCAGCCGGTGATCGGCGTCAACAAGTACCGCGTGGACACCGACGAGCAGATCGAGGTCCTCAAGGTCGACAACTCCTCGGTGCGCGCCCAGCAGATCGAGAAGCTGCGGCGGCTGCGGGCGGAGCGGGACGAGGCCGCGTGCCGGGACGCGCTGGACGCGCTGACCCGGGCGGCCGACGGCGACGGCAACCTGCTGGAGCTGGCGGTGCACGCCGCCCGCGCCAAGGCGACGGTCGGCGAGATCTCCGACGCCCTGGAGAAGGTGTACGGGCGGCACGCGAGCCAGATCCGTACGATCTCCGGCGTGTACCGCAACGAAGCAGGCCAGTCGCCCTCCGTGGACCGCACCCGTGCCCTGGTGGACGCCTTCGAGGAGGCGGAGGGGCGCCGGCCGCGCATCCTGGTCGCCAAGATGGGCCAGGACGGCCACGACCGCGGCCAGAAGGTGATCGCGACGGCCTTCGCCGACCTCGGTTTCGACGTGGACGTCGGCCCGCTGTTCCAGACGCCCGAGGAGGTCGCCCGGCAGGCGGTCGAGGCGGACGTGCACGTGGTCGGTGTGTCCTCGCTGGCCGCCGGTCACCTCACGCTCGTCCCGGCGCTGCGCGAGCAGCTCGCCGAGGAGGGCCGCGAGGACATCATGATCGTGGTCGGCGGGGTGATCCCGCCGCAGGACGTGCCGACCCTGCTGGAGATGGGCGCCACGGCCGTGTTCCCGCCCGGGACGGTGATCCCGGACGCGGCGTACGACCTGGTGCGGCGGCTGTCGGCCGACCTCGGCCACGACCTGTAGAGCCCGATGGCCGCGATCGATCTCGACACGTATGTGAAGGGTGTGCTCGACGGCAGGCGGGCCCTGGTGGCCCGCGCCGTGACGCTCGTCGAGTCCACCCGGCCCCAGCACCGGGTGCTGGCCCAGCGGTTGCTCACCGAGCTGCTGCCGCACAGCGGCCGGGCGCGGCGGATCGGCGTCAGCGGGGTGCCGGGGGTGGGCAAGTCGACGTTCATCGACGCCTTCGGCACCATGCTGACGTCGCTGGGCCACCGGGTGGCGGTCCTCGCGGTGGACCCCTCCTCGACCCGCACGGGCGGCTCCATCCTGGGCGACAAGACGAGGATGGAGCGGCTGGCGGTCGACCCGGCGGCCTTCGTGCGTCCCTCCCCCAGCGCGGGCACGCTGGGCGGGGTCGCGAAGGCCACCCGGGAGTCGATGGTGGTCATGGAGGCGGCCGGTTACGACGTGATCCTGGTGGAGACCGTCGGTGTCGGCCAGTCGGAGACCGCGGTCGCCGACATGGTCGACTCCTTCCTGCTGCTCACCCTGGCCCGCACCGGCGACCAGCTGCAGGGCATCAAGAAGGGCGTCCTGGAGCTGGCCGACGTGATCGCCGTCAACAAGGCGGACGGCCCGCACGAGCGTGACGCGCGCGCCGCCGCCCGGGAACTGGCGGGCGCGCTGCGGCTGATGCACGGCAAGGACGCGTTCTGGACGCCGCCCGTGCTGCACTGCAGCGCCCGGGAGCCGGCCGGTCTGGACACCGTCTGGGAGCGGCTGGAGCAGCACCGTGTGCTGCTCGACTCCACCGGCCGGCTCGCCGCCAAGCGGCGCGACCAGCAGGTCGACTGGACCTGGTCGATGGTCCGCGACGAACTGCTCGGCCGGCTGCACGCCGACCCGGCGGTACGCGAGGCCGCGCCGGACCTCGAACGGCAGGTGCGGGAGGGCCGGTTGACGGCGACGCTGGCCGCGGAACGCATCCTGGCGGCGTTCGAGGGGCGCGCGGATCCTCCGGCCGACACCTGACACGGCTCCCCCGGCCGACGCCTGAGCACGTGCGCGTCGCCCCCGCCGCGTCCGCGGGCCCTTCCGCGTCCGCGGACCCGCCGGGCCGTGTGCCGGAGCCGGGCCGGCCGACGGCGGATCCGTCCGCGGCCGTGGCGTTTCCTACACTCACCGGATGAACAACTACACGTGCACGCAATGCGGCACCGTCGGCCTGGTGGAGGGTTTCGTCGAGGACGCCGGCGAGCACTCCCGCGGATACGCGCGCTGGATCGAGGGCGCGTTGGAGCGGGGGATCTTCGGGGGTGCCAGGCGGATGGGCCGGCCCCGACGGCAGATCGAGGCGTACCGCTGTCCCGAGTGCGGGCACCTCGAACTGTTCGCCACCGGCGAGGCGTAGTCGGCTCCCGCCGCCCCGACGCCGGTCGAGCGCGTGGGTGCCCCGAGGGCGGACCGCGCGCGGCGGGCGGCGCGCGCCCCACGGCAGCCGGCGGTGCGGGCCGGCCGGGTGTCGGCGCGGTCACCGCCTCGTACGGCTGGAAGCCGTACCGAGTGCCCGTCGAGGATCCCTCGAGAGACCGCCGCTCGCGTTTGCGGCCGGCTGGGCGTTCACGAATGATGCCCGCAGGGGGCGAGACCTGCTGGTACGGGGTGGACCACGGGCGGCCGGCGACCGCGGGCCGCCATGAGGGTGCCGGGGTTTCGGGACGACAAGGGGAATCGGACAGCGGCAGCCGTCCTCGGCGGCTGCCCGGGGCTCCTGCTGATCTCGCCCGGCCACGCGTCGGGGCGGGGCCGCCGTCTTCCGGTACACCTCGCGGCCGTGGACGGTCTCCTCCTCGTCCACGGAAAGGATGACGACATGAGCCCAGGCAGTAGGCCGTCACGACCGGCCGTCGCCCCCGCCGACCCACCGGTGGAGTCCCTGCTGCGGATCGCCGACCAGCTCAGCGTCCTCGAGCGGTACGCCACCGAGACCGCCGGCCGGCTGGCCCTGTCCGGGGGCGCCGGCGGCGAAGGCGCCCCGACGCCGGGGACGGTCCGGTACCTCGACGGTGCGGCAGCCGTGCGGGACGCGGTCGACGAGGCGCTGTGGCGGGCCCGGCACGAGATCCTCGTGGCCCAGCCGGACGGCCCGGGCCCCGGAACCGGCCCGGACGGGGTGCACGCGGTGCTCCGCGACCCGCTGGCCCGCGGAGTCGCCATGCGCGCGCTCTTCCAGCACAGCTCGCGGTTCTCCGAACCCACCAAGAAGTACGTGCAGGGGGTCATGGAGTACGGCGTGGAGGTGCGTACGCTCCCCGAGTTCTTCGACCGGCTGATCGTCGTGGACGGCGGGACCGCGTTCATCCCCGGCGGCGAGCGCCGCCCCGGCGCGGTGCTGGTGCGGGACCGTGCCGTCGTCGCGTTCCTCGGTGACGTCTTCGAGAAGGCCTGGGTGCGGGCCGGGCGGTTCCCGTTCCGCCCGGTGCGGGCGGCGGACGCGGCCGGGGAGGTCGTGCCCGACACGCGCCGGGCCATCAAGTCGCTGCTGATCGAGGGCTGTTCCGACAAGGCGATCGCGCGCCGCCTCGGTCTGAGTCTGCGGTCCGTGCAGGGCCACATCGCGGCCCTGCGCGACCAGTACGGCGCCCAGCACCGCTTCCAGCTCGGGTACCGGATGGCACGCGCGGAGTACGCCGCCGCACCGACACCACCGGCCGAGTACGCCACCTCACCGACCCCACCGGCCGGGTCCGCCCCGGAGCCGGCGCCGGCGATGCATGTCCCTGCCTCGACGTGAACAGCGGTCCGCTGACGGCGGTGGTGGACGGTGGACGCCGGTCGGCGACGCCCACGCGGCACCGGCCGGGCCCGCCGCCGGGGCCGGCCCGGCAGGCCGCGGCGGCTGTCCGCGCCCGGCGTCTCAGCCGTCCTTCCGGGCCATCAGCAGGTACTCGTGCGACCGGTTGGTCCGCATCGGGTCGTCGTCGTCCTTGACCGGCCAGTCGTAGAGGTGGACGCGCTCGTCCCCCAGCGTCAGATGGCGGCCCAGTACGCGCGCGGCGTCCCAGGCCAGCGGCACGAACCGGTCCGCGATCCGCCGGTTCTGCACCGCGATGACCGCGTGGGCGCCCGGGCGCATCACCCGTGCCACGGCCGCGAACGCCTCGTCGAGCGCCGCCAGGTAGACGTCGTAGTCGCGCAGCGCGTACATCTGGCCGGGGTCGGGGGCGTCGACGTCCAGGGCGGTGCCGAAGTACGGCAGGTCGCACAGCACCAGGTCCACGGTGCCGGGGTCGAGCGGCGGCTTGCGGGCGTCGCCGCACAGCATGCGCTGCTCCGGGTAGCGGGCGACGCGCCGCTGGGCCTCCTGCGCGCGGGACGGGTTGATCTCGACGCCGACCCCGAGCCGCCCCTCGGCCGCGCAGGCCACCAGGGTGGTGCCCCACCCGGCGAACGGATCGAAGACCAGGTCGCCGGGCTCGGTCAGTTCGGTGATCAGCGGCCGCAGCTGACTGACCAGGCCGCTCTGTCCGGCGGTCGCCTCCTCGGCGAACTCCGGGTCCTCCGCGCCGAGCACGCGCCAACTGGATATCCCCATGGGGTCACGCAACCTTTCTGGTGGAGCCGGTCCGGGACACGGCCGGTACGGTCTCGGGCGGCACCGGATGCACCGCGGCCTGCGGCAGCCGGTGCTCCAGGCGCAGCACGCCCAGCGCGGAGCCGGTCGTGGCCGCCGCGAGCAGCAGCCACATACCGGTGGCGGACAGCGACAGCAGGGCCGTGAGCACGGTCGGCGCGAGCGCGATGGGCACCGCCCACGACAGCTGGTACACCGCGAGATGCCGGCCGCGGGTCTCCTCCGGCGCCGCCTGGGCCACCAGGGCGGAGGCTGTGGCGCCGTGCAGCAGCTCACCCGCGGTGAACGCGGCGGTCGCGGCGAACACCCCGGCGATCAGGGCCGCCCCGGTCGACAGGCTGCCGAGCACCGCGAAGGTGACGAAGGACAGCGCGAAGACGCTCGCGCCGAGCGCCACCGCACGCGTTCTGCGGTACCGGACGAGGACCCGGGTGACCGGGATCTGCAGAGTCGCGATACCGACCGTGTTGACCGCGTACAGGATGCCCACCAGCGAGACGGGGGCGTCCAGTTCGCGGGTGATGTACACCGGGAGGGCCACGGACAGCACCATGTAGGCGAAGGCCGTCGGGATGTTCAGCAGGGTCAGGCCCAGGAACGGGCGGTTGCGTGCCACCATCCGGTAGCCGCCCCGGCGGGAGATCCGGCCGCCCGCCGGCTGTGCCGGGGCGTCGGTGCGGATCGTGCTGAGCAGCGTGCCGGAGAGCAGGTAGCCGGCGGCCGCGCCGAGCACGACGAGGTAGAAGCCGGAGTCGTCGAGGGCGAGGGCCGCGCCCGCGAGCAGTCCGCCCAGGCCCAGCCCGGCGTTGCGCAGGCTGCGTTGCAGGGCGAGCAGCTTGTCCCGCTCGGTGCCGTGCACGATCTCCGCCACGAAGGACTGGATGGCCGGTGGGTAGGAGGTGTCGCCCAGGGCGACGGGCAGCAGCACCGCGAACATGGTCACGCCGTTGTCGACCAGGGGGTAGGTGCAGAACGCCGCGGCGCGCAGCACGTATCCGCCGACCAGGACGGCTCGGGCGCTGAAGCGGTCGATGAGGACGCCGGCGACCGGGTTGCTCACCAGGCCGACCACCGAGGCGGCCGTCACGATGGCGCCGACCTGGGTGAGCGGCAGACCGGTGACGTGGTGGAAGTACAGGAGCGACAGCGGCAGGTACATGCCGCTGCCGGTCGCGTCCACGATCATGCCCAGCATGTACCTGACGCGCACGGACGACGTCTTCCGCGTCATGACGCCTCCGTCTGCCCGGAGCGCGGCTCGTGCCCGGCCCGTGCGTGGTCCTCGGGCGAGTGCCCGGCCGGTGTGAGGTCCCCCGGCTCGTGGCCGGCCGGTGTGAGGTCCCCCGGCGGCGGCACGATCTGCGTCGCGGCGATGATCCGGTCGCCGAGGGCGCGCAGTCTGCGCTCGCATGCGGCGCGGGTCGGGGCCGAGCCGACGGCGGCCGTCAGGAAGTCCGCGGAGCCGGAGGCGGGGGCGATCACCTGGCCCTCCTCGGCGAAGAGCCAGAAGCCCTTCACCCACTCCTCCTCGGGTGGGGCGGGCAGGGATCGTACGAGGCCGGGCCGCTTCATCGTGAGCACCTGCCCCGACATGCAGCGCGGCCGCGGTGGCACCCCGTCACCGGTCACGCCCTCGACCGCGGGCAGGGAGAGGCCGGCCTCCGCGCGGGTCACCTGCACGGCCAGCTGGATGCCGAAGAGGGTCTCGAAGACCTCCCGGATCTTCGCGCCGCCCGAGCGGCCCGCTATCTCGCACAGCACCAGGCGGTCGTCGGGTGTGTGGAAGACCTCCGCGTGGAAGGCGTGGGTGCGCAGCCGGCCGTCCGCGGGCTTCAGGGCCGCCAGGGTCTGCTCGACGAGGGCGAGCAGCCGTGGGGTGAGCGGGTCGTCCACGTCCAGGGTCAGGTCGACCCGGGGTCCGGGGTCGGCCCCGAAGGAGGCCAGCTCGTACTGGTACTGGGAGGGCCAGGCGGCCACGGTGCGGCCGTCCACCACCAGCCCGTCGACGTGGCACATCCGCCCGGGCACGTAGGCCTCGATGAGCAGGTCGTCCCGGGCGCCGTCCCGGTAGGCCGACGCGAGCCGCCGCTCCAGCTCGTCACGGTCGGCGATGACGCTCAGGCCGATGGAGTTGTAGCCCGACCGGTGCTTGAGCACCACGGGGAAGCCGTGCCGTTCGGCGAAGTCGCGGGCCTGTCCGGCGGTGCCCGGCACGATGTGCGGGGCGACCTCGATGCCGGCCCGCCGGGCCAGCCCCTTCATCAGGGCCTTGTCGCGGAACGGAGTGATGTCGGCGCTCCACGCGCCGTCCAGGCCGAGGTGTTCGCGCAGCCGGGCGGCGAGGGCGATGTCCGCCTCGTGGTGGGCGACGACGTGGGTGATCCGGTACTTCTCGGCGAGGGCGAACGCGCGGGCCGGCACCGCTTCGTCGTCGAGGGTGTCGAACAGTTCGAGGTGGGTGAAGTCGTGGTCGGCGTCGCCCGGCACCTCCTCGCCGGCCAGCTCGATCTTGTCGCGGGCGGCGAGGACGACGATGTCGCCCGCGTACGGTGTCCGGTCGCCGATGCCGGGGGCGTCGCCGTCGAGCCAGCGGCGGTAGGGGAACGCGGCGAAGGGATTGCGGTGCAGGACGAGGACGCTCATGCGGGGCTCACCGTCCGGTCGCTCACCGCGGCCGCTTCGGCGAGGCCGGGCCGGCCGTCGGGGTCCTTCACCCGGACCTTGACCACGTCGCCGACGAGTTCGGCGCCCCGCCGGATCGCCGCCGTGGTGTCCTCACCCGTCACGGCGACCAGTCCGAGGCGGTCCCAGTTGTCCCGCAGGGGGCGGACCGTCTCGCCCGGCTTGGCACTGATGCGCACCGCGAGCACGTCGGCGAGGGCCTGTGCCTCAGTGACGCCCTCCACCGACTCCACGATGTCGCCCGGCCGTCCCACCAGGGACCGTACGGCGGCGCCGCCGTGTGCCTCGGGCCGGTCGGGGAGTTCCTCGGCCAGGCCGAAGGGCGCGGCGAGGGCGAGCTTGACCGTGTCGATGCCGTAGACGCTGTGCACCAGGTCGGTGATGGCGTCGCCGGCGATCCGGTTGTGGCTCTCGATGACGCGCGGGCCGCGCTCGCCGATCCGGATCTCGGTGTGGCACACGCCGTCCTTGACGCCGAGCCGGTCCAGGAAGGCGCCGACGGTGTCGCGTACCCGCTCCTCGACCGCGGCGGCGAGCCGGGCGGGGACCGCGTGGCCCAGTTCGGCGAAGTGCGCGGGGTCGGTGAACTTCTCGGTGACGGCGATGATCACATGGCGCCCGGCGGAGCTGAAGGACTCCACGCTGTACTCGGGGCCGTCGAGGTACTCCTCCATCAGGAAGTCCTGCAGCAGCATCAGCGTCGAGACCCGGTCCGTCCGGGTGCCCGAGAGCCGCCGCACCTCGGCCCAGACCCGGTCGGCGTCGGCGGGTCCGTCGAGGCGGTGCACGCCGATACCGGCGGTGGCGTCGGTCGGCTTCACGATGAAGGGGTAGCCGTACCGCTCCCCGAACACGTCCAGGTCCTCGCGGACGCGCAGCGGCCGGGCGCGGACCGCGTCGGGGTCCAGCCCCGCCAGGTGCTCGCGCATGACCACCTTGTCGCGGAAGCGCCGGGTCACCTCGTAGCCGGTGCCGCCGAGGCCGAAGAGGTCGTTGACGCGGGCGGCGTTCTCCAGTCCGGGCTCGGTGATCGAGGTGGCGGCGGCGAAGCCCGGGGTGTCCATGAGCCGCCGGGCTATCGGTTCCACCAGGTCCCAGCGGGTGTAGTCGACGACCTCCACGAGGTCGGCGAGGCGTTCCTGCTCCGCGTTGATCTTGGTGGGGTGCTGCAGCAGCAGGACGTGCAGGCCCAGCTGCTTGGCCTTGGCCACCGTTTCGTCGGTGGCGCCGACGAGGAGCAGTGAACGCTCAGGGTTCATGGGTCCGTTCCGATCCGTTCCGGTGTGGGGGCTGCTCGTCCGCGCGCGGGCCGGCCGCGGCGGCGGGGGGTCGGGGCACCTGGTCGACGACCGCCTGTGGAGCGCGTACGTGGCCGCCCTTGGGCACATCGCCGAGCACCAGGGACATCGCGCCGATCAGGGCGTCGTCGCTGACGGTGATGGGCCCGAGCAGGGTGGCTCCGGCGCCGACCGTCACGCCGTTGCCCAGGCGCGGGTGGCGCCGGGTGCCGGGCCGGGCGTGCTCCTGCTCGTGCCACCAGCCGAAGGAGCCGAGCGTGACCTGGTGGAAGAGCGAGACGTCGTCCCCGATGACGGCGGTCTCACCGACCACGACCCCGCTGCCGTGGTCGACGAAGAACCGCCGGCCGATCTGGGCGCCCGGATGGATCTCGATGCCTCCGGTGAGCACCTTGGTGGCCGTGGACACCAGCCGGGCGGCGGTGTGACGGCCGTGCCGGTAGAGGTAGTTGCCGGTGCGGTGGCCCAGCAGGGTCAGCACGGTCGGGTGCAGCAGCGCCTCGGTGCGGGACCGGACCGAGGGGTCACGGGTGACGACGACGTCGAGTGTCTCCCGGATCCGCCGGCGCAGCGAGCGCGCGTCGCGCACGGCGCTCACCGGACCGGCTCCGCGGCGGTGCCGGTGTCCGGTCCCGGCACCCGGTCCGCCTCGGGCCACCAGCTGAGGTAGCGCTCCCCGGTGTCGGGGAACACGGTGACGACCGTGGCGCCGGCCAGGTCGTGCCGGCGCGCCAGCTCGACGCAGCCGTGGGCGGCGGCGCCGGAGGAGACGCCGACCAGCAGCCCGGTGGCGGCGGCGATGGCGCGGGTGGTGGCGGCGGCGTCCTCGTCCGCGACGACGATCACCTCGTCGATGACCTCGACATCGGTGACCGGGCTGGTGAATCCGCCGTTCAGGCCGGGGATCCGGTGCGGTCCCGGCTCGCCGCCGGAGAGCAGGGGCGAGCCGGCTGGCTCTACCGCCACGACCCGCAGGTCCGGGTTGCGCTCGCGCAGGTAGTGGGCGATCCCGGTCAGGGTGCCGCCGGTGCCGACACCGCACACCAGATGGTCGACGCGGCCGCCGGTGTCGCGCCAGATCTCCGGGCCGGTCGTCTCGTAGTGGGCCCGTACGTTGTCGGGGTTCAGGTGCTGGGCCGCGTACCAGGAACCGGGGGTGTCGGCGTGCAGTTTCTCGGCGCGCTCCACACAGCCGGCGAAGCCGAGGGTGTGGTCGGTGAACTCGACGTCGGCGCCCAGCATCCGCAGGGTCAGCAGGCGCTCCCCGGAGGCGTTGTCCGGGAGCACGATCCGGCAGGCGTAACCACGGGCGGCGGCCAGGGCGGCCAGGGCGATCCCGGTGTTGCCCGAGGTGGACTCGATGACCGTCCCGCCGGGCCGCAGCGCCCCGGACTCCTCGGCGGCGCGCAGCATGAACAGGGCGGCCCGGTCCTTGATGCTGGACAGCGGGTTGGCCGCCTCCAGCTTGGCCAGCACCCGCGCGTCGGCGGGCAGGTGGGGCAGTGCCAGCCGCAGCAGCGGGGTGTTGCCGACGAGGTCCTCGAGTGAGCCGACGACACCGGCGGTGGTTGTACGGGTCACGGGCCCCTCCGGATCAGTTCCGCTCGACACCGGTCATGGGTGTCCGTGTGCTTCCGCGCGTGGCATGCGCTCTGGCAAAATCTGCCGCTCCCCGTGCGCCTTGGCCACGCCGCGCATGGTTCGGGTTGCCGCATTGCACTGATTGCGGGGGTCCTTCGTCACGCCAGGTCTGGCTCAAATCCGTACGTTCGAGCGCGAGGTCGAAGACCGATTCGCATACGGGGGTACGTAGATGAAGACCCGGGACGTCACCGAGACATGTCTGCCCGATCTGCTGGGCGCGCAGGCTCTCGCCCGCCCCAACGACATCGCCGTGATCCACGAGGGGGAATCGCTCACTTTCCGTGAGTTGGCCGACGAGGCCGAGGACGTGGCACGTTGTCTGCACCACCTGGGGGTCGGCGCGGACGTCGGCGTGGGGCTCTTCGTCGAGCCCTCGCTGGACCTGATGATCGGCGTCTGGGGGATCCTGCGCGCCGGCGGGGCCTATCTGCCGCTGTCCCCCGACTACCCGGAGGAGCGCATCCGCTACATCGCGCAGGACGCCCGGCTCGGGGTGGTCCTCACGCAGGAGTCCCTGCGGGACCGGCTGGCGGGGTTCCTTCCCGGGGACACGGTCGTCATCACCCTCGACGACGTGGTGGAGTTCGCCAAGGGGCGGCCCGGGACGGATCCGGCGGAGCTGCCCGCGGGCCCGCGTCCGGCGGACCTGGCGTACGTCATCTACACCTCGGGCAGTACGGGCCGGCCCAAAGGGGTGATGATCGAACACCGCTCCATCGCGCACCAGATGCGCTGGCTCGCCGACGCCTTCGGGCTGGACGCGGGCAAGACGGTCCTGCAGAAGACGCCGGTCAGTTTCGACGCCGCGCAGTGGGAGATCCTGGCGCCGGCGTGCGGCAGCCGGGTCGTGGTCGGCTCCGGTGGCATCCACCGCAACCCCGCACGGCTGATCGAGACCGTCACCCGGCACGCCGTCACGACCCTGCAGTGCGTGCCCACCCTTCTGCAGGCCCTCCTCGACACCGACGAGTTCGGGAGCTGCACGTCGCTCACCCACCTCTTCAGCGGCGGCGAGGCGCTGTCCCGGACGCTCGCCAGGGAGCTGACCCGGACCCTGCCCGGGGCCGCGCTGGTCAACATCTACGGCCCCACCGAGTGCACCATCAACACCTCGGCGCACACGGTCGACCCCGCCACCCTCGACGAGGGCCCCGACGCCGTTCCGATCGGCACCCCCGTGCCGGGCCTGAGCTACCACGTCCTGGACCCCGAGGGCCGCCCCGTGGGGCCCGGTGAGACCGGCGAACTGTACATCTCCGGCATCCAGTTGGCCCGGGGTTACCTGAATCGGCCGGAGCTGACCGCGGAGCGCTTCACGCCGATGCCGGCATCGCTGCCGCCGGCCCCCGGGGCCACACCGGGCGCGGGGACGGGTGGGACCGGTCACGACCGGGCCGCGGAGACGGGTGGGACCGGTCACGGCCGGCTGTACCGTACCGGTGATCTGGCCCACTGGAACGCCGACGGCACCGTCCAGTTCGTGGGCCGGGTCGACAACCAGGTCAAGCTGCGCGGCTTCCGGATCGAGCTGGACGAGGTACGCCTGGCCATCGAGGCGCACGACTGGGTGAAGAACGCCGCCGTGCTGGTGCGCACCGACCGGCGCACGGGCAGCCCGAACCTGGTCGCCTGCATCGAACTCAGCCCGCGCGAGGCGGCGTTGATGGACCAGGGCGTGCACGGCGACCACCATGTGTCGAAGTCGTCCAAGCTCCAGGTCAGGGCCCAGCTGTCGAACCCGGGTGTGCGGGACGCGGCCGACCTGGCCGGGCGGCCCACCGTGCGGCTGCCCGGCGCGGTCGCCGGTCCCGGGCAGCGGCGCCGGGCCTTCGCCCGCAAGACCTACCGGTTCTTCGAGGGCGACCGGCTGGAGGCGTCGGACGTGCCGGCGGCGCTGGCACGGCGCACCGAGGGCACCGGATCCCGTCGCCCCGAAGAGCTGAGCCTGGACGAACTCGGCTCCATCCTGCGCAACTTCGGGCAGTTCCTGAGCGAGGAACGCCTGTTGCCGAAGTACGCCTACGCCTCCCCCGGCTCCCTCTACCCGACGCAGCTCTACCTGGAGCTGGCCGGGATCGACGGGCTGGCCGCGGGCACCTACTACTACCACCCGGTCCACCACGAACTGGTGCTGATACTCCCCGGTGAGGCGGCCGCGGAGCCCGGGGTGCGGGTGCACTTCATCGGCCGCAGGTCGGCGATCGAGCCGGTGTACAAGAAGAACCTCCAGGAGGTCATGGAGCTCGAGGCCGGGCACATGGCCGGCCTGTTCGACGAGGTGCTGCCCGCCCACGGCCTGGCTCTGGACGAGGCGCCGTACGACGCCGGTCCGGCGCGGCCGCTGCCGGGCTGTGCCGCGGACGACCACCACCTGGGCTCCTACGTGCTGGTGCCCTGGACCCCGGCACACGCGCAGGCACCCGCGCACGACTCGCTCGACGTCTACGTGCAGTTCCACCCGGGCAGCAGGGCCGGGCTGCCCAGCGGCCAGTACCGGTACCGGGCGGGCCGGCTGCGGAGGATCAGCGACGAGCTGGTCCTCAAGCGCCATGTGGTCGCCATCAACCAAGCGGTGTACGAGCGTTCCGGATTCGGCGTCACGTTCGTCAGCCGCGCCGCCGAGCAGGGCAGGGAGCGGTGGAGCTACCTGGATCTGGGCCGCGCGCTGCAGCACCTGATGATGAACTCGCACAACCTGGGCTTCATGTCGGCGGGTTACAGCTCCCGCGGCGGGGACGACCTGCCCGCGGCACGGCGCATGGCGGCGATCCTGCGGGAGACGGGGCAGCCGGTCGGGCCTTCGTACTTCTGCGTCGGCGGCACGGTCAGCTGGGAGCAGATGCGGCACGAGGGCATGCACGAGGACCAGGTGCACATGAAGGGGCCGGAGGAGCTGATCCGGGAGGATCTCCTCGCCTCCTTGCCCGAGTTCATGCTGCCCAGCCAGATCCTGATCCTGCCCGGGCTGCCGCACACCCCCAACGGCAAGCTGGACGTGCGGGCCCTGGAGAAGCACGTCGACGAGGCGGCCGAACACGCCCCACCGGTGGTCGGGCCCCGCGACCGGGTCGAGGCACGGCTGTGCGACCTGTGGAGGACGGCGCTGAAGCGGGAGTCCGTCTCCGTGCACGACGACTTCTTCCGGCTCGGCGGGAACTCGCTGATCGCGGTCGCGCTGGTCAAGCGGATCAACGAGGCGTTCGGCTGCAGCATGCCGCTGCAACTGCTGTTCGAGGCGCCGACGGTGGCGAAACTGGCGGAGGCGGTCAGCGCCCCGGCCGCCGTCGTCGCCTCCCGGCTCGCTCCGCTGCGCACCGAGGGCGGCAAGCCGCCGGTGTTCTGCTGGCCGGGGCTCGGCGGCTTCACGATGAACCTGCGGCTGCTCGCGGCCCGCGCCCCCGGGGAACGGCCGGTCTACGGCGTCCAGGCGCACGGCATCAACGAGGGCGAGACGCCGTTCTCCTCCATCGAGGAGATGGCCGCCGCCGATGTCCTGGCGCTGCGGCGGGTCCAGCCGACGGGCCCCTACACCCTGTGGGGCTACTCCTTCGGCGCGCGGGTGGCCTTCGAGACGGCGTGGCAGCTGGAGCAGTCGGGCGAGCGGGTGGAGCAGCTGTTCCTGCTGGCACCGGGGGCGCCGCGGGTGGCGGGCGCCCCGCGGACGGCGGCGGGCGCGGCGGTGGCCGACTTCACCGATCCCGTCTTCACCACCATCCTCTTCTCCGTCTTCGCCGGCACGACGAGCGGCCCGGGACTTGCCGAGTGCCTGCACGAGGCGAGCGACGCGGAGGGCTTCGCCCGGTTCATCGAGCGCCGGTACCCGCAGCTCGATCCGGCGCTGATCCGCCGGGTGGTGACCGTGGTCCGCCGCACCTACGGGTTCACCTACGACCACGTCGACACGGCCGCGCGCCGGGTCTCGGCGCCCGTCACGGTGTTCCGCGCCCGGGGCGACGAACCCTCCTTCATCGAACGCGCCCCCGGCCACACGGCGGCTGCGCCCACGATCGTCCAGCTCGAGACCGACCACTACGGGGCGCTGCGGGATCCGGGCGTCGACGAGCTGGCCAAGGCGCTGCGGCGGGCCACACCACGGCCGGCGGCAGGCTCCGCGACACGACAGACAAGGAAGCTCTCATGCCGCACGTGACCATCCAGCACTTCCCCAAGTCCCTCACCGCCGAGCAGTTGTCCCGGCTGGTGGACCAGGTGACGGCCGTCGTCCAGGAGGCGTTCGAGGTCGAGGAGTCCGCGATCTCCATCGCCCTGGCGCCCGTCAGCCCCGAGGACTGGGACACGCGGGTCTACCAGCCCCACATAGCCGCACACCGCGAGGAACTGGCGAAGGCACCGGGCTACTGACGGGCTCGCGCCCGGGATACCCCGCACTCATCGGCGGCCGGTGCCGACGCGCAGGCGCGGCATCCGGCGGCCGATGGGCTGTCCGCCCGGCACGACCACCTGCGGACGGCCGTTCACCCTCCGGCAGCCGCGGTCCCAGCGGACGGCCGGAGTGACACCGTTCAGGCGGGGCAGATGGTTGTTCGGGCTCGTCCGGTAGCCCCGTGACGTACTGCCTTCATGGTCCAGTGGGAGATTCGGCGTGATACTCGACGGCATACCCGCACCCGCCGCCGGCGACAGCGTGACCGACGCGGCAGCGCGCAAGCAGCGCCTGCGCCGTCGCCTGGAGCGGCTGATCGGCGTGGCCGCCACCGAGGGCAACGACCTGGTGCCGCTGCGCAACGGCGACGAGATCTTCCCCGCGATGCTCGGGGCGATCCGTGAGGCCCGGCACACCATCGACATGATGACGTTCGTCTACTGGCAGGGCCAGATCGCCCACGACTTCGCCGCCGCGCTGGCCGAACGGGCCCGCGCGGGGGTGCGCGTGCGGCTGCTGCTCGACGGCTTCGGTGCCAAGCAGATCGAACGGCGGCTGCTGGACCTCATGAGCGAAGCCGGCGTCCAGGTGGCCTGGTTCCGCAAGCCCGTGTGGCTGTCGCCGTTCAAGCAGAACCACCGCTGCCACCGCAAGGCGCTCATCGTCGACGAGCACACCGCCTTCACCGGCGGCGTCGGCATCGCGGAGGAATGGTGCGGCGACGCCCGCGATCCCGGCGAGTGGCGCGACACCCACGTCCAGGTGCGCGGACCGGCGGTGGACGGCATCGCCGCCGCGTTCGCCCAGAACTGGGCCGAGTGCCACGACGAGCTCTTCGACGACCGCGACCGGTTCACCGAGCACCCGCAGGCCGGCTCGTCGATCGTCCAGGTCGTGCGCGGCTCGGCCAGCATCGGCTGGCAGGACATGCAGACCCTCGTGCGGGTCATGCTCGCCTCCACCGAGGAACGGTTCCGTCTGGCCACCGCCTACTTCGCCCCCGACACCTACTTCGTCGACCTGCTGTGCCGGACCGCGCGCCGTGGGGTACGCGTGGAGATCCTGCTGCCCGGCCCCCACACCGACCAGCGGGCCTGCCAGCTCGCCGGCCAGCACCATTACACGCGCCTGCTGGAGGCAGGCGTGCGCATCTACCAGTACCAGCCGACCATGATGCACGCCAAGATCATCACCGTGGACTCCGTCGCCTCCCTGATCGGTTCCACCAATTTCAACCGCCGGTCCATGGACCACGACGAAGAGGTGATGCTCGCCGTCCTGGACGCGGAGTTCACCGCCTCGCTCGACCGCGACTACGACGCGGACCTGGAGCGCAGCGTGGACATCGACCCCGCACGATGGAGACGCCGGGCGATGCTGCAACGCGCCAAGGAGGCCGCGGTCACCCCCATCAGGCGCTTCCTGTGAGCCGGCCCGCGGTCCTGGCGCGAACCGGCGCCCCTCGCGTGAGAGCATCCGCGTCATGAAGAATGCGGACGGCCACTGGGCCCGGTGGTGGGCGGCGCTGCGCCGGACGCCGGTGGCCGTCTGGAACGACGACGTCACGGACTGGGCCGCCGCGCTGACCTATTACGCGGTGCTGGCCCTGTTCCCCCTGCTGCTGATGATCCTCTCGATCCTGGGCCTGACCGTGCCCACGGCCAAGCCGGAGGTCATCGACCGCATGGCGCAGGCCGCCCCGACCACGTCCCGCTCGCTGCTGCGCAGCACCCTGCAGCAGATGGCCGGACAGTCGTCGACGGCCTGGACCCTGATCTTCGTGGGCGGGTCGGGAGCCCTGTGGTCGGGATGCAGCTATCTGAGCGTCTTCCGCCGGGCGCTGCACTCCATGCACCGCACGAGCGCGCACCGCCCTGTCTGGCGCACCGCTCCGCGCATCGTCGCCACGGCCCTCGTGCTGATCTCCCTGCTCCTCACGTCCACCCTCGCGCTGTTCCTCACCGGCGGCCTGGCCCGGCGTCTGGGCCGGGTGCTGGATCTGGGTACCGTGCCGCAGGCCGCCTGGGACACCCTGCGGTGGCCGGCCGTGGCCGCGGTCGCCGTCGCCCTGGTGCTCGTCCTGTACCGTTCGGGCCCCGCGCCCTCCCGCCCGGCCGGGAAGATGGCGCCCGGCGGCGCACTGGCGGTGGTGCTCCTGCTGGCCGTCTCGGTCGGGTTCGCGGTCTACACCGCTCATGTCAGCGCCTACCACCGGCTGTACGGTTCACTGGCGGGGGTCGTGGTCTTCCTGGTCTGGCTGTGGCTGTCCAACCTGGCTCTTCTGGTGGGCGCCCAGTTCAACGCGGAGCTGGCGAAACCCACGCCGAGGCAACGGGCGGCCCTTCCGGAACCGGCGGCGGGCCGCCCGTAGCCTCCGGCCGGTCAGTCCCCGCCCGGTTCCCCGTGGCTGCGTACGATCTCCTTCACCTTGGCCACCGCGAACCCCCAGCCCTGCTCGACGGTGGGCTTGGCCGGCACCGCGATCTCCTCGGGGTTGGTGAGGACGTCGAGCAGGACCGGGCCCGGGGTGCCGAAGGCCCGTCGTACCGCGCTCTCCAGGTCGGCCGGGTCCGTCACGCGGATCCCGGTGATGCCCATGGACTCGGCCACGGCGGCGAAGTCGGGGTTGTCGAGCACGGTGCCGAACTCGGGCAGTCCGGCCTGCTCCTGTTCCAGCTTGACCATGCCCAGCCGGCGGTTGTCGAAGACGACGAGCTTGACGGGAAGGCGGTACGTCTTCAGGGTCATGAGGTCGCCGAGGAGCATGCTCAGCCCGCCGTCACCGCAGAAGGCCACGACCTGCCGCTCGCGGTCCAGGCTCTGGGCGCCCAGGGCCTGGGGCATGGCGTTGGCCATCGAGCCGAGGTTGTAGGAGCCGATGAGGCGCCGCTCGCCACGCATCTCGACGAAGCGGGACAGCCACACCGTGGCCATGCCGGTGTCGGAGGTGAAGACGGCGTCGTCGGCGGCGATCCGGTCGACGGCCGCGGCCAGGGCTTCGGGGCGGATGTCGTGGTCGCGGTTGTCCAGCGCGGAGCGGATGCGGCCCACGACGCCCTTGTCGTGCGACGGGTCGGCGAGCCGGGCCTGACCCGTGCGCCACCCCTCGAAGCGTTCACGCGCCTTCTCCAGGTGCGAGCGGTCACGTGCGCCTCCGGACCCGGCGGGCGCGGCGGCGAGGTGCTCCAGAAGGTCGCGTACGGTGGCGCCGGTGTCCCCCACGAGCCCGATCTCGACGGGTACCCGGCGTCCGATGTGGGTGGCCTCGGTGTCCACCTGGATCACGGTCCGGCCCTCGGGATACCAGTCCCGGTAGGGGAAGTCCGTGCCGAGCAGCAGGAGGGTGTCCGCGTCCTGGAGGGCCGACGCGGCCGCGGGGTTGCCGATCAGCCCCGTCTGGCCGACCTGGAAGGGGTTGTGGTCGCCCTCGAAGCCCGCCTTGGCCTTCAGTGTGAGCACCATCGGCGCGGCCAGGCGGTCGGCGAGGGTCAGGACGTCCTCGCGCGCGGCCCGGGCGCCCTCCCCGACGAGCAGGGTGACCCGTTCTGAGCGGTCGAGGAGTTCCGCGGCGCGGCGGACGGCCGACCCGTCCGGCCGGCTCACCGGAGCGTTCAGGGAGAAGCGGGCCGGACGGTCGGCGGTCAGTTCCCGCTCGCCCAGATCGCCCGGCACGGTGAGGACGGCGACGCCCTTGCGGCCCAGTGCGTGCCGCACCGCCGTCTCCAGCATCTGCGGAAGCTGGTCCGGAGAGGTGATGGTCGCGCGGAAGACGGCCACGTCGCTGAAGAGGGCGTCGTTGTCGACCTCCTGGAAGTAGTCGCTGCCGAGTTCGGCGAGCGGTACCTGACCCGCGATCGCCAGGACCGGGGCATGGCTCTTGGCCGCGTCGTACAGCCCGTTGAGGAGGTGGACGGAACCGGGTCCGACCGTGCCCATGCACACGCCGAGCGTGCCGGTGAGCTGTGACTGGGCGCTCGCGGCGAACGCCGCCGCCTCTTCGTGCCGGCAGCCCACCCACTCCAGGCCCTCGGTCGTGCGGATGGCGTCCGTCAGGGGGTTGAGTGCGTCTCCGACGACGCCGAACACCTGGCGTACGCCGAGCTCGCTCAGCGCGTCCACCATGACGCGGGCAACAGTACGGGCCACGTGAGTCCTCCAGGTCACACGGTGAAACGGTCAGGGTCGGCGGCCTTCCAGTCGGCCGCCCAAGAGGCCGGTGGCGCGGCGAGCAACTCGCCCGGCTCGAGCCACTCGTACAGCTCCTCGTAGGAGCGCTCGGTGAAGGGGTCCACGCGCTGGCGGAGCATGTGCGGCCGCAGCTGCGCGGGATCGGTGACACCCATGGACGCCATGATCTGCAACGCGCTGGCCACGGTCGCTTCCTGGAAGCGCTGGACGCGCGCCGTCTTGTCCGGGACGTCGAGGGCGCGGGCCCGGCGGGGGTCCTGGGTGGTGACACCGGTGGGGCAGGTGTTCGTATGGCACCGCTGGGCCTGGATGCAGCCGACGGCGAACATCATCGCCCGCGCGGCGTTGCCGTAGTCGGCGCCCTGCACCATGCGTTTGACCAGGTCGGTGCCGGTGGCGATCTTGCCGCTGGCGCCGATCCTGATCCGGTCGCGCAGGCCCGTGCCCACGAGGGCGTTGTGCACGGTGAGCAGGCCCTCGGTGAGCGGGGTGCCCACGTGGTCGGCGAACTCCAGCGGCGCCGCACCGGTCCCGCCCTCGGCGCCGTCCACCACGATGAAGTCCGGCGCCGTGCCCTCCTCCAGCATGGCCTTGCACACGGCCAGGAACTGCCGGCGCGAGCCCACGCACAGCTTGAACCCGGCGGGCTTGCCGCCGGACAACTCCCGCATGCGGGCGATGAACCGGACGAGTTCCCGCGGGGTCGAGAACACGCGGTGGTACGGCGGGGAGACGACCGTACGCCCCTCGGGCACGTCCCGGACCCGGGCTATCTCGGCGTTCACCTTGGCTCCCGGCAGAACACCGCCGATGCCGGGCTTCGCGCCCTGCGACAGTTTCAGAGACACGCACTTGACGTGATCGTGCGCGGCCTTGTCGGCGAACTCGCCCGCGTCGAAGTCACCTTTCGCGGTACGGCAGCCGAAGTACCCGGTGCCTATCTCCCACACGAGGTCGCCGCCGGGACGCAGGTGATAGTCGGAGAGCCCGCCTTCACCGGTGTCCTGGGCGAAACCGCCGGCCGCGGCGCCCCCGTTGAGCGCGAGGACCGCGTTGGCCGACAGCGAGCCGAAACTCATCGCCGAGACGTTCAGCAGCGCCATGTCGTACGGCCGGCCGCAGTCCGGGCCACCGATCCGCACCCGCGGCGGGTCCTGCGGCACCGGGCAGGGCGCCATCGACGGGACCAGGAACTCGTGACCGGGCTGGTACACGTCCCGTTCGGTGCCGTACGGCTCCTCCGCGTCGGTGCCCTTGGCCCGCTCGTAGACGATGTTGCGCACGTCCCGGTCGAAGGGCCGCCCGTCGTAGTTCCGCTCGATGAAGTACTGCTGCAGCTCGGGGCGTATGCGCTCCAGGAGGAAGCGGGCGTGGCCGAGCACGGGATAGTTGCGCAGCACCGAGTGCCGCCGCTGCACCAGGTCCCGGACACCCAGCACGCCCACGAGCCCGAGCGGCAGGGCCACGAACCACCACCAGGGCGAGCACCCGATCGCAGCAGCCAGCGCCCCTGCGGCGATCAGCAGAGTCAGGACGATGATTCCAACGCGTGTCACCCCTGGCGCATTGCCCGGTTTCCGATCGCCATGCGCGGCACTTCCCGGGCACCGTGCGGGCAGCGCCCGGGAGGGGGAGAGAGGAGGCGCTCGCCGGGCCCATGGGCTGCCCGGGTCTCCGAGCGCGGCGGCGACGGCGCCGGGGGCCTCCAGGGAGCAGGTGGCCGACGGCGGGGCACCCTCACCGCCTTCTTCCGGCGTCGGGCAGCCATGCCGCCCGCCGCCCGGCGCGCCGACCACGGGCCGGCCGGCATTCCGCGGCGCCTGATCTCTCCAGCCTGTGGCGAGAACCCGTGGGTTCTCGGCACTTTCACTACTGCCGGAAAAGCCGGCGCCATTCGTACGCTCCTGGCATCCACTCCCCGACGGAAAGGCGGGCCCTCGTGTCCGAAAGGGTAAATGAGACGATGAACGTCACCCGGCGCACGGCACTGGAGCGTGGTGCCGGCGTCGCCGCCATCGGCGCCGCCTCCGCACTCGCCGCCGCATGGTCGGGCCCGTCCGCCGCCGCGGTCACAGGAGCGCGGCCCGAGGATTCCTCGGGTGCGCCTGGCACCACCCTGCCGGCGGTCGTGGCCGGAGTGCGCATCCCCGGCAGTGAACTGGCGCGGTCCGCGGCCGCGTTCGCGAGAAAGGCCTCCTCCGAGGCCCTCTTCAACCATGTCATGCGGTCGTACCTGTACGGCTCGCTGCTGTTCGACCGACGCGGCATCCGCTACGACCGTGAACTCGCCTTCGTGGCGACGGTCCTGCACGACCTCGGGTTGGTGAAGGCTTACCAGACCCCGGACGAGCGCTTCGAGGTCGACGGTGCCGACGCCGCCAGGACGTTCCTCCGGGAACGGCACATGCCGGCCGAACGAGTGGCCGTCGTCTGGGACGCGATCGCCCTGCACACCAGCATGGGCATCGCGACGCGGAAAAGGCCGGAGATCGGAATCGTCGCCGTCGGTTCCGGACTCGATTTCACCGGTAACGGTCTCCAGCAGATCCCGTCCGACGCTCTCGCCGACATCCTCGCCGCATTCCCGAGGGCGGGATTCAAACAAGACGCCCTCGACAACATGCTCTCGCTGTGCCGCACCAAGCCGATGTCGGTACTCATGCACCCGTTCGCCGAGGTCGGCCGCCGTCACCTCCCGGACTTCCGGGTGCCCACCGTGGAGGATCTCCTGCTCGCCGCGCCCTTCGAGGAGTGAGGGACGGCGACCGGGGCGGGGCACCGCCCACGATCCCCGAGCCGAGGGACCAGCGGGCCGACCGCGGACGCCGCGGCAGCAGGGGCGGCCGACCTGCCGGCTTCGACGGCGACCCTGCCGCCGGACCGGCCCCACCTGTACCTGCCCTGGTAGCCGGTGAGGTTCGTCAGGTGGCGCGGCGCGGAGCCGTCCGTTCGGCCGGTGCTCAGTGCCGCGATGTGGGAACGGATCGCGCCGCTGAGCAGGGAGCCCCTGAAGGGGGGTGGGTAAAAAGGGCAGTTGGGGCACGTGGATACTCGGTTTCCATGAAGCGATTGCGACGGGGTGTGGTGTGCGCCGTGCTGGCGGCCGGTCTGCTGGCGGGGTGCGGGACGGGGTCGGGGAAGCCCGCGGGGAAGTTGCAGGACGGGGCTCTGGTGTTCTCCGCCGGCGAGCGGCAGAAGATGCCGGAGCTGGCGGGCCCGAACCCGCTGGGTGGCCGGGCGTCTCTTGCCGAGGCCCGGGGCAAGGTGGTGGTGCTGAACGCGTGGGCGTCCTGGTGCGGTCCGTGCCGGGCGGAGGCGCCGAGCCTGGAGCGCGTGCAGAAGGACTGGGGCGACCGCGGGGTGCAGGTCGTGGGACTGGGAGCCGACAGCAGTTCGCGGGCGGCGCGGGCCTTCATCGAGCAGTACAAGCTGTCGTATCCGACGCTGCTGGACGAGGGGGGCCGTCAGGCGCTGAGGATTCCGCGGGGGACGGTGTCGCAGACGGGGTATCCGTACACGGTGTTCCTCGACCGGCGGGGGCGGGTCGCGGCGTCGGTGAGCGGCGAGGTGTCGGAGGACCAGGTGCGGCATCTGGTGAAGCGGCTCCTGGCCGAGAAGCCGGGCGGGTCGGACTCTGCCGCCGGATAGGGTGCACCCCTCCCTTGTGGGCAGTGCCCCTTGGGACAGCTCCCGATCGGACATTATGCGCAGCCCGTTCCGTGCGTATGTTCGCCTGGTCCGGGCCGGGCGCATATGGGCGCTCGGCCGTGATCGTCAGGGGGCTGGTCTGTGATGCTGAAGTCGAAGGCGCGTGCGGGTAAGGCTGCGGGTGCGCTGGCGGTGGCAGCGCTGATGGGGCTGGGAGCGGCCGGTCAGTCGGCTGCTGCCTCGTACGGCGGCTCGTGGCAGGGCGAGTGGAAGACGACGGGCAAGACGCAGGTGACCGGCACGCACAACATGAAGGCCGGCAAGTACTTCCTGCACTTCGGCGTGTACGGCAACGGCCGGCACCAGTTCACGGCGAAGGTCTACCGGATCGTCGGGGGGAAGGACGGCGCGAAGCACAAGAACGATGTCCTGGTGCAGACCCGTAAGGGCGACGACCGGGGTGTGTCGTGGATGGCCTCTCCGAAGAAGTACGGCAAGGGCGGGTACTACATCGTCTTCTCCTACGGCGTGAAGGGGAAGAAGGCGTTCGGCGGGGTGCAGGCGGGCTGACAGGCCGCACCGCCCCGCGGTTGCCCCGGCCCGCCTACGGGTCGGGGCTCCGTCTTCTGCGGCGCGGTGGTGCCCGCGCCGCCCGACGGTCGTGACGGACGTCGCCGACCGGTCGGGAGCCGGCGCACGATGCTCCGCACCGGGGACGGGACGGTCACCGACCCTCGGCGTCGATGCACTTGCGGTGCATGGGAAGCACGGAAGCGGCATGGGTGAGGGTGATCAAAGCGGTGTCGGAGGGCGCCGCACGGTCCAGGGAGAGTTCCAGGGCCGGGCTGCGGCCGTAGGTGACCAGCAGGTTGCGGCCGGCCTGTTTCTGCTGGTCGCGCCACACCCAGTCGACGCCGTTGACGGTGGCACACGGCTCCGTCGTCTTCTCCGGCATGGGAATGCCGCACCGGGCGACGACGCTGCCGTCCCCCCACACCGCGATACCGTCGACGACCGGCCGGTGCAGGTCGAGTTCGCCGATCTTGTCGGGCAGTTTCCCGGCCATACGGGCACAGGCCTGATCGCGGGCGTAGGGGGCGGGACGCGGGCCCTGGGCGGAGGGGACGACGGCGAAGGCCACGCCGAGCGCGCAGACGGCAAGACCGCCGACGAGAGGGATCCAGGTGCCTCGGGTTCGGTTCGTCACAGAACCTAACCGTACGTCAGCACCCGGCCGGCACCTTCAGGCGGGTCGACAGCGAGGCGGGTCCCGCGTCAGCGGGCACTCCGCCTCTCTTCGGATCCGGAAAGAGCGGACGACCGGGCGCCGCGGGGCCTACCTGCCCGGTGATCCGGGCTGGACCGTTGCACTCCGGTCCCCGGCGTCGAAGAGGACGCTGTGCGGCCACTGCTGCCATCGAGTGCCCAGACCGGAGTGCTGCGGGGTCCCGGTGCGTACGAAGGTCCGGATGCTGTCGATCATCAGTCCGGACAGCCGCAGTCGCCCCGGTTCGTTCTTGGTGCTGAACCGACAGAGGCGTGTCCCGGCAGCGGTTGCGGAGTCGGCGTGCCGGCCGAGCCGATCCGTCGCGCCCGGTACGCGGGGCGGACCAGGCAGGACAGGCTGCACACAGCAGGTCGTCACGGTGAGCACCGGTCCCGTCCCTGCGACGAGGTCAGCTCCGCGCGCCACCAGTGCCGGCCGGGGCGTCGGCAGCGAGAGTGATCCGCCCCCTGGCCAGCTGGATGAACTGCCGTGCGAAGGAGTTCTGGTAGAACTCCCGCACGGCGATCTTCGGTACACCGAGCTCCTTGACCTCGGCCAGTACGCGGACGACCAGCAGCGAGTTGCCGCCCAGCGCGAAGAAGTTGTCCTCAGGGCCCACCTGCGTACCCAGGTGCCGGCTCCAGATGTCCAGCATGTCACGCTCCAGCCGGTCGGCGGACCCGGTCTCGACGGGATCCGGGGACTCCGCGACGGCCGGCCGAGCGGCGGTCGGTGCGGGGAGCCGTGCGACATCGACCTTCCCGTTGATCGTCAGAGGGATGGCCTCGACTTCTGTGACCGTGGCCGGGACCATGTAGTCGGGCAGCAGCCGCCTGGCGTGCTCCGCGACCACGGCCACTGTCGTGTCCCCCTTGAGCACCACGTAGGCGTCCAGCCGGTCGGCTGCTCGACCGCCACTCTCGTCGTGGTGGACGACGACGGTCGCCCCGGAGACCGACGGTGCTCCGAGCAGGACGTTGCGGATCTCGTCCGGCTCGATCCGGTACCCGCGGATCTTCACCTGGCTGTCGATCCTGCCCAGGTGTTCCAGGGACCCGTCGGGCCTCATGCGGCCCTTGTCGCCGCTGCGGTAGATCCGCTCACCGGTCACCGGGTCGATGACGAAACGTCGCGCCGTCAGCTCCGGCTGCCCCTGGTAGTGACGGGCGACTCCAGCCCCGCCGACCCAGATCTCGCCCGCCGCTCCCACCGGCAGAACCTCTCCCCGCGGTCCACGCACGGACACCGACCAGCCGGGGAGCGCCGGGCCCACCGACCGGCTCCCCCGCAGAGCCGCCTGAGGCGTCACGGTCTGCGCCGTCACGTGCACGGTGGTCTCCGTGATCCCGAACATGTTCACCAGACGGCACTCCGCCTGCGGGTGGCGGGCGAACCAGGGCAGCAGCTCACGGGCGTCCAGCGGCTCACCGCCGAAGATCACCAGGCGCACCGCGAGCTCGGCGGGCGACTCCCTGTCCTGTGCGACGAGAGGCAGGAAGGCGGAGGGCGTCTGGTTGAGCACGGTGACGCGTCGTTCGGCGAGCAGCGCGTGGAACTCCCCCGTGTCCCGCGTGATCCAGAAGGGCACCACCACGAGTTGCCCGCCGGTCAGCAGGCAGCCCCAGATCTCCCAGACGGAGAAGTCGAACGCGCATGAGTGGAACATCGTCCAGACGTCGTCCGCGCCGAGCCCGAAGTCCCCGGCCGTGCCGTCGACCAGGGCCAGCACGTTGCGGTGCGGGACGACGACCCCCTTGGGCCGCCCCGTCGATCCGGACGTGTAGATGACGTAGGCGGGGTCGTTCCCCTCGCAGGGTGTGGTCCGGCCGCGGGAGGCGCTCCGCTCGCCGAGCCGGAGCAGCTCCTCGGGGGGCATGGACCGAACGCCCTCGACGACCGGGAACACGTCGGCTGCGGCGACAACGACGCGCACCTCGGCGCTGCCCACCGTGTAACGCAGGCGCGCGGACGGGTAGTTGACGTCCATGGGTACGTAGGCGCAGCCGGACTTCAGGATCGCGAGCAGGGTGACGACGAGGGTCGCGTCGCGCTCCAGGCACACGCCGACCATGCTCCCCGGCACCGCCCCCGCGGAGCGCAGCCCCTCGGCCATGAGTTCGGCCTGCTCGTCGAGCTGGCGGTAGGTCAGCGTGCGGGTGCCGTCCGTGACGCCGACCGCGTCCGGACGGCGGCGTACCAGGTCCTCGAAGCGCCCGTGAACGGTCGATGCGGCCGTGGGGGTCGCGGCGACCGCGGGAGTCGCTCCCCGCCGCACGATGTCAGCGGCGCGTTCGGCCGGCATCAGAGGGACGGCCGACAGCGGCAGTTCCTCCCCGGAGCCGTCCAGGTCCGCCAGCCACTGTGCGACATGGGCAACTTGCTCGGCGAAGGCGCCGGCGATCCGCGGATCGACCACACCCTCGTCGTACCAGCAGGTGCCGCTCCAGGACCGGTCCGGGCGCTGCTCGGCCTGGAGCGTGAGAGGGAGGACGGGTGCGAGGCAGGGGTGGTACTGCCGCTCGTCGTCCCACTCGCCGAAGACCACGCCCACGAACGTCGCGTGGCCACCCCCGGACTCCGTCGCCAGCTCGCCGGCCGGCTCCGGTGTCCCGGGCACACCGGCGAGGAAACCGGCGACGGACATGGTCTCGTCGGACTCGAGGACGTGTGTGGACAGCGCGTCCGGTCCTGCCGCGTCGGGGTCGAGCAGGGCGATCCGCGGTGTCTCCTCGGCGTCGTACCGCGCCAGGACGATGGCGGTCGCGGCGGTCAACAGCTGCCGGTCCACCGGGTTTTCGCGGACGGCCGTGGAGAATCGGGCCGCGCCGACGAAACCGCGGCGCGCGAGGTCACCGAGACCCCACTCCGGCCGCGCGAGGGGGGCGGCCCCCGCTCCACGCGGTGCACGCGCGGTGCCGTGCCGACCTGCCCGCGGCGGGGAACCGCCGGTGAGGAACCCGGCCAAGTCGTCCAGTGCCGCCCGGGACAGGGCCTCACGGCCGGCCACCAGGACAAGATCGCAGACGTCGTCCGTGTGCCGCACGAGCGTGACGCGCAGCCGCGGACCGGAGGTGGCGCGCAGCGGCCGGCGGGCTTCCTGTTCGGCGTACCGCCGCGCCGCCGGTGCCGTCGAGCGCTCCCGGGTGCGCCGTTCCCACAGCACGCCTTCGGCGAGTTCGCCGACCTGTTCCAACCGTCGCCGAAGCTCATCACCGCTGGGTGGCCGCGGGCACCTGACGGTCAGGCTGTGGCACATGGCGGCCTGCTCGTGGCACTGGAACGGCACGGACCAGTGGGCTGTCGCCATCGGAGAACTCCTGTCGGTGCGCCGAGAAGGGTGCGGGGAACACGGCGGCTGACGCGGGTCAGCGCGCGGTGAAGCCCCCGTCGACCGTCAGTACGCTGCCGGTCACTCGAGGGGAGTCGTCACCGGCCAGCCAGAGGGCGGCGCCGGCGATGTCGGAGGGAGCGATGAGCGAGTTCATCGGCTGCGCCTGGACGAAGACCTTCTCGTGGTCTTCCACGGCCACGTCCAGGGAGCGAGCGATCTCGGACAGCATCCGGCCGTCGAACACCGGGTCGTCCGCGACGGAGCCCGGGCAGAGGGCGTTGACCCGGATCCGGTGCGGCCCGTAGTCGAGAGCCGCGGCCTTGGTCAGCCCTATCAGCCCGTGCTTGGCGGCGACATACCCCGCGAAGTGCCGGTAGCCGACCAGACCGGCGGTGGACGAGACGTTGATGACGCTGCCCCGCCGCTGAGCGATCATCGTCGGCGCCACGGCTTTGATCATGCGCCACGCGCCGGAGAGGTCGACGTCGATCATCAGACGCCACTCGTCCTCGGTGATCTCGTGGACGGCCTTTCCCGAAGGGGCGGCGATCCCCGCGTTGTTGACGAGGACATCGATACGGCCGAAGCGGTCGAGCGCCTTCTCGACGGCCGGCGTGACACTGCCGCGTACGTCGGCGGACTCCGCCAGCACCGCCGCGCCGCGCTCCTCGCAGAGCTTGGCGGTGTGCGTGAGCTGACCGCTCGTCGACAGGGGGTAGGGGACGCCCTCGATGTCCTCGCCCACGTCGAGCAGAACGAGGTCGGCTCCCGCTTCCGCGAACCGCAGCGCACAGGCGCGTCCCAGGCCACGGCCCGCGCCGGTGATCACCGCGGTCCGGCCCTCCAGGGCCGCACCGGCGGCACTTTTCCCGTCGCGCGTCATGTGCGGGCGCCTCGCGCCGCGGCGTCGATGACGGCGAGCAGTTCCTGCGCCCGGTCGGTCAGGTACATGTGTCCGCCCGCGAGTTCCCTCAGCTCGAACGGCCCGGTCGTCGCCGTCTCCCAGGTCGCGCACTGCGCCCGGCTCACCAGGGTGTCGTCCGTCCCGCGCAGGGCGGTGACAGGCAGCGTCAACGGCTCGTCCGAAAGGGGGCGGTAGTCCTCGTGCAGGGCTACGTCCGCCCGCAGCAACGGAAGCAGCAGCTCCCGCAGCTCGGGGTCGTCGAGTGCCGCATGCCGGTACCCGGCGAGCTCCGCGACCCGCTCCACGAAGGTGTCGTCGTCGAGTTCCGCGGTCCGCCCGGTGCGACCGCTCCGGGGACCGGGGGACCCGCTCACGAAGAGATGCTCCAGCGCGGTGAAGCCCTGCGCCTGGAGTTCACGAGCCGTCTCATAGGCGAGCACGGCGCCGAGACTGTGCCCGAAGAGCACCACTCGTTCCGCCCCGCCGACCATGCGGAGCGCGGCGCCGGCAAGGTCCTTGGCCGCCTCCGCGGCGTCCTTGTACGGGTCCTCCAGGAAACGCTCCTCCCGGCCCGGCATCTGCAGCGGGACGATCCGAAGACCCAGCTCACCGCCGTTCGGCCAGGCCCTGTAGAAGCCGGCGCCGCTCCCGGCGAAGGGTACGCACAACAATGACAGGGTCATTTATCATCCTCATACTTGGAATGCCGTTCGCCCAACAGCACTTCATCGTCATGGACACCGATTGAACGCGTCCAGACATGAGCGGTCCTGGTTTGCGTTGCCGGTGAAAACCTTGTCCCGCCGGTGGGACAAGCGCACTCTGCACCGGGCACCAGGTTCGTTCTTCAGGAGATTTGCGGCGAATCCGTTCGAGGACTCTGAAGGTGTTTACCTGGGCCTGGCCAACGGCCAGTGACAACGTTCGCCGTGGCGCTTTCAGGACGGCACCGGCGGCCACCGCACGGGAACGCACCCAGGAGGTCTCCCGACGTCGAACGGCCCCTCGCCTCAGGACCCGCCGGCAGCCCGCCGCAGTATCTCCATCGCCCAGGTCTCGACCGGCGCGCCTTCCTTCCTGGCGGCGGTCCGGAGCTGTGCCAGGATTTCGGCCGGGAGCTCGATGTGCAGCAGGCCCGCTTCGGGCGAGGGGCCGGCGTCGCGCCGGTCCGGACCCGAGCCGGATCCGGTCGCGGCGGGTTCGACCCGCCGCGAAGCCGAACTGGCCGCGGTGGGACAGTCTTTGTCCAGCTCAGCGCGGCTCTCGGACTCGCCCACGTCGCCCTGCCGCGCGCGGAGGCTGCTACGAACCTCCCCGCGAAGCTTGTTCCTGCTCCAGCCCATCGCTTCCGCTTTCCTCAGCCAGTAGTCCTGTTCCGGCTGATCGAGCGCCACCACTTCGAGGTGATGACTGAAGCTCAGACTCTGCCGCCTGCGGGTCAGCGGGAACTT
The DNA here is from genome assembly GCF_040426375.1 of Streptomyces sp. NPDC096012. NCBI lineage: Bacteria > Bacillati > Actinomycetota > Actinomycetes > Kitasatosporales > Streptomycetaceae > Streptomyces > Streptomyces sp. NPDC096012. Next base: position 235,812 of record NZ_JBEOTD010000003.1, read on the forward strand.
GCGCGCCACCCACGTGTAGTTACGAAGCGTCTGGTAGCTGAGCGACGTCCGCTTGACGGCTTCGTGGTAACGGTCCTGGAACTCGGATTCACCATAAACCAGCCAGTCGGCGACCCACCAGGTGGAAGAGTCCGCGAAAGAGAGCAGCCCGGTCCCGACTTGCTCCCACATATTGAGGCTCTGCCTGGATGTGAACGACAAGCCGGACTTGTGGAACTGCACGCCCATACTCAGCAACTGCCCCGCAGTGCTTGCCGTTGCAACGTTCCGCGCAGTTGTCTCGTTCGTCCTCTTTGTTAGGGTAGCAGTGCGCAACGATCCCCCGTTGGTTGATGCTTCGCGTGTATTGGCCAACCGTAACAGTTGGGCGTCATCCAGGGCGTAATTCTGCGCGATACGCGGGCCGCCCGCCAGAGCACGGGGCGGGTCGACTGCCGCCGCACTCGCATATCGCTTCTCGCTCGGGATCGACACGAGCAGGAGAGCCCAACGGGTCGAGGAGCCGTTCACCGATAAAGGGTTTTCCTTACGCAAAATCTCTCTGGCACAGGCTCCCCTATTTGCGCCACCCATTTTTACGCCGCCCCGCGCCACCCATCGGACAATTCGCCATGTTCCCGGCCGATCGGTGCGAGAGTGCGTCTGCGTCCCGGCGGTGTCTCGCCGGCGAGACACCTGGGCGGACCGAACCACCCCCGCCAGGGCTGGATACGACCCCGGAGAAGCGTCATGTTTGTGTCCACGTCCTTCTCGCGGCGACGGGCCTTTTTCAGGCGGCGCGAGCGAGACCGTCCGGCACACGCTCGAACGATTGCGTCGAGCGTGAAAATAAGGCGTTGCCGAAGGAACGGCCGATCGATAGGGGAGGGCTTCCGTGCCCCGAATACGTCACACACATGGGCTGGATATGCCTGATCTTGAGGGTGACAGTCTCGCGGGCAAGCGTCATTCGCGCATGGTTCCCGCCTCATCAGCGCAGCGCAGGATGTACTTCTCCTCGGTGATGCGACCCAACAACACGTCTGACGTCTGGCGGCCGGTTCTCACCGTCGCCGGAGATCTCTCGATAGAAAGGCTGGAGCGCGCGCTCCAGGTGCTGCGCGGGAGGCACGAGGCATTTCGGACCACGTTCCTGGAGCGCGGCGGCGAAGTCTTCCAACTGGTGCACGACGAGGACGGCGACGCCCCGCAGTCGGCCCTGATCGACTTCGTGGAGGCCGAGGGCGACTCGCAGGACGAGCGCCGGGCGTGGGCAGACGCCGAGGCCAGGAGGGTCGTCGACCTCCCGTTCGACATTTCGTCGGGCCCGCTCTGGCGAACGTCGGTGATACGGATATCGCCGAGCCTCCACCTGGTGGTCTTCGCGTTCCACCACATCATCACGGACGAGATCTCCGGGAAGGTGTTCGCCGAAGAGCTTCGGCTCGCCTACGCGGACCCGCACGCGCCCGCCTTCGCGGTGCCGGCCGCACAGTACGCCGACTTCTGCCTGACGGAGAACGCCTCCACGGTGGATGAGGACGCCCTGGACTACTGGCGCGGCCAGCTGGCGGGTATCCAGCCGACGCCGCTGCCCGAGGACGGAGAGCAGAGCCCGGGCAGAATGATCGGATCGAGGTTGCCGATCGCCGTCCCGCAGAAAGTGGTGGCGGAATTCGAGGAGTTCTGCCGGGCTCGCTCGGTGACCCCGTTCGCCGGCCTGCTGTCCGTATACCTCGTTCTGCTGCAGCGTTGGGCGGGGACGAGCGACATATCGGTCGGCACGCAGACGCACGGCCGACCGAGCTCAGAACTCTTCGGATCGATCGGATTCTTCTCCAATACGGTGGCACTGCGCTGCCAGGTGGATTCGGAACTGACCTTCGATCAGCTTCTCGACCTCGTGAGCGAAACGGTTCACGACGCACTGGACTACCAGGACGTTCCGTTCGAGGTGGTGGTGGGCGCACTGGCTCCCGAGCGCGACGCCGACCGCAACCCCCTGTTCCAGGCTGCCATCACCTATGGCATGCTCGACCTGAGCGACGTATGGGCACTCGAAGGTCTCCAGGTGACGCTCCTGCCGGAACCTGCGGAATTGTCGGGGCTTCAGTTCGACCTGAGGCTGGACATACAGCAGCTGGCGGGCGAAGTCTCACTCAACGTCGAATTCAGCCGTCAGCGGTTCTCCGAGGCGGCCATGCAGCGGTTCGCCGAGGCCTACGGCGACCTGCTGGGCGCACTCGGCCGGCAACCCGATGTCGCACTCGGCAGCATCCCGCTGCTCGACCAGGCCGCACTGACGGAGACGCTGGCGCTCGGCGCGAGCGGTGAACCCGAGGTCGACCGTACTCCTTCGGAGCCCACGTCCGTGTGGGACCTCTTCGAACTGACCGCGGCCACCGTGCCCGAGCGGGAGGCAGTCGTCGCGGACGGCGCGCGGCTCACCTTCGCCGAACTGGCCGGCCGGGCAAGGACGATGGCCGCGGGCCTTGTGGAACGAGGCGTGCGGACCGGCACCGTGGTGGGGATCTGCCTGGACCGGCGCAGCGATCTGATCGTCGCGATGCTCGCCACCTGGTGCGCGGGCGGCGCCTTCCTGCTGCTGGATCCGCACCACCCCGCGTTCCGCCGCCGCCTGCTCCTCCAGGAGGCGGGCATCGCCCTCGTCATCGCGGACGAGGCGTTCGCCGAGGTGGAGACCGTCCCGGCGGCCGCCTTCCTGGCGGACGCGGAGAAGACCTCCGGAGACGATGCGGCCGACGGCGGCTTCGCACGTCGCCCTGCCGCCGCTCCGGCCTACGTGGTCCTCACACCGGGTTCCACGGGACAGCCGAGGGGTGTGGTCATCGATCAGGCGAGCCTTCTCGCCCTCGCCACCAGCCAACTGGCGCCGGTGTACGCACGGTTGCCCGAAGGCCAGCAGGTGAACGTCGGTGCGCTCAGTGCCCTGACCTCCGGCGTGTTCGTCAACCACTGTCTCGGCATGATCGCCTTCGGGCACCGGCTGCTGCTGATCGACGAAGAGGAGCGAACAGACCCCCGTCGGCTCATCGCCCGTGGCTCGGATCCCGAAACGGCGATCGATGTACTCGACTGTGCGAGCGGCCGACTGGAAATCCTGATCGACAACGGCCTCCTGACCCTCCCGCACCCGCCGAAGATCGTAGTGATCGGTGGCGAGAGGCCGTCCGACCGGTTGTGGCAGCGCCTGCACCACCAACCCGGGCTGCTCGCGTTCCACGTGTACGGCCTCAACGAGTGCACCGTCGAGTCGGCCAGGGCGGAGATCCGCGAACACCCGAAGCCGGTGGCCGGGCGCGCGGCCGGCACGTCCCGGATCTACGTCGTCGACGACCGGTTGCAGTTGCTGCCGCCCATGTTCGTCGGGGAGATCTGCATCGGTGGACTCGGCGTGGCCCAGGGATATGCGGGACAGCCGGCGCACACCAGCGAGCGATTCGTGGCGGACCCCTTCAGTGATGTCCCCGGACAGCGTATGTACCGCACCGGTGACAGGGGCCGGCTGCTCCCCGACGGGCAGTTGGAACTGTGGGGGCGCCGCGACGACCAGGTCAAGCTCCGCGGCCTGCGCATGGAGCCGGCCGAAGTGGAGGGCGTGCTGCTCGGGCATCCCGCGATCGCCCACGCCGCGGTCGTGGCGACCCAACCCGGCACCCGCACGGCCGAACTGGTGGCGTACGTCGTGCCCGGCGACGAAGGCCAGGACGCGCTGACGCCCGCCACCGTCCGGGAGTTCCTGCGCGACAGGCTCCCCTCCGCACTGTTGCCCGACCGGGTGCAGGTTCTCACCGCTCTTCCGACCACGCCCGACGGGAAGCCGGACCGCAAGACACTGTCGGGCGACGCGCCGTCGAGCACCGTGCCGGACACCGTCCGAAGCGTCTCGGTGTCCGACGACCCCCGTGAACGGCAGCTGTGCCAGATCGTGGCCGAGGTGATCGGCGTTCCGCAGACGGACGTTGACGACGACTTCTTCGTTCTCGGCGGAGATTCGCTGCTCGCCATGACCGTCATCGGTCGAGTGCGCGCCGTCATGGGCTGTGAGCTGCGGCTGCGGGCGTTCTTCGAAGTGCAGTCGCTCGGGGAGCTCGCCGCTCAGCTCAGTGCCGAGGTCAGCGCGCCCCGGCCCGTGCTGGGCAGGAGAGCGGACTCGTGACGGTGGCGACACGTTCGTACTCGGATGCTTCGCTCCACTGCCCAGCGCCTTTTGAGAACGTGAAAGCCGCGGGCTGTCGAATTTCGGTTGACGAATTCCACGTCGACAGCGAGTCCCCGATCGCGGACAACCCTGCATAGAGGATGACGGACTCGACCAGCAACGGAGCTCCGATTCGGACGATTTGGCGTGAGAACCCTCGTCCTGCCGGAGCCCAGCACGCCGACGCTCGACCCGGCACCCACCTCAAACCGATCGTGAAACGGCCGTGGGTCTGTCTGGCCGGCGGGACAGACCCACGGGCCTCGTCAAGTACCGACCACGACACATTCCAGGTGCTGGCCAGGCGGCCGGAGAAATGTAATCGGAGGAGAGACTTTCATGTCCAGGCACAAGGTGTCGGAGCACATCGCGAAAAACGCCGCCGAGCGGGCCAAACGACTGCGGCCGGACGGCATCGGCCAGTACCTGAACCTCAGCGGCGAATTCGCGCACATGAACGCGGACCCCTTCACCGATCGCATCGAGCGCGAGCCGTACCGCGACCACGTCACGGTCGCGGTCATCGGCGGGGGGTTCGCCGGCCTGATGGCGGGCGCCCGCCTCAAGGAGTCGGGGGTCTGCGATGTCAGGATCGTCGACACCGGCGGCGACTTCGGCGGAACCTGGTACTGGAACAGGTACCCGGGCGTCCAGTGCGACGTCGCGTCCATGGTCTACCTGCCGTTGCTGGAGGAGACCGGCTACGTGCCCACCGAGTGGTACGTGCACGGCCCGGAGATCCTGGAGCACTGCCAGCGCATCGGCAAGCACTACGAGTTGTACGAGAACGCGCTCTTCCACACCCGGGCCACCGGCTTGGACTGGGACGAGTCCGCTCAGCTGTGGACGGTGCGGACCGACCGCGGTGACGAGTTCACCGCCCAGTTCGTGATCATGGGGCTCGGCCACCTGTCCGTGCCGAAGCTCCCCGGTATCCCGGGTATCGAGACCTTCGCCGGCCCCGCCTTCCACACGAGCCGATGGGACTACGCCTACACCGGCGACCCGGTCGGCGGACCGCTGGGCAACCTGCGGGACAAGCGGGTGGCGATCATCGGCACCGGCGCCAGCGCGGTGCAGTGCATCCCTCACCTGGCCACCGCATGCCAGGAACTGTTCGTGTTCCAGCGCACGCCCTCCGTCATAGAGGTCCGCAACAACCGTCCGATCGACCCGGAGTGGTTCGCGCAGATCGCCAACCCTGGATGGCAGCAGCGCTGGCTGGACAACTACGCGGCCACCATGACGTCGGCCGAGCCGCCGGCCGAGGATCTGGTCAACGACAGCTGGACCGCCATGGCCAAGATGTGGCGCGACGCCGGAGAGGTCTCGAAGTCGGACCTGGACCAGGCGGACCTGGAGGAGACGGCCAAGGACCCACGGGCCGCGGAACTCCTCCAGCCCTGGTTCTTCGCGGACATGGCGAAGATGGGCCGGATCCACGCCCGGGTGGAGGAGTCGGTCAAGGACCGACGGACCGCGGAACTCCTCAAGCCCCGGTACTACCTCGCGTGCAAGCGCCTGACCTTCCACGACGAGTATCTGGGCGCCTTCAACGAGCCGACGGTCCGTCTCGTCGACACGGACGGCAAGGGGGTCGAGCGGATCACGCCGCGAGGTGTGGTGGTGGACGGCACCGAGTACGAGGTGGACTGCATCGTCTACGCGTCGGGGTTCGAGGTCGGCACCGCGCCCACCCGGCGCGCCGGATTCGACCCCGTCGGCAGGGACGGCAGGCGACTGTCGGAGCACTGGACCAACGGCATGCGCACGATGCACGGACTCCATGTGCACGGGTTCCCGAACGCGTTCCACGTTCAGTCGATCACGGGCGGGACGCGGTTCTCCAACCTCTCGCACAACCTGTCCGAGGCGGCCAAGACCGTCGCCGCCGTCATCGCGCACGCGGTCACCACGGGCGTCGCCGTCGTCGAACTCACCCAGCAGGCGGAGGACTCCTGGATGAGCAACGTGGGAATCAATCCGGACTGGCGCACGTTCCTGGGCGCGGATTGCACCCCCGGCTACTCCAACAACGAGGGAACGGATCTCGGGCCGCATTCCCTTTGGGACGCACACGAGTTCCCCGATGGCCTGGGCTTCTTCCAACACCTTCAGGAATGGCGGGGCAGCGGGGAGTTCGACGGCCTGGAATTCCACCGTTCGGACAGCTGACGCCGCTTGCCCCGTCTCGCCGGCGAGACAGTCCTCCCGGGCTCCGTCGAGTGGTGCCCGGGACTCGTTCACCCTGGCGAGTGCCGCCTGCTAGCCTCGCGAAGTCGATACAAATCCGTTTTCTCTCTGCCAATCAATTCCGCCGACATAACGGCTCCCGACCCCGCTGCGGCCCCATGCCTGGCCGGTGATTTCGGCGCCTGCGCCATCGGCTGCGGATCGGGACTGGTAGCGGTCGGAAACAGTGAGGTAGCCTGCATGATTCCGTTGTCGTTTGCACAGCAGCGGTTGTGGATCACCGGTCAGTTGGCGGGGCCGAGCACGGCGTACAACATGCCGTTGGTGATGCGTCTGTCCGGGGCGCTGGACCGGCAGGCCCTGACCGCGGCACTGGCCGACGTGGTGGGCCGGCACGAGAGCCTGCGGACCGTCTTCCCCGTCATCGACGGCGAACCCGTCCAGCACATCGTGCCCGCCGACGAGGCCACACTGCCCCTGACCTGGACGGACACCGACGACGAGCAGGTGACCGACCTCGCGGTCCAGGCCGCCGGACACGTCTTCGACCTCGCCGGCGAGATCCCTCTGCGCGCCCATGTCTTCCGCACCGGCCCCGACGAACACGTCCTGATGCTGCTGGTCCACCACATCGCCTGCGACGGCTGGTCGCTCGGCCCCCTCGGCAGGGACCTCGCCACCGCCTACGCGGCACGAACCGCCGGCGCGGCCCCGGCCTGGACCGAACTCCCCGTCCAGTACGCCGACTACACCCTGTGGCAGCGCGACCTGCTCGGCGCCGAAGACGACCCCACCAGCACCATCGCCCGCCAGTCCGCCTTCTGGCGCGACGCACTGGCCGAACTCCCCGTCGAACTGGACCTGCCCTTCGACCGGCCACGCTCCGCGACGGCCGCCCGGCGCGGCGCCGTGGTCCCCGTCACCATTGACGCGGAAGTCCACACGCGCATCACGGAGTTGGCCCGCCAGACCGGCGTGACACCGTTCATGGTCGTCCAGGCCGCCCTCGCCGTCCTGCTGTCGCGACTCGGCGGCGGCACCGACATCCCCCTCGGCACGCCGGTCGCCGGGCGCACCGAAGAAGCCCTGCACGACCTGGTCGGCTTCTTCCCCAACACCCTCGTCCTGCGCACCGACGTCTCCGGCGACCCCACCTTCGCCCAACTCCTCACCCGAGTACGGGAAACGAATCTCGCCGCCTTCGAGAACCAGGACCTCCCCTTCGAACACCTCGTCGAGATCATCGCCCCACCACGAACCGCGGCACGCCACCCCCTCTTCCAGGTCATGCTGTCCCTCGGCACCACCACCGAAGCCGCCTTCGACCTCCCCGGACTCAAGACCGGCGGGTTCGACGTCCCCGAAACCGGAACAACCAAATTCGACCTCAGCTTCGAGTTCGAGGAGGGGATCGGTCCGCAGGGACAGTCGACCGGCATCAAGGGGTTTCTCGAGTACGCCGTCGACCTGTTCGACCTGCCGACGGTGGTCACCATGGCGGACCGCCTGGTCCGCCTGCTCGAGGCCGTCGCGGACGACCCCGACCAGCGCCTGCACCAGGTGGACGTGCTCGGCGCCGACGAGCGCGAACTGCTGCTGCACACCTGGAACGACACCCGCATCCCCTACGCCGACCACCTCGGGGTGCACCGGCTGGTCGAGGCCCAGGCGGCACGCACCCCGGACGCCGTCGCGGTCGTGTGCGGGGACACCACCCTGACCTACGGCGAGCTCAACACCCGTGCCAACCGGCTGGCGCGCCACCTCCGCGCGCGGGGAGCAAGCGCCGGCAGCCTGGTCGCGGTCTGTCTCGCGCGCGGCCCTGAGCTGATCACCTCCCTGCTCGGCATCCTCAAGTCCGGCGCGGCCTACGTCCCGCTGGACCCGGACCACCCGCCGCAGCGGCTGGCGTTCATGCTGGCCGACACCGCGGCGCAGCTGGTCGTCACCCAGACCTCGCTCGCCGGCCGACTGGCCGGCACCGACGTGCGGCAGGTCCTGCTGCTCGACGAGGAGCGGCAGACGCTGGACGAGCTCGACGGGTCCGACCCGGAGCCCGCGGCCGGGCCTGACGACCTCGCGTACGTCATCTACACCTCGGGCTCCACCGGAGCCCCCAAGGGGGTACTCGTCGAGCACCGCTCGATGAGCAACCGGATGCAGGAGGCGATGCGCCAGTACGCGCTGACCGATCGCGACAGGACGCTGCAGTACGCCTCGGTGAGCTTCGACGCGGCGGCCGAGCAGATCTTCCCGACGCTGATGGCGGGCGGCCGGATCGTGCTCAGGGACGACGAGAAGTGGACGCCGGCCGAGATACTCCGGGAGATCGGCCGGACCGGGATCACCGTCGCGAACCTCACTCCGTCCCTGTGGCAACAGCTCGTCCCGCAGCTGGAGTCCGGCGCGCGGCTCGGCGACGCGTTCCGGCTGATGGTGCTCGGCGGCGAGCAGGTGCCCGCCGCGCTCGTCACGCGCTGGTTCAAGGACACCGCGGTGCCGCTGCACAACGCCTACGGGCCGACGGAGACGACGATCACCGCGACCTCGTTCGTGCTGACCGGGGACCAGCCGGTGGTCCCGATCGGCCGTCCGCTCGCGAACACCGAGGTCTACGTCATGGACGGGTTCGGTGGCCTGGCTCCGCTCGGCGTCCCCGGCGAGCTGTGGATCGGCGGCGTCGGCGTCGCCCGCGGCTACCACAACCGGCCCGACCTGACCGAGCAGCGGTTCGTGCCCCACCCCTTCTCCGATGATCCGGACGCGCGGGTCTACCGCACGGGCGACCTGGTGCGCTGGCTGCCGGACGGCACCCTCGAGTTCCTCGGTCGGATCGACGACCAGGTGAAGCTCCGGGGGTTCCGGATCGAGACCGGAGAGGTCGAGGCGGTGCTGGCCCGGCGTCCCGGGATCGCCCGCGCCGTGGCGGTGGTCCGCGAGGACATCCCCGGCGACCAGCGACTGGTCGGTTACGTGGTACCCGCCCCCGGTCAATCCCCGGAACAGATCGCACAGTTGCCCGGCCTGCTGCGCCGGCATGCCGCGGAGGAGCTCCCGGATTACATGGTGCCGGCCGCGGTCGTGGTCCTGGACCGGCTGCCGCTGACCGCCAACGGCAAACTGGACCGCGAGGCCCTGCCCCTCCCGGACTCCACAGCCGCCTCGACCCACCGCGCTCCGACGACCGTCCAGGAAGAGATCCTGTGCGCCGCGTTCGCCAAGGTGCTGAACCGGGAGCTGTCCACCGTCGGCATCGACGACAACTTCTTCCTTCTCGGCGGCCACTCCCTGCTCGCGACCCGACTGGTCGCCCTCATCCGCACCCTGCTCGGGGTGGAACTCGGCATCCGTGCGCTGTTCGCCTCCCCCAGCATCGCCGCCCTGGCCAAGGCGCTGGCCGGGGCGGGCCCCTCGCGTCCGGCGCTGGTGACCGCGGATCGTCCGGAGCCGCTGCCGTTGTCGTCCGCGCAGCAGCGGTTGTGGTTCCTGCACGAGTTGGAGGGACCGAGCGCCACCTACAACATCCCGGCGGCCATCAGGCTCTCCGGTGCGATCGACACCGGTGCGCTGGACGCGGCGTTGCGGGACGTCCTCGGGCGCCACGAGGTGCTCCGCACACTCTTCCCGTCGGTCGAGGGCCGGCCGTACCAGCGGGTGGTACCGGTCGAGGAGCTCGGTGAGGTGCTCACCGTGGTACCGGCGGCCCTGGTCGGGCCGTCCGGCCTGACCGTGGCGATCGGTGAGGCGGAAGGCCACTGCTTCGACCTCTCGGCCGAAGTGCCTTTCCGGGCCTGGCTGTTCGAAGCCGGTGCGGACGAACACGTGCTGGTGCTGCTCATGCACCACATCGCCGGTGACGGCTGGTCGCTGGTGCCGCTGGTCCGGGACTTCTCGGCGGCGTACACAGCGCGGCTGGCCGACCGGGAACCCGGATGGGCGCCGCTACCGGTCCAGTACGCGGACTACACGCTCTGGCAGCGTGAACTGCTCGGCGAGGCACAGGACCCCGAAAGCCTGCTGAGCAGGCAACTGGCCCACTGGCGCCGCGCGCTGGCCGGCATACCGGAGGAACTGCCGCTGCCCGTCGACCGTGCGCGCCCCGCGGTGGCCACGCATCGGGGCGGGAGCGCGGCGCTGGAGATCCCCGCGCCGCTGCACGCCCGGGTCACCGAACTGGCCCGGGACGAAGGCGCGACGGTCTTCATGGTGCTGCAGGCCGCGTTGGCCGTGCTGCTCTCCCGGCTCGGCGCCGGCCAGGACATCGTGATCGGAACCCCGACGGCCGGGCGCACCGACACCGCCCTCGACGACCTCGTCGGGTTCTTCGTCAACACCCTCGTCCTGCGCACGGACGTGTCCGGCGGTCCGTCCTTCGGCGAACTGCTCGCCCGGGTGAGGGAGCAGACGCTCGACGCGTTGGCGTACCAGGACGTACCGTTCGAGCGCCTGGTCGAGGAGCTGGCCCCGGTCCGCTCCATGGCCCGCCATCCGCTGGTCCAGGTCATGCTCGCGCTCCAGAACAACGCCGATCCCGTGCTCCGACTGCCCGGCCTGCGCACGAGCTTCCTGCCCGACGAGGGCATCTTGGCGAAGTTCGACCTCTCCTTCGACCTGCGCGAGCGGTTCGACGAGCTCGGCCGGCCCGCCGGAATGACCGGCGCAATCTCCTACGCCGTCGACCTGTTCGACCAGGCGGGCATCGAGCAGCTCGCCGAACGCTTCACCCGTGTCCTCGACGCCCTGGTCACCCGCCCGGACCGGCGGGTCGACCAGGTCCCGGTGCTCTCCCCCGCGGAGCAGGAGAAGGTGCTGCGCACCTGGAACGACACCTCCCGCTCCGTCCCGCCCACGACCCTGCCGGCGCTCTTCCAGGACCAGGCCGCCCGCACCCCCGAGGCCACCGCGGTCGTCTTCGACGGCACCACCCTGACCTACGGCGAGCTCAACACCCGCGCCAACCGGCTCGCGCACCACCTGATCCAGCACGGGGTCGGCCCCGAGGACATGGTGGGCATGGCACTGCCACGGTCGATCGAACTCGTCGTGGCGATGCTCGGCGTGCTCAAGGCGGGCGCGGCGTATCTCCCGATCGACACCGAGTACCCGAAGGAACGGGTCCGGTTCATGATCGAGGACGCGCAGCCGTCGTACGTGGTGACGCTCCAGGAGACCGCGGCATGGCTGCCGGCCGACGCACCCCTTCTGGTCCTGGACGACGCTGCCACCCAGGATGAGCTGACCGCACACCCGGCCTGGAACAGCGACCCGACCGACAGCGAGCGCACCGGCCCGCTGACCCCCGCCCATCCTGCCTACGTCATCTACACCTCCGGCTCCACCGGAACTCCCAAGGGCGTGGCGGTACCGCACCACAGCATCACCAACTTCGTCACCGTTCACCGTGAGTCGGTCTTCGCCTGCGCCGCCGATCTGCCGGACGGTCGCCCGCTGCGGGTCGCGCTGACCACCTCCATCTCCTTCGACGCGGTGTGGGACCAGCTGTCGTGCCTGCTGGAGGGGCACGAGCTGCACGTCGTGAGCGCGGAGGAGCTCTCCGACCTCGGCCTCCTCGCGACCTGGCTGGACGCACACGACGTCGACTTCCTGGAGCTGACCCCCACGCACATGGCCGCCGCTGTGTCGGCAGGCCTGTTCGACGACGGCCGCCGTACTCCGGCACTGCTCGTGGTCGGTGGCGAGGCCGTGCCCGACTCGCTCTGGGAGTGGCTCGGATCGCTGGGTGAGGGCACCCGCAGCTTCAGCTTCTACGGGCCCACGGAGTGCACGGTCTACCAGGTCTTCGCCGAGCCGCGGTCCACACCGCGGCCGATACTCGGCGGACCCACCTTCAACATGCGGGTGTTCGTCCTCGACGACGGGCTGGAACCGGTGGTCCCCGGTGTGACGGGCGAGTTGTACGTGGCGGGTGCCGGTCTGGCGCGTGGCTACCTGAAGCGTCCCGCACTGACCGCGGAGCGGTTCGTGGCGTGCCCGTTCGGTGCGCCCGGCGAGCGGATGTACCGGACCGGGGACCTGGCACGGTGGCGGCCGGACGGGACCCTCGAGTTCGTGGGCCGCGCCGACGACCAGGTGAAGATCCGGGGGTTCCGGATCGAGATCGGGGAGGTCGAGGCGGTGCTGGCCCGGTGTCCCGGTGTCGCCCGGGCCGTGGCGGTGGTCCGCGAGGACATCCCCGGTGACAAGCGTCTGGTCGGCTATGCGGTGCCCGCCCCGGGTCAGTCCCCGGAACAGGTCGCACAGTTGCCCGGCCTGTTGCGCCGGCATGCCGCGGGGCCGCTTCCGGGTTACATGGTGCCGGCCGCGGTCGTGGTCCTGGACCGGCTGCCGCTGACCGCCAACGGCAAGCTGGACCGCAAGGCCCTGCCCGTCCCGGACTACGCGCTCGCCTCGACTCACCGCGCTCCGACGACCGTGCGGGAGGAGATGCTGTGCGCGGCGTTCGCCGAGGTGCTGGGGCTGCCCGCCGTCGGCGTCGACGACCACTTCTTCGAACTCGGCGGGCACTCCCTGCTCGCGACCCGGCTGGTCGCCCGCGTCCGCGCCCTGCTCGGGGTGGAGATCACCCTCCGCGCGTTGTTCGAGGCCCCCACCGTCGCCGCCCTGGCCGGTGCGCTGGTCGAGGCGGGACCCTCCCGTCCGGCGCTGGTGGCCGGGGTTCGTCCGGAGCCGCTGCCGTTGTCGTTCGCGCAGCAGCGGTTGTGGATCATCGGTCAGTTGGCGGGGCCGAGCACGGCGTACAACATGCCGTTGGTGCTGCGTCTGTCCGGGGCGCTGGACCGGCAGGCGTTGGCGGCGGCGCTGGGCGACGTGATGGGCCGGCACGAGAGCCTGCGGACCGTCTTCCCGGTCGTCGACGGCGAACCCGTCCAGCAGATCGTGCCCGCCGACCAGGTCACACTGCCGCTGACCTGGACGGACACCGACGACGAGCAGGTGACCGACCTGGTGATCCAGGCCGCCGGACACGTCTTCGACCTCGCCGGCGAGATCCCGCTCCGGGCACAGGTCTTCAGCACCGGGCCGGACGCACACGTCCTGGTCCTGCTGCTCCACCACATCGCCTGCGACGGCTGGTCGGTCGGGCCCCTGGGCAACGACCTCGCCACCGCCTACACGGCACGGCTCGCCGGCACCACCCCGGCCTGGACCGAACTCCCCGTCCAGTACGCCGATTACGCCCTGTGGCAGCGCGATCTGCTCGGCGACGAGAACGACCCCGCCGGGACGGCGGCCCGCCAGTCCGCCTTCTGGCGCGACGCCCTGGCCGCACTGCCGGTGGAACTCAACCTGCCCTTCGACCGGCCACGCCCCGCGACCCCCGCCCGGCACGGCGCCCGGGTCCCCGTCACCATCGACGCCGAAGTCCACGCCCGTGTGGCGGAGTTGGCCAGGCGGACGGGCGTGACCCCGTTCATGGTGGTCCAGGCCGCCCTCGCCGTCCTGCTGTCCCGGCTCACCGGCGACACCGACATCCCCCTCGGCACGCCTGTCGCGGGACGCCCCGAGGAAGTCCTGCACGACCTGGTCGGCTTCTTCCTCAACACCCTCGTCCTGCGCACCGACGTCTCCGGCGACCCCACCTTCACCGAACTCCTCACCCGGGTGAGGGAAACGGACCTCGCCGCCTTCGAGAACCAGGACCTGCCCCTCGAACGCCTGGTGGAGATCGTCGCCCCACCCCGGACCGCGGCACGCCACCCCCTCTTCCAGGTCATGCTGTCCTTCGACACCAACACCGAGGCAGCCTTCGACCTCCCCGGACTCGAGATCAGCGAGTTCGAGATCCCGGAACACGAATCCCCCAAGTTCGACCTGAACTTCCTGCTGCGGGGGTCGTACGAGCCGGACGGGCGACCGACCGGCATCACGGGGATCATCGCGTACGCCACCGACCTGTTCGACCACCACACGGTCCAGACCTGGGCCGAGCGGCTCAGCCTGCTGGTCGCGGAGCTGACCTCCGACCCCGACCGGCGCATCGGCAAGGTGGGCGCCCCCAAACCGGCTCGACGGAGCGCGAACCCCGACCGGTCGGCGACCCTGCCGGCGCTCGGCCCCGGCAGGCGGCGGGTGCTGGCCCGCCCCGGTCTCCCGCCGGAGCGGCCGCTCGGCTGAGCCACACGTGACCGAGTGCCCGGGAGAAGTCCAGGCACGTCCCCCACACCGCCCGGCACCTCCCCGATCACCCGTGCGACGAATTCGACCCGATAGGAAGACAGTGATGGACCAACGCGCCGAGACCCCGCGCTCCCGACCGGGAACCGAGATCCGTCAGGCGGTGCGGCGCTCATGAGCGAGGACACCTCGAGCGCCGGGAAGAAGCCGGCTTCGCTGTTCCGCCGGCGGAACTTCGTGCTGCTGTGGACAGGTCAGTCGGCCTCGATGCTCGGTTCCCCGATCACCTACGTCGCGATGCCGCTGACCGCGGTCCTGCTGCTCCACGCGACGCCGATGGAAGCCGGCGTGCTCGTCTCCCTCGAGACGCTGCCGTTCCTGCTCTTCGGCCTCTTCGTCGGCGTGATGCTGGACCGCCGGGCGCGCCGGTCCGTGATGATCGTCGCCGATGTCGTGCGTGCCGCGGCCCTCGCCTGGATACCCGTCGCGCACTGGCTCGATGTGCTGAACATCGGTCAGCTCTTCGTCGTGGTCTTCGTCGTCGGCGTGATGACCGTGTTCTTCGACCTCGCCCTCCAGTCCTACACACCCGGTCTGATCGGCCGGGACCGGCTCGGCGAGGCGAACGCGAAGCTGGAACTGTCGGGCTCGATGGCGCAGGTCGTGGGGCCGGGCGCGGCGGGCCTGCTGGTCAGCGCGCTCAGCGCACCGGTGGCGATCGCGGTGGACGCGGCGAGCTACGTCCTGTCCTTCCTCACGGTGGCGGGACTGCCGGCCGACGAGGCGCCGAAGCCTCAGCCCGGGGCAAAGACCCTCTCGGTGTGGGCCTCGATCCGTGAGGGATGCGCCGCGATCGTGCGGCACCCGCTGCTGCGCTGGTTCACCACGGCCGCGCTGATCATCAACCTGTTCTCCGGCGCCCTGATGTCGGTGTACTTCCTCTATCTGCTCCGGGTCCTCGACATGGGCTCGAAGCAGGTCGGCCTGATCGTCGCGGTCGGCAGCGCCGGTGCCCTGGTCGGCGTCCTTCTGGTCGGCCCGCTGACCCGACGGTTCGGCGTCGGCCCGACCCTGATCCTGACGATGGCGCTGCCCGGCCTCGGCTATCTCGTCCTGGCGGCCGTACACGGCCACTCACTGGCGGCGATCGCCGTCGTCGCGGTCTCCTCCTTCTTCGTCCAGCTCAGCATTCCCGTCTTCAACGTGACGGTGATCAGCTTCCGGCAGGTCTCCACCCCGGACGAGCTGCTCGGGCGGGTGAACGCCACGGCCCGTACCTGCGCGCTGGGCGCGTTCTCGCTCGGCTCGCTGCTCGGCGGTGCGCTCGCGTCCGGAACCGGGCTGCGGACGGCTGTGGTGCTGGCCGCGAGCGGGACGTTCCTGGCCTCCCTTGCCCTGCTGTTCTCACCCGTGCGGGCGGTACGCCGCCTTGAGGCATCCCCGGCCGATTCCGACGCGGTCCCCGCGCCGGACCCCGGCCTGACCGTTCAGGAGCAGACATCATGACGAGCGTCGAGACCTGGCAGGAGGAGGGCTATCAGCTCTCCCCGCAACAGCTCGCCCGGTTGGGCGAGGCCCGGAGCACGGCGGTGCGCACCGTCCGCACCGCCACCCGGATACCGGTGCCGGACCTGGAGGCCCGGATCGCGACGGCGGTCGCCACGCACGAGAGCCTGCGTACGCGGTACACCGAGTTCGCGGGGCTGCCCACGCTCGTCCAGGTCGTGGACGCGGTGGGCCCGGTCGCGATCGAGCAGTCGGGAACGGATCGCACCGTGTTCCGGGCCGGCGCGCTGACCGTCGAGCACGAACTCGGCCCGGACGGCACTCGGCTGGTTCTCACCCTGCCGCGGCTGAGTGTCGACGACGCTTCCTGGACCCGGCTCGTCGGCCTGCTGCTGGAGGACGCGGTCGCCGCGGCCGAGGAGACGGTGCTGCAGTACGCCGATGTCGCCGCCTGGCTCGCCGAAGTGCTGGACGAGTCGGCGCAGCCGGTGGCCGACGAGGTGGCGCGGCTGTCGTCGAAGCCGTCCCCGGCGCTGCCCTTCCTCACTCCCGTCGACCTCCGGGACCCGGCCGCCGGGCCGGTGAGCGCCTCGGCCGTCGTCGAGGGGCCGGCTCTGGAACGGCTGAACGAACTCACCGGACGGTACGGCGTGAGCGAGTCGGCGGTGCTGCTGACTCTCTGGCACTCGCTGTACGGCCGGTACTGCCGCGACGCCGGCGACCACGTGCTGGTGCTGGCCGACGGCCGGTCCACGGAAGGTCTGGAGAACGTGCTCGGCCTGTTGGAGCGTCCGGTACCGGTCCGGCTGGAGATCGGCGCGGACACCCCCGTGGCCGACGCGCTCCAGGCGTCGCAGGACGCGCTCCGCTCCGTAGCGGCGGTCGAGAACCAGATCGACCCGGGGATCGCGGCCTCCGCACACCACGCGGCGGACGTCCACCCGCTCTCGTACCGGCACCGCCCGGACCGGTGGGCCGAGGAACTCTCGGCCGGTGCGTCCGTCGACGAAGCTCCTGGTGCGCTGCACCTCGACTGCGTGCGCGGGTCACGGAGCCTGCGCCTGACCTTCGTCGGCGGTGCGGGCCGCGTCGCCCAGGCCGACGTGGACCTCGTCGCGGAGGCGTTCGGACATCAGCTGACCGATCTGCTGTCCGGTGGCACGGAGCGCGCCGTCGGCGGCCTGCGCCTCACCGCAGCGAACGCGCCGAACACCGAGGCCGGGCCCCGTGCGTCGTACGCCTCGGTGCTCGACCGCTTCCTCGCGCAGGCGGAGCGCACGCCCGCGCAGCCCGCGCTGCGCTGCGGCGAGACCGTCGTGTCCTACCGGGAGGCGGCGCAGGGCGCGGACGCGGTGGCGCATCTGCTGCGCGAGCACGGCGTGCGGGCCGGGCAGCGGGTCGCGCTGTTCGTTCCCGCCGCGGCGGAAACGGTCGTCGCGATGCTCGGCGTCTGGCTCGCCGGCGCGGCGTTCGTCCCCCTCGACCCCGCGTGGCCGCAGGCGCGGATCGAGACGATCCTGCGGGAGGCCGACCCCGCGCTGCTGCTCACCCCCGATCCAAAGGCCGATCACCAGGCCTCCGTCCGCATCGTGCGTACGGCCGACGCGATCGTCGACCCGGGGCGCGCGGTGACTTCCGGCGCGGCGGCCGCGGGCGCCGCCTATGTGATCTTCACGTCCGGCACCTCGGGTCTTCCCAAGGGCGTCGTCATCGGGCACGAGCAGCTGTCGCACTACGCCTCGGCGATCGGCGAGACGCTCGCCCTGTCCGAGGGCGCCGAGTTCGCGGCGGTCTCCACCCTCGCCGCCGACCTGGCGTACACGGCGGTCTTCCCGACCCTGGCCGGCGGTGGCTGCGTCCAGCTCATCCCCACCGAGACGGCCACGAGCCCCGCGGCTCTCACCGAGTGGTTCCGGGCAAGCCCCGCGGCCGCGATGAAGCTGGTCCCCTCGCACCTCTCGGCACTGCTGGCCGAGGTCCCCGATCCGCTCGCGCTGCTGCCGAGCGAGGTGCTCGTGCTCGGCGGCGAACTGCTGCCGCGTCCGTTGTACGAGCGGCTGCGGGAGATCGCGCCGTCCTTGCGTCTGTACAACCACTACGGCCCGACCGAGTCGACGGTGGGTGCCGCATGCCTCCCGCTGGACGCCGGGATCGACGCACGCTGTTCCTCGATCCCGGTGGGCTCCGGCCTCGGGGCGAACGTCCTGACGGTGGTCGACGCGGACGGTGCCGCGCTGCCGCCCTGGTGCCCCGGTGAGGTGCTGATCAGCGGGCCCGGCGTGGGCCTCGGCTACCTCGCGCGGTTGCGCGAGGGCGGGTCGGGCTTCGGTACGGCGGACACCGCGGACGCCCACCGGACCGGTGACCTCGGCCGCCTGGTGCCCGGCCACGGCATCGAGATCCTCGGCCGGATCGACGACCAGGTGAAGCTGCGCGGATACCGCGTACAGCTCGGCGAGATCGAGACGCTGCTGGCGGATCAGCCCGGCGTCGGCGCCGCGGCGGTCGTGGCGCGCGCGGACGCCGACGGGCTCGTCACGCACCTGGACGCCTACCTCGTCGCCGCAGGCGGGGCGGACGTCCGCGTCGAGGACGTGCGGGCAGCCGTGGGTCTCCACCTCCCGGCCGGCCTCGTGCCGACCGGGTGGCAGGTGCTGGAGCGGTTCCCGCTGACCCGCAACGGCAAGCTCGACCGCCGCGCCCTCACGCCGATCGCGCCGCCGAAGGCCCGGTCCGGCCGACCGCGCGACTCGGTGGAACAGCGTCTGCTGGGGATCTGGTCCTCGATCCTCGACCAGGACATCTCCTCCCCCGACGCGGACTTCTTCGAGTTCGGGGGCCAGTCGCTGCGTGCGATCAAACTCATGGCCCAGGTCAACAACGCCTTCGGCCTGCGGCTGCCGATGTCCACGGTGTTCAGCGCCCCGACCGTCGCGACGATGGCGGAGCTGGTGCGCGGGAGCGATGTCCAGGACTCCAACCTGGTCCCGCTGCGCGCCGGCCGCGGACCGCACGAGCAGGCCCCGGTCTTCTGCGTCCACCCCGGCGGCGGCAACACGCTCAGCTACTGGGAGCTGGCCCGGCTGATACCGGCGGACCGGTCGGTCTACGGCATCGAGGCCTGGGGTCTGCACGGCAGGCCGCCGCAGGACGACTTCGCCGCCATGGCCGAGGAGTACGCGGCGAACATCGCGGCCGCGAGCGATGCCGCTCCCGTGATCATCGGCTGGTGCTTCGGCGGCGTCATGGCCTACGCCACGGCCCAGGCGCTGCGCCGTTCCGGGCGCGAGGTGGCGCAGCTGATCATCGTCAACTGCGGCGTCCCCGGTGACCCGGAGGGCGCCCTGGCGCGGCAGCCCGCCGACCATCTCCTGCGCCGCTTCGCCTTCCACTACCAGCTGGACCTGCCGGCGGGGCCGCTCGAGCACCTCGGTCATCAGGAACTGCTCAAGGCCCTGCAGGACGTCGGGCGGCTGCCTCCCGACTCCGGTGAGGCGGAGCTGCGGGCCCTGCTGGACGTCTACATGACCAACATGACCGCTCTGGACCGCTACTTCGTGCAGGAGCAGGCCGAATTCGGCCGGCCCGACTTCCCGGTGCTGCTGGTGCGCGCCGAGCCGGCCGACGAGCCGCAGGATCCGGACCGTACGTGGGGCTGGGGATCGGTGGTCGGGCCTGAGCTCGGCTTCGCCTCGGTGGCAACCACCCACCACGGCATCATGCGACAGCCCGCGGTGGAGGAACTCGCCGAGCTGATCGAGCGGGAGATCGACGCATGACACGGAGCACGGCCGGGTTCACCGCCGAGGAAACGAGGACCAGGACATGAACGAGGCGACTTCCAGGACACCGGGACCGCGTTCCCTGCTGGGCGCGACGCGGCGGCAGGTGCGGGTGCCCGGCAGGGATTCGGTGGACATCGGCTTCCTGCCGGAGTCACCGACGACCCCCGCCCTCATCACGCCGGCCGGTCCCGGCGTCGACCTGCCCGGCTGGCTGCGCGCGAACCGGGAGGAACTCGAAGCACTGCTGCTGCGGCACGGCGCGGTCCTGCTCCGGGGGTTCCACGCCGGTTCGGTGGAGAAGTTCGAGCAGGCCGCCTCGGCGATCTGCGGCACTCTCTTCCCTGAGTACGGGGACCTTCCGCGAGAGGGCGAGTCGGCTCGCGTGTACAAGTCGACTCCGTATCCGGAAGACCTCTCGATCCTGTTCCACAACGAGAGTTCGCATCTGCCGCAGTGGCCGATGCGGCAGTTCTTCTCGTGCATCGTGGCCCCGCGGTCCGGTGGTCAGACGCCGATCGTCGACTGCCGGACGGTTCTCGCCCGGATGCGTCCGGAGCTGGCCGAGCTCTTCGCCGCCAAGAAGCTCCGTTACGTCCGCAACTTCATCGAAGGCGTCGACGTCAGCTGGTCGCGCTTCTTCGGCACCGACGATCCCGCCGAGGTCGAGCGCACGTGCGCCGCGGAGGGGACGAGCTTCGAGTGGACGCCTGACGGAGGCCTGAGGACCTCGCGTCAGGCCGAGGCGGTGCTGCGCCACCCGACGACCGGGGAGGCCGTGTTCTTCAACCAGCTGGCGCTGCACCACCCGTCGTCGCTGGACCCTGAGACGCGCTCCTCTCTGCTGGAGATCTGCGGCGATCAGGGGCTGCCGCGCAACGTCCTCTGGGGCGACGGCACCGTCATCGACGACGCCCTGGTGGACGAGGTCCGCAACCTGATGGACCGGGAGTCGGTCGCCTTCTCCTGGCAGGAGGGTGACGTCCTCGTCATCGACAACATGCTGGTCGCGCACTCACGCAGTCCCTTCACCGGGCCGCGGAAGATCGTGGTGGCGCTCGGCGACATGACCGGCGAGGCCGTGCCCGCCATGAGCTGAGCCGGGTCCGAGCTCCAGGCACAGACCACTGGGTGGCGCGGCAGGCAGCAGTTCGCCGCGCCTCCATCGCCGCCTGCCTGCGTTCCGGCGGCGATCGGGAAAAGCGATTTCCCATGACACCGACGCCGGTGTCTCGCTGGCGAGACACACCCCGTGCGAGGCCGATTATCCGGCTGCCGCAACGGTGACGGCCGGTTATCGCCACTGTTACGCTGACGGCCGTTTGATCGATTCATCAGGAGAATCCGTGGCAAATCCGTTCGACGACGAAGAAGGCGCATGCCTGGTTCTGGTGAACGACGAGAACCAGCATTCGCTGTGGCCCGCCTTCCGCGCGGTACCGGCCGGCTGGAAGGTGGTGTACGGCCAGGAAACCCGCAAGAACTGCCTCGAATACGTTTCCGCGCACTGGACGGACATGAGGCCGGCCAGCCTGATCAGGGCAATGGGCGATGAACCGCGGTAGGAAAGAGTCCCGTAACCCTACGGACGCACTGGTGGCCGGTAGCGTGCGGACCCCCTCGGGCCGAGTGAACCACTTGGAACACCCCGCACTGTCCGCATCACCTTCAGGAATCTAGTGCTCAGGACAAAAAAGAGTTATCCGTGAGCAAATCCAGCGCCATCACACCATTCGGGCGGAACGCCGCGGTCCACGCGGACCAGCCGACCATCTCAGACCAGGAGCACACCCTGAACTCACGGCTGCGTTCCCACTTCGTGTTTGGCTTCAACCGCTTGCCGGTGCGGGCGATCGGGAGGTCCCAATGACCAGCGCGGCTATGACGATCGCGACAGTGGTCGCGACAATTCACCGGCGGACGGGCGCCGAGCGGATAAGCGTTCTGCATCGGGACGCGGACGGGATACGTGGACCGCTCGAGGTGGATGTCTCAGGCGATCCGACGCTCGTCGCTCTGGCCGAGCGGGTAGCGGCGGAGTGGGACGCGGCGCCGCCCGAGGTGGACTACTACGGTGACGCACGATCGGTGGACGTCGAGGTCCTGGCCACCGACGCGGACACCGAAGAAGCCGGGGCAGCGCTGACCGTACGGCCGGCGGGTGACACGCCGATCGCCAGGCAGGCGCGGCGAGCGGCGGCGCAGCCGGACCTCTGCCTGAGCCGGCTCGATCTCCTGACCGAAGCCGACGAGGCGAAGGTGCGCGGCTTCATGGCCGGCCCACCGGCGAAGGAACTGCGTCCGGTGCCGGTGCTGATCGCCGAGCGAGCCGCCTCGGCTCCCGACGCCGTCGCGCTCAGCCGGGGAGGCGACCACGTCACGTACCGCGAGCTGATGGACCGCTCCGGCGCCCTGGCCGCAGAGCTCCACACGGCGGGGGTTCGCACCGGCTCGGTCGTCGCCGTTCTCATGCCCCGCTCCCCGGAAGCCGTGATCGCCCTGCTCGGCGTGCTGCGTGCCGGTGGCGCGTACCTGGCTGTGGATCTCAACGATCCGACCGAGCGGGTGCACCGGCTGCTGGCCACCGCCGATGTGCGCGTCGCCGTGACCGATCCGGACCTGGCCGTCGGGTTGCCCGACAGTGTGCGGGCCGTCCCGTTCGACAGCACGGCGGGTACGACCGTAGCGCCGACGCTTCCTGACCTCCATGAGGAGTCCCCGGCCTATATCTCGTTCACTTCGGGCACTACGGGTCAGCCCCGGGGTGTCTCGGTGCCGCACCGCGCCGTCAGTCGCCTGGTCGCCGACCCCGACTGGCTCGACCCCCTTCCCGGCGACGTCTTCCTGCAGGCGGCACCGCTGGCCTTCGACGCCGCAACCCTCGAGTTGTGGGCCCCCCTCGTCCACGGCGCGCGGTTGGCGGTCCTCCCGCCCGGACCGATGGACATCGACACCCTCGCCGACACCCTGGCCGCCGAGAAGGTCAGCGTGCTGTGGCTGACCGCTGGGCTCTTCCACCAGTTCGTCGCCGCCCGGCCGCAGGCGCTGGCCGACGTCCGACGGCTGATCGCCGGCGGCGACGTGATTTCTCCGGCTCACCTGAACCATCTGCTGGCCGCCCAGCCCGGCCTGACGTTCACCAACGGTTACGGCCCCACGGAGAACACCACCTTCACGACATGCTGGGTCGCCGACGGCCCGACCGGTGGAGATCCGGTACCGATCGGCCGGCCGATAGCCGGGACTTCGGTCGCCGTCATGGACTCCCGGATGCGGTTGGTTCCGATCGGTGTGCGCGGCGAGCTGTGGGCCGGCGGCGAGGGCGTCGCGCTCGGTTACGTGGGCGACCCCGCGGCCACCGCCGAGCGCTTCCTTCCGGACCCGTTCGCCGACCAGCCGGGCCGACGCATGTACCGGACCGGTGACCTGGCCAGCTGGACCGAGGACGGCACGCTGCTCTTCCATGGTCGCGGCGACGGCCAGGTCAAAGTCCGCGGATACCGGGTGGAGCCCGGCGCCGTCGAGGCCGAGTTGCTGGCTCACCCGGACGTGCGGCTGGCCGCGGTCGTGGCGCAGCGCCTCCCCTCGGGGGATGTCCGGCTCATCGCGTACGTCGAGGCGCGAGACGGGGCGGCGCGAAACCAGGCCGATCTCGCGGTCCACCTGCCGGCCCATCTGGCCGCGACTCTGCCCGCGTACTCGCTGCCGGCCGCGATCCTGGTCCGCGACGCACTTCCGCTGACGGTCAGCGGCAAGGTGAATCGCCGGGCGCTGCCGGCCACCAACGCCATCGCGCGTTCGGTCCGGAACGAGTACGTCCCGGCCCGCGACAGCCTCGAACAACGCCTGACGGAGTTGTGGGGTGAGGCGCTGAACGTGGAGCCGGTCGGGGTCGAGGACGACTTCTTCGAACTCGGCGGGCACTCGCTGCTCGCCGCGGAGCTGCTCAGCCAGATGCAGCGGGAGTTCCAGGTCAAGCTGGCCGCCCGGACCCTGTACCTGCAACCGACCATCGCCGAGCTGGCCGCTCAGATCGCCGAACTCGGCCGGGAGGGAGATCACTCGTGAGGACGTCCGACTCCACCCACTCGGCGCGAACAACGGGCTGCCCGGTCCACCACGGCGGAATCGACCTCGTCGACCCGATGCTGTACAGCGACGGGGACGCTCCGGCGGTCTGGCGTCGCCTGCGCGCCCTGGACACCCTGCACTGGCAGCAGGTGGACAGCGAGAACGGATTCTGGTCGGTCGTTTCCTACGACGACGCCGATCGCGTCCTGCGTGACTGGGCCGTCTTCACCTCCGAACGTGGCACGCTCGTGGACCTGCTCGGACACGACGACCCGGCAGGCGGACGGCAGCTCGCCGTAACCGACCCACCCCGGCACACCGAGATGCGGGTCCGGCTCCACAAGGCGCTCATCGCGCGCGCCGTCGACCGGCAACGTGACATGATCACACGTCTGCTGGTCGAACTGATCGAGCCACTCGGCGACGGAGGGGTCTTCGACTTCGCTCAAGCCACTCTGGCTCTTCCCATGGCCGTCAGCGGCACACTGATGGGCATCCCGCGGCGGGACTGGCCGTGGCTGAGCCGGCTGACAACGGTCTGCATCGCCGCCGACGATCCGGAGTATCAGGGCCCAGACGGCAAGGCCGCCACTCTGGAGGCCGCGCACCGCGAGCTGTTCGCCTATTTTCAGGACCTCGTGGAGTTCCGGCGCGCCAACCCCGGCGACGATTTGCTCAGCGTGTTGATCGGGACCACTTTCGAGGGGCGCCACATGTCCCCGGGGGAGATCACCTCCAACTGCTACAGCTTGTTGCTCGGTGCGAACGTCACCACCCCGCATTCACCCAACTTCGTCATGGCCCAGTTCATCGGTACGGACGTTCTTGCCGACTGGGCCGCGCACCCCGAGGTCGACGCGACCGCCACCGAGGAGGCGCTGCGCTGGGCGTCGCCGGTGAATCACTTCCTGCGCTATGCCACCCAGGACGTGGTCATGCACAACACGCCGATCGCCGCCGGAGATGCGGTGGTGGTGTGGCTCGGTGCGGCCGACCGTGACGAAAAGGCGTTCCCCGACGCCGAGGTTTTCGATCTGAGGCGCAAGCCCAACAAGCACCTCGCCTTCGGGGCGGGGCCGCACTACTGCGTCGGTCACTCACTCGCGCGTTTGACCCTTCGTATCCTGTTCAGCGAGTTGTTCGAGCGCTTCGACGACTTTCAGGCCGCCGGACCGGCGGAACGACTGCGGTCGAACTTCGTTTCGGGCTTCAAGCACATTCCCATAACCGCGAAGCGGCGCACCAGGAGGAGAAGTTCATGAAGGGCATGAATCCTTGGCTGCTGCGCCAGCCCGATCCGCTGGCCACCGCCCGGATATTCTGTATCCCGTACTCGGGCACCGGCGCGGGGATGTACAACCGCTGGCCGTCCAACGTGGGCAGTGTCGAACTCGTCCCGGTACAACTGCCTGGACGCGCGAACCGGATGCGCGAGCAGGCGCCGGCCACCTACGAAGAGTTGGCCGAGCACCTGGTGGCCGGCCTGGAGCCCTACCTCGACCGGCCGTACGGCTTCTTCGGGCACTGCGGCTCGGCTTTGGCGGCCTACCAGACAGCCGTCCAGGTCGAGGCGACAGGCTCGGCTGTTCCGGGCCATCTGTTCATCTCCTCCCAGGTGGCGCCGCAGGACGGCCCGACCGGACGGTTCCTGGAACTCGATGACGACGGGCTGACCGACGAGCTCCGCATCATGATCGAAGAACGCGGCGGGAACCCGAGCCCGGAGGTGCTCGAAGTGGCGCTGGAGGTCCTGCGTGCCGACATCGAGGTCAACAAACGCTACGTCGTCCCCGACCCCGTCAGGCTGACCATGCCGATCACGACCATCGGCTGGAGTGAGGACCGCGAAGTCCAGCACCACGCCATGGGTGGCTGGGACCGGTGCGGAGACACGGATCACCACGTCCTTCCGGGGGCGCACTACCGGTTCCTGGACGGACCGACCGAGTTGTTCGAGCTGTTCGCCGCCGGGCTGGGTGCGAAGGGGGCCTAGATGGCTGCTCAGTCACGGCGCGGGCCGGAGACCAAATGGTTCCGGCGGTTCGGTCCGGCTTACGGATCCAGGGCACTGCGCCTGTTCTGCTTCCACTACGCGGGTGGCAGTGCCGCCTCGTTCCGGGACTGGCAGTTCCTGCTTCCGCCGTACGTCGAGGTGGTGGCCGTGCAGTTACCCGGCCGCGAGAACCGCTTCGCGGAGCAACCCTTCCGGGACATGCGACCGCTGGCCGAGGCCGTTGCCGACGCGATGGCCGGAGAGCTGGATTCGCCGTATGCCTTCTTCGGATTCAGCATGGGCGCGCGGGTGGCCCTGGCGGTGTCGCACCTGTTGCGTGAGCGGGGCCTGCCGCAGCCCTCTCATTTGTTCTCCGCGAGCAGTTGTGCTCCTTCCCGAGGCCTGCCGGTGCGTGGCTGGGACGAGTCGGATGAGAGGCTGATCGCCTACCTGCGTGAGCTCGGCGGCACAGCTGCGGAGATCTTCGACAGCGAAGAGCTGCTGGAGATGTATCTGCCGACCGTGCGCGCCGACCTCGCCGTCGTCGGCACCTGCCCGCCGCGAAGCGGGCCGCCGCTGGCGGTGCCACTGCGTGCCTTCACCGGCACAGACGATACGGAGGCACCACCCGAGCTCATGCGGGACTGGTACCGGGAAACGTCAGCGGCGTTCAACTTGACCACGGTGTCCGGCGGCCACTTCTTCGACCCCGCCGGCGCCACCGAAATGATCAGCCAGATCGCGTCCGACCTGGAACTCACGGTGCGGAATCACAGGTGATGTCCGGCTCCGCGCCGTCAAGCCGCGGGCGGGGTTCCGGCGCGGTGACTGAGCCTTTTCAGCGTGCATCGATTGGGCGATGACCTTGGTGCCCACAACGGACCGGGCCCCCGTGCCGTTGGGTGAGGTGTTCGAAGTCTCAACCTGCTGGTCCAGGAGCCCTGTTGGTTCCCCTATCCTGCCGCACTCGACCTGCCTCATGCGCTGGTCGAGTGGGTCACGATGCTTATCGTCACCCGTGAGGGTGACCGCCGCCGCAAGCTCCCGCCGCACCAGCGCGCCCTCGTCGCTCTCGCCTACCTGCGCAAGCACGACACTCTCGCGCAGATCGCCGCCGGGTTCGGCATATCCGTCGGCACCGGCCACGCCTACACCACCGCCGTCGTGCGGCTCCTCGGCGATCCATTCGCTGACTGCCAGCACCAGAGTCGCCCCCGCCAGAACCGCACACGGGTCAGCGCGAGCACGGCAACCAGAGCGTGCCGTCAGCCGCGTGGGTCTCGCGGGTCGGGTACCTCGGCCAGCCGCTCCAGCAGACGCGGGACCTCATCGGATACGACCTCGGGATGCTCGCGGAGCTGGTCAAGGGCAAGCGGGGTCAGCGATGATGCGGCGGCAGGCACGGTCTTCCACTCGGACTCACAGGGCGTAGAGAACTCCATGATCTTGGAAGCCGTGCCTGTCACGTTCCGGGGCACCGAACTGGCAGATCGTCACGAACCGGGCGTCACGAAACTACGCCGAAGCCCTGGGTCCGTCCCCGTCGGGACGGCGGGGACCGGCGCTCACGGGCGCCCGGTCAGGCGTGGTGGGCGTATGGCCGGAACCGGTCAGAACTGTATGTCGAAGGATTGCCTCTTGTTGTGGTAGTCGAGCATCGAACTGTTGAAGAGCCCTCCCATGTGGTGGTTCTTCGTGGCGGTGATCGTAAGCGTCGCCGACTTGGTGTCACCGGGGACTTCCCAGTAGACCTTTCCACCGAAGAAGGCGTTCTCGGAGTCCTGCAGGTCGCCCGTCCGCAGCCCGGGATCGTCGAACCGCTGCGCCGATACTTTCTGCCCTTTGTCGGTGGTGAGGACGAAGTCCTTGGTGGGGAGAGCCGTCATCCAGCTGTTTCCTCCGGTCACCTGGGTGTCCAGGGTCAGGAACGCCTTGTCGGGACTCGATGGAAACCTGAGCTCGCTGTCGGGCTGGGTGAGGGTGTAAGTGAGATGCGCCTTCTCGACGTCGATCGTCGTCGGATACTTCCCGTCCGGGAACGTGTCCTGCTGCCCGTTCGAGGAGATGAGAGCGAAGGGGAAGGAAAGGCGTTTGGAGATTTCCGCGGTGACGCTCGGGAAACCCGTCGCATCCTGGTTCTCGGCGTCCGTCCGATAGAGCACCACCGGATCAGCGCCGGAGCGTTCTCCGGTCACCAGGGAAAGCGACTGAACGAGATCTCCCGTCTCGATTTCGAGGGACAGGTCGTGGGCGTTCTGGGCGACGGACATCGCGACGGTTTCGTCGTGTCCCGACGGCAGCGCGTCCGGACTGAGGACGGTACGGGTTCCGTCCACCACAAGGGTGGCCCTCTTGGTGAGACCGGGGGTGTCCGAGTGGGACTGCCCGCCCAGGGAGCCGGTGGCGTCGTAACGGACCAGCAGCAGCCGCTGCCCCGCTGCCGCCTGGCGTGGCCCCTGGTCGGTGCTGACGACCGGGGTCGTCGCCGTTCCCAGCAGGCGGAATTCGTAGCCCAGGCCCACAACCCTGGCTGTCGAGGGAGTACCCACCGCCTTGGTCCCTGGGTTCGTTCCCACGACGCCGGCAACGGAATTCTGGCGCATCCTCGGCGCGGTGCTGCTGGGCCGCGCCGACGCCGTGTGCTTTCCGTCTCCCGATGACTCGCAGGCTGTGACGGCGGTCAGGGCGACAACAAGAAAGGCCGCGGATAAGACGCGTGATTCCATTCGGTGGTCTCCTCGTCCGGTGTGGGATGCGCTCGCGAGATCTCGAACCGTAGGGTACTGACGCGCAGTTGTCCGCGCCACGTCCGTTCACCGGCCCGGTGAAGGTCCTCGACAACGAGAAAGACAGCTGTCGTCCCCGGGGCGCGGTGCCATGCCGTACCGTCGGGCTGCCCGCGTGAAAAGCGGTTGCGCCTGCCGCCTTGTTCTACGCCCTGGTCAAGGCCCGCACCCCCGTCAAGCACTGCCTGACTCGGCGCGGCCCTGCGTGGCTAAGAAGTCATCTCATTTGGCGAGCCGGCGGTAGCAGATGAGGGTGCAGGCGATGCTGGTGAAGGCGAGGAAGTGCTCGGCCTTGCGCTCGTAGCGACGGTGGAGTCGGCGGCAGCCGGCAAGCCAGGCCATCGTCCGTTCGATCGTCCAGCGGTGTCGGCCCAGTCGCTGTGAGGTCTCGACGCCCTTGCGGGCAATGCGGTGCTGGATGCCTCGCTGTACCAGCCATTGCCGCAGGTGGCGGTAGTCGTAGCCCTTATCGGCATGGAGCTTGCGGGCTTGCGCCGGCGGGGCCCTCGGCGGGACCGAATCGAGGGGATCCCCTTCACGAGCGGGATCAGGGCCTGGCTGTCGTGGACGTTGGCACCGGAGATGCCGACAGACAAGGGCAGACCGGTTCGCTCGGCGATCAGATGGATCTTCGAGTACTTGCCCCGGTCGACAGGATTCGGACCCGTCAGGTCCCCCTTTTCAGGGCCCGCATGTTCACCGAGTCGATCGCGCACCGCGACCAGTCCAGGTCGCCGCGGGAGCCGAGTTTTGTCCAGGAAGTCACCAGGGCGAATCCGATCTCCACCGTCATTGCATCCTTTTCCCACCGCGACTCACGCCCCATGTCCATGCGGCAAGTCTCACATCACGGTCAAGTCACCGCGCCTGCACCTGATCACTGCCTCGATTACCAATTGAGATGTCCTGTAAGCAGCAGCAGGACCTGGCCCGCTTCCGCGCCGAACGCGACGATCTTCGCGGCCAGACACAGCTCCTAGCCCGCATTGTCTCTTCAGTCGTGCCATGCCGCGTTCGACCGGTGCCCGCGCTGTGGCCAGGGCACGGTTGACGGTGCGCTGGGTGAGGGTGAGCTCGCCGCCCGATGGGCGTTGGAGTCCGAATGTGACCCAGGGGCCGGCGCCTTGGTAGGCGCGGTCGGCGAGGATCGGGACGCCCTGACGCTCGCAGATTCGGATGAAGTGGTGGGTGCGGGCCGGCCCGTGTGGCGGGCGGTTCGTGAGCCGTGACCTTCAACCCTCCGTCCTGCTTCGAGTGCGTCGGGTACCGCGTCGGCCCACAGCGAGGACAGCTCGTCGCCGTTGACGAAGCGGGGCTTCGGCTCCCCATCGAACACGAAGCCCAGCCGTCGCAGCGAGTTGATCCGCTCGACCAGAGCGGTGTACGCGTCGTGGTCGGGAACGGCACCCGTGACGCGGCCCACCGCTTCGGTGACGACTCCGCCGTCCAGGATCCGACCGGGCCTCACGGAGAACCGGTAGTCGGTCACCCCGCCGAGGGCCCACACCTCTTCTGGATGTGCTGAGGCGTCATCGGGACGTCTCCGTTTCGTCGTTGACCGGCTCGCCGGCACCGGGGCCGGCGGCCGGTGCCGGGTGCGTCGTCGGTGAGCCGCAGCGCGGCCTCCGGGCCCGGGCCGCTCCTCGCCCCGGCCCGTCGGCAGGGCCCGGTCGCTGAACAGCACGCCACCCGGAGCCGGCCGTCCTCGATCCTTGCCGTGATACACACCGCCTCGGGTCGGCAACCTCGCCAGGCGCACAACGGACGACATGTCACCCGCCCGGCGAGGAACCCACTGAGGCACATACGGCGAACTGCCCGGGCCGAACGCCCTCTCAGAACGCCGAGTCCTCCCGCCGGTACAGGACGCCCTCGCTCCACACCAGGTCGAGCTGGCCCCACTCGATCGCCGACGCGACGTCGGGGAAGAAGCTGCGGCCGTTGTAGTTGGCGCTCGTGTTGCACAGGACCGGGATGCCGCTGCACCGGTAGTACTCGCGCAGGATGGCGTGCAGGTTCGGGTCGTCGGACGCGTTGACGGTCTGCAGCCGTGCGGTGCCGTCCAGGTGCATGACGGCCGGGACGCGGTCGATCCACTCGGGACGGACCCAGTGTTCGAACAGCATGTACGGGTCCGGCGTGCCCGGGTCGAAGACGGTTGGGGCATGCTCTTCCAGGCAGATGGGCGCGACCGGCCGGTAACTCTCCCGGCTCTTCACGTCGTTCAGGAGCCTCTTCATCGACGCCTCGACCGGCGACGCGATGATGCTGCGTCCGCCGAGCGCGCGGGGTCCCAGTTCGGCACGGCCGTCGAGCACGACCGCGGGCTGGCCTGTGGTGTGCAGGATCTGGGCCAGTTCCTCCGGTGTGCAGGGCGACGTGCTCCAGCCGCGCGGCACCTCCGGCGTCGGTTCGAGATCCGGGCCCAGCCGGGCGCCCCACTGGATCGGCCGGAGCCCGGAGCCGCCGGCCGCGGCCAGGCAGGCCGTGCCGATGGCGACGCCGGAGTCGTCCGGGAACGGCGGCACCCACATGGCCTTGATCATCGGGTGCGAGCGCAGGGCGCTGTTCCACTTGATGTTCAGCGCGCAGCCGCCGGCGAAGCACAGGTTCCAGGCGCCGCCGCCCTTCCACGACTGGATCTTCTTGGTCACCCGGTCGATCAGCAGTTCCTCGATGAACGTGTGGACGCTGGCCAGCACGTCCACGTCGGAGACCCCGAGCGCGGCGGTACGGGCCTGCACGGCGGAGAGGAACTGGTGCACGTAGGCGTGCGACGGCTCACCGGTGCTGCCGCACCCGATGATGGCCCGCCGGTACTCCCGCACCCGCGGCGAGTCGGCGTCGAAGAACTCGAAGAACTCCTCGCGGAAGACCTGCTTGATCTGCTCCCGCGAGGTGCCCAGGGCGATGTACGCCATCATCTTCCCGGCCACGGAGAGGTCGTCGACGTTCTTCGACTTGTTCTGCCGCTTGAACGGGCCCCAGTACTGCGAGGTCATCGAGTAGGTGTGGCCGATGAGCGGGAACGCCTCGCCGCCGGCCTCTATCCGGCCGTCGGCGTCCACGCAGTACAGCCGCGGGAAGCAGCCGCCGTCCCAGACCAGCACCATCGACGGCTCGCCGCGGCGCGCGAACGGGCTGGTGCAGTAGGCCGATGCCAGGTGGCCGGCGACGTGGACGTAGCTGTCGTAGTCCAGCGCCTGGCCGCCGATGACGATCCGGCCGCGGTGGCCGGGCAGCGCCGGGTCGGGCACCAGGTCGGTCTCCCGGTAGGGGGCGACCAGGACCTCTGTCCGGATCCCGCCGGCGAGTACCTTGACGCGCCCGGCGGCGGCGCCGTCCCAGCCGTCCAGCGCCCACGTGCCGACGTCGCCGACCTTGAGGCCGAACTTGTCCATCACGCCGACCAGGTCGTCGAGTTCGTCGACGTTGCTGTACCGGGCTCCGTTGGCGATCTTCTGCATCTCGACGTTGAACACCAGACGGTCCTCGTCGAGGATCGCGATGCCGCCGCTCTGCGTGAGCTTCAGGCCTGCTGTGATCATGGTCTTGCGGCTCCCGTGTGTTCGAGGGCTGATGTGGTCGTGCCGGAGGTGGTGCTCAGAGGTCGTCATGGTCGGGCCGGTCCAGTTGGGCCAGTGGGCGCTCGCCGTGCGCGACCAGGCCGGCGAGCAGGTCCCGGTAGCGGTGCGCGATGTCGGCGGTGAGGTCGGGGGCGACGACGTCCGCCGCGATCTCGAAGTCGCACCGGAAGCCGTCCGCGCCCTCGATGATGTTCAGCGCGAGGGGGTGGCCGGTGTGAACGATCGGCAGCGGGTCGGCATCCGAGACCGTGAGCCCGTCCATCGGGGGCGCCGCCACGCGGCGGTAGAACGAGACGGACGTCGCGAGCAGGTCGGCGCGCAGGCCGGTTCCGGGCGCCAACTCCACGATCAGGTCGGCGAACGGGTGGTCCTGGGTCTCGAGCCCGGTCACGAGGTGTTCCATGACCTCGGCCACGTAGTCCGCGGCCAGGACGTCCGCCGTCCGTCGCAGACGCAGCGGCAGCAGGTTCGAGCAGTACCCGACCACCTCGTCCAGCTCCGGCGGGCGGCGGGCGGCCAGGACCGGGACGACGATGTCGTCCTGCCCCGTCACCTGGTGCAGCACGGCGCCCCAGGCCGCGACCAGGTAGGCGAACACCGTCGCGCCCTGCTCCCGGGCGGTGTCGCGCATCCGGTCGCAGAACTCGGAGTCGAGCCGGACGCTGTGCCGCACGGCTCGGTAGGGGAAGGGCACGGACGTTCCGGACGCGGGCAGTTTCGGAGCCGCCGCGCCCTGGAGCAGAGTGCGCCAGTGGTCCCGGTGCTCGGCGGCGTCGGGGCCGCCGGCGACCCGCTCGTGCCACGCGACGTAGTCCCGGAACTGCGCCGCGGGCGGCAGCAGGGGCCGGACATCCTGGCAGCCGGCGTTGTACAGGGCGACGAGGTCGTCGACCAGGACGCTGAACGACCAGCCGTCCACCGCGGCGTGCGCCCCGGAGATCAGCAGCAGATGCCGCTCCGGAGCGGTCCGCACGATCGCGGCGCGGAACACCGGCCCCGCCGCGAGGTCGAATCGCTGCTCGGCCCAGGACTGCCGGAAGCGGTCGAGGTCGTCGTCGTCCGGGCAGACGTGTTCGGTCAGAACCTCGTCCGGCACCGTCTCCGCGGCAGGACGCACGACGAGCGTCACGCCGTCGGCGGCGAGCGTGGTCCGCAAGGTCTCGTGCCGGGCGACCAGGCCCAGCACGGCGCCGCGCAGCGCGTCCCGGTCCAGCCGACCGTCCAGCCAGAAGCCGACGGACATCTGATACGCCGGCACGCCGCCCTCGTCCAGTGCCGCCTGCTGCCGCTGCGCGAGGGTGCTGCGCGACGCGGGCGGCGGCACCACGGCCCCGGCCCCGGCCGCCCGGCCGGGGCCGAGCACACCGTGCTCCCGCAGCTCGGTGATCGAGTCGCGGACCGCGGCCCGGATGTGGTCGAGGTCGGCCTGCTCGTGCGCCGTGGACAGGAAGAAGTTGCGCAGCTCCCAGACGAACACGCCGCGGTCGAGCAGGTTGAGGTAGAGGGGGTCCATGTTCTGTTCGTGCTCGAACCGGAAGAACGAGGAGAACCGGCGGACCTCGATGGGCACGTCGAGCTCGCGGAAGTCGGCCTTCAGCCGGTCGACGAACACCTCGGTCTTGCGATCGAGGTCCCGCTGCAGGGCCGGCCCCTCGCCGCGAAGGTGGTTCAGAACCGCCCGGGCCGCCACCATGGTCATCGGGTGCTGACTGAACGTGCCGGCGAAGAAGGTGGACTCCGCGGTCGGGCGGGAGTCGTCGCCGAAGTCCCACACGCCGCCGTCGATCGTGTCCATGATCCCGCCCCGGCCGGCGATCACGCCGATCGGCATGCCGCCGCCGATGATCTTGCCGTAGGTGGCCAGGTCGGCCTCGATGCCGTAGAGCCCCTGGACACCGGCCGGGTGGCAGCGGAAACCGGTCACCATCTCGTCGAAGATCAGCTTCGTGCCGTGCCGCCGGGTGATCTCCCGGACCCGGCGCAGGAACTCGGGGTTCTGCACTCCGGGGGTGCGGAGGGTCACCGGCTCGGTCATCACCGCGGCGAGCCGCGGACCGTGCCTGTCGATGAACTCCAGGGCCTCGTCGGTGCCGAACTCGAGCACGTGCACGTTCTCCACCGCGCGCGCCGGGATGCCCGAGGTGACCGGCCGGGTGGTCCGCACGCCGTTCTCGGAGGAGGCCGCGGCGAGCACGCTGTCGGCGTGACCGTGGTAGGCGGTGGAGAAGATCACGACGTCGTCCCGGCCGGTCGCGGTCCGGGCGATGCGCAGGGCGGTCATGACCGCTTCGGTGCCGGTGTTCAGGAAGGCGACCCGCTCCATGCCGGTGAGTTCGATCAGGCCGGCGGCGACCTCCTCGACCACCTCGGTGCGCGAGGCGATGAGGAAGCCGAGGTCCAGCCGCTCGCGCAGGGCCGCCATGACGGCGGGCGGGTTGTGCCCGAGGAGGTGGACACCCCAGCCCAGGGTGAGGTCGACGTACTCGTTGCCGTCGATGTCCCACAGCCGCGCGCCTTGCCCGCGTTCGGCGACGATCGGGTACAGCATCTCCTTGGTCGTCGGCCGGAAGCCGATGGACGAGCGGCTGTCGGCGACCAGCGGGCGGAACCGCTGGGCGAACTCCTTCGAGCCCTTCGTCCTGGTGCCGAACCGTTCGGCCAGGACCTTGAGATACCGGGCACGCTCCTCCGACTCCACGAGGCCGGCTCCGCCGCGCGCACCGGGTGCGAGCGGGGCGGCCGGCCGGGACGGGGCCGGACGCCCTGCCGGACGGGCTGCGGGCGCCGGTTCGACGACGACCGGTCCGGTGCCCGAGGCGGCGCCGCCCGCCAGGAGTTCGAGCTGGCTTCGCATGACGGCGAGCTGTTCGGTGATCAGCCGCTCGACGGGCGTGACTCCGGGCACCGCAAGGGTGCCGGCCGGGAGCGGCGCCACGGGCGCGGGTGCGAGGGCCTGGGGTGCAAGGGCCGCGGGTGCGAGGGCCTGGGGTGCGACGGCCGGAGGTGCGAGGGCCTGGGGTGCGACGGCCGCCGCGGCGATCACCGCGCCGGCCGCCGGGGTCGCCGTGGCCTGCGGCGGCGTCCTGGCCGGCGCGTTCGCCGCCAGGTACGCCGCCAGCGCGGCCGGTGTCTGGACGTCGCCGAACAGCTGCCGGAGCGGGACCTTGCAGCCGAAGCGTTCCTCGACCAGCCGCAGCATGCCGAGCAGCGCCATCGAGTCCGCGCCGAGGTCGGCGAACGAGACGTCCGGATCCAGCGCGTCCGGCCGGATGTCGAAATAGCCGCCGACCATCGCGACGACCTCTGGGAGCAGTGGCTCCACGGTGTTCTCCTCGTGGTTCACGTCAGCCGACCCGGGTCAGGTGCGCCGCCAGGCGGTCGATCGTCGGGTTCTTCAGCAGATCGATCGTCGGCAGGGGGACGCCGAGCTCCGTCCCGATCCGGCGAGCGAGCCGCACGGCGAGCACCGAGTCGTCGTTGATGTCGAAGATGCTCCGGTCGTAGCGGTCGACCTCGGTGCGCAGCACCTCGGTCCACAGCTTCGCCAGCAGCCGCTTCAGCTCCTCGCCGCGCGGCGGGCCGGCGGGGGCCGCCGGCGGCGCCTGGTCCGGTTCGTCCAGCCGCAGCCTGCTGCGATACAGCGGATGGGCCGGCAGCGGGACCCGGTGGGGCTCCTGGCCGGACCAGTCGGACCAGTCCACCGGCACCCCCGCGGTCCACAGTCGGGCCGCGTCCCGGAGCAGCCGTGCCACCGGCGACGACTCGGAGCCGCCGTCCGGGCCGCACTCCCCCGGCAGCGGTTCGGCCGGGGTTCCGACGACGACCACCGTCGCCCCGTCCGCCGTCCGGCCCCCGAAGGCCTCGGCCAGCCGGCCGCCCTCCCACACGTCCCGGGTCCAGTGCAGCGGGTCCAGGGCCCGCGACTCGGGCAGCTCGCCGCCCACGACGGCCGACAGGACCGGGACGCGCGGGACCCTCGGCCGTACCTCGGGCGGGCCGTCGAGCAGCCCGGCCCGCCAGGACAGCAGGGCCAGCGCCTCGGTCTCGTCGAGGACCCCGCTGAAGCAGGCCGCGAGGACTTCACCGGCTCCGGCGCCGCCGACCGCGTCGGGCCGCGCGCCGGATTCGGCCCACAGCGTCGCGAGCACCAGTCCGGCGGTCACCCGCGCGGCCTGCGGACTCTGCGCGCCGGTCACGACGCTGTCGGTGGACCGCCGCGCGATGTCGGCCACGGCCGGCACCCGCTCGGCCAGCACCCGGAAATCGTCGACCGGCACCTCGCCGAACAGGAACGACACGGCCGGGGCGGCCTCCGCCGTCGGCGCCGCCGCGGCCTCCGCCTCGATCGCCCGCAGTCCGGCCACGGCGGTGGCGTGGTCGTCCGCGACGACCGCGCGGCGATGCGCGAACCCGCGCCGGCCGGCCCGCAGCGTGTAGTCGGCGTCGGCGAGGTCGGGGGCGTCCGGCCGCGCCAGCACGTCGGCCAGCCGGCCGGCCAGCTCGCGCAGCGCCCGGTCGCTCTTGGCGCTCACCGCGAGCAGCCGGGGACCGGCGGCAGGCGTCGGCCGCGCGGGCAGCGCCGGCGCCTCCTCCAGCACGACGTGCGCGTTGGTGCCGCCGATGGCGAACGAGCTGACCGCGGCCCGCCGCGGGGTCGGGCCCGGCTGCCATGCCATCGGCAGAGTATTGATGTGGAACGGGCTGCCGGCCAGCTCGATCTCCGGGTTGGGCCGGGTGAAGGTCGGGTGGCCGGGGATCTCCCGGTGCCGCAGGGCCAGCACCGTCTTGATGAAGCCGGTGATCCCGGCGGCGGCGGCCAGGTGCCCGGCGTTCGCCTTGACCGAGCCCAGCGCGCACTGCCCGGGCCGGGCGCCGCCGTCGGCGAAGGCTTCGCTGAGCGCGGTGAACTCGATGGGGTCGCCCAGGGCGGTCGCGGTCCCGTGCGCCTCGACGTACGTGATGGTGTCGCTGTCCACTCCGGCGACCGCGTGCGCCTCGCCGATCACCGCCCGCTGCCCTTCGACGCTCGGGGCGGTGTAGCCGATCTTGTCGGAGCCGTCGTTGTTGACCGCCGACCCCTTCAGCACGGCCAGGATCCGGTCGCCGTCCTCGATCGCCTCGGCCAGCCGTTTCAGGGCCACCAGGCCGACGCCGTCGCCGAACGTGGTGCCGTCGGCGTCCGCGTCGAAGGGACGGCACCGGCCGTCCGGGGAGAACATCATCCCCTCGCCGTACACATAGCCCGGATACGGGTTGGCGATCACCGAGACGCCGCCGGCCAGCGCGATGTCGCACTCCCCCGCGATCAGGCTCTGCGCGGCCACGTGCACCGCGACCAGCGATGTCGAACAGGCGGTCTGCACGGCGACGCTCGGCCCCTTCAGGCCCAGCTTGTAGGAGATCCGCGTGGTCAGATAGTCCTTGTCGTTGGCGACCATGAGCTCGATGCCGTCGTAGGTCAGCAGGTCGCAGGACCGGGCCACGACGTTCGTCAGGTACGTGTTCATCGCCGCGCCGGCGAACACCCCGACCGCCTGATCGCCGGCCCCGCCGGAGTAGCCGATGGTGTCGAGCAGTTCCCACGCGACCTCCAGCATGATCCGCTGCTGGGGATCGATCAGCTTCGCCTCGCGCCGGGTGTAGCCGAAGAACTCGGGGTCGAAGTCGAAGGCGTCGGGCAGGACGGCCGCTCGCCGGACGTAACGCGGATCGCGGAGTACCCGCTCGGGCACACCGGCCGCGAGGAGTGCGTCGTCGGTGTAGGTGGTCAGCAGCTCGTCGCCGGCCCGCAGTCGGCTCCAGAACGCGTCCACGTCGGGGGCGCCGGGGAACCGGCCGCACATCCCGATCACGGCCACGTCGTTCGGCCGGATCGTCACGTCGGTCTCGTCGGCGTCAGGCATTCTTCCCGCCCCGTTCCCGGGCCCGCAGGCGCGCGTCGCGGACCGTGTCGTCCGCCGGCCGGACGCGTCGGCTCGACGTCCGGTTCCGGTCGCGGCCCCCGCCTCCGCCGACGTCGGCGGGCGCGGCATCGTCCCGGCCGAGGCGCGCGGCCAGACTGGCCACGGTCGGATAGCGGAACAGCTCGGACCCCTTCAACGGCGGGTTCGCGGCGTCGCCGGCGAGCAGTTCGTAGGCCTGCAGCAGCAGCATGGAGTTGCCGCCGAGATCGAAGAAGTTGTCCTCGCGGCCGATGTCCTGGCGCTGCAGCACCTGCTGCCAGACTGCCGTCACCCGGCGCTCGCGGTCGCTCGGCGCCGCGGCGGCGCCGGTTCGGGCGGCCACGCTCGCGAACTGCTCGGCCAGTCGCGCGCGGTCGACCCTCTGAGCGGCGTCGAGCGGGAACGCGTCGAGGAACCCGATCGCGGTGGGCACCATGGGGGGCGGCAGCGTGGAACGCAACTCCGCTCTCAGGGCACCTTCCGTCGGGTTCCGCCCCGGCTCGGGGATCACGCAGGCGACGAGGCGGCTGTCGTCGGCGCCCGCGCCGACGACCAACGCCGTCGACCTTCTGACACCGGGCACCTCGTCCAGCCGGGCTTCCACACCTTCCAGCTCGACCCGGAACCCGCCGATCGTCACCCGGTTGTCGACGCGTCCCAGGATCTCCAGTCGCCCCCGGGTGTCGACCCGCGCCAGATCGCCGGTGCGGTACAGCCGGCCCTGCGGCTCGAGCGGGCTGTCGAGGAAGCGTTCCTTCGTCAGCTGCGACTGGTTGACGTAACCCCGGCTGACGCACTGTCCGCCGATGTGCAGTTCGCCGGTGAACTCCGGCGGCACGGGCCGCCCGTGCTCGTCGAGGACGTGGACCCGGGCGTTCGCCAGCGGGAGTCCGACCGGCACGCTGGTTCCCGCGCAGTCTTCCGGCCGGACGCGCTGCGCGGTGGCCCAGAACGCGGTCTCGGCCGGGCCGTAGGTGTTCCACAGCGTCCCGCACCACTCGCGGACGGTCCGGGCGAGCGACGCGGGCAGAGGCTCGCCGCACGAGAGGACGTGCCTCAGCGCCAGACCCTTGGTCCCGGTCCGCCGGACCGCGGCGGACAGGCCGTGCAGGGCGGAGGGGGTCTGGACCATGTGCGTGACCCGTTCCCCGACGAGCAGCGCGTGGAGGAGGTCAGGCGATCCGGCCGCCCCCGACGGCACGACGACCAGGCAGGCCCCGGCCAGCAGGGTGCCCCACAGCGGCAGATCGGAACCGGCCGGGTGGAAGAACGCCCCGACCGCGGTCTCGTCGACGACGACGTGCTCACGCATCGACTCCAGCAGCGTCAGGACGTTGCCGTGCTCGATGTCGATCCCCTGGGGCGTCCCGGTCGAGCCGGAGGTGTAGACGGTGCGGGCCACGTCGCCGGCTCGCGGCAGATCGCCGGGCTCGCCGGCCGGCGGCAGCTCGGTCTCCGGCATGACCAGGACCGGCACCGCGGCGCCGTCCAGCAGACCGGCCAGGTCCGGCTGGGTGAGCACCACGTGCGCTCCGCTGTCCTCGACCACCGTCCGGCACCATGCCGCGGGATGGGACGGGTCCAGGACCACGTAGGCCGCCTGGGCCCGCTGGACGGCGACGATCGCGGCGACCGTGTCGAGGGAGGGCTCGAGCAGGAGGGCGACCCGGCGGCCCGGTCCGACGCCCTCGGCCCGCAGCCGGGCCGTCCAGCGCCCGGCCAGCTCGTCGAGCTCGGCGTACGTGAGCTCGTCTCCGGCGCAGCGCACCGCCGTTCGGTGGGCGTGCCGCTCCGCGGCCTGCCGGAAGCGGGCCGCCAGGCTGTCGTCCGGCGCGACGGACACCGGTGCGGGGTGCCGGTCGGCGCCGTGCCCGGCGTCGCTGAGGATCGGCAGATCCGCGACACCGCGGTCAGGGTCGGCGACCGCGGCCCGCAACAGCGTCGTGTAGTGCTCGGCGGCACGGCCGGCCGCGGCGGCGGAGAAGACGGACTTGCGGTACTTGAGCACGCCCACGAGCCGGTCGCCGTCGTGGACGACCTCCAGCAGGAACTCGAGCTGGTCGTCCTGCTTGTCCAGCGGGAACGGCGCCGCGGTCAGTCCGGCCCAGGCGGCCGGGGACGCGCCCTCGTCGGCCACGTGGAGGGCGGCGTGCGCCGGATGCCGGCCGGACTTCTGGTAGATGAACATCGTCTGGAAGATGGGGTTGCGGCCGTCCGCCCGGCTCGGTGCCAGCTCGCCGACGAGCAGCTCGAACGGGTAGTCCTGGTGCTCGAACGCCTCGGTGACGGTGCGGCGGGTCCGGCCGAGCTGCTCGCGGAACGAGACCGCGTCGCTCAGGTCCGCACGCAGCACGACGGGGTTCATGAAGTTCCCGACGCACTCGGCCAGCGCCGGGTCGGTGCGGCCGGCGAACGGGCTCCCGACGAGCACGTCACGCCGGCCGGTGTAGCGGCCGACCAGAACCTGAAAAGCCGTCAGCAACACCACGTAGGGCGTGACCGCTTCCGTCTTGGCCAGCGCGATCACGTCCGCGGCGAGGTCCGCGGGGATGGGGAACATGAGCGAACCGCCGCCGTCGGCGTCCGCCGGGTCCACATCGAACCGGGGCCATTCGGCCGGCTCCAACTGACCGGACAGCCGGCCGTGCCAGTAGGCGCGGGCCCGGGCGCCCCGGTCGCCGGCGATCAGCTCACGCTGGTACGCGACGAAGTCGCTGTACGGACGGTTGCGCCCGGACAGTCCCGCCGAGCGCCGTTCGGTCTCGGCGGCGTAGAGCTGCTCGAGTTCGGCCAGCATGGTGCCGAGCGACCAGAAGTCGCACACCACGTGGTGGGCCGCCAGCAGAACGACCGCTTCTCCGGGCGCCACCCGGTATGTCCGCGCCCGAAGGGGCGACCCGGTGACGAGGGCGAACGGCTCGCGATAGGCGGCGCGCACCGCCTCCCGGAGTTCTCCTTCGGTCCACTGGTGCGCGTCCAGCTCGGCGAAGTCGGGTTCGAGCCAACCGTGAACGGTCTGACGGCCCACGGGGCCGTCCCCGTCGTCGGCGTCCGCCCGGCTGAAGGTGGTGCGCAGCGCCGCGTGCCGCCCGACGAGCGACTGCAGGGCGCGGTGGAACGCGGCGGAGTCGAATCCGCCCGTGAACCGGGCGGTGAGGGCGACGTTGTAGGACGCGCTGTCCGGGTTCATCTGATGCAGCGTCAGCAACGAGCTCTGCCCGTAGGAGAGCGGATGCTCGGTGCGCGCCTGTCCGGCCCGTGCCCGAAGCGCCACCTCCAGCTTCTTCCGGAGGTCGTAGTCAGTCATGAGTGTCACTCCTCGGTCGATCCGACGGCGGTGGAAGCGCCTGGGCCTGCCCACAGAGGCAGGAGGGCGTGCAATTGGTCCTCGGTCAGCGCGTCGAGCGATGCCAACAGCCGCTCCGCCTCCTCGGGCGAGAGCTGGTCCGGCCCGCCCGCCTCCTCACCGGTCCCCGCCCCGAGCTCGAGCCCGAAGACCTCGACGACCGGCCGGCCGGCGTCGTCGACGACCGAGACGTCGACGACCTCTCGCGCCGTCTCGCCCACCCGGTGCCGGACCACCGCGACTCCGGACACCGCGGCGCTCGCCGACTCGTGGATCACGACCCGCTCGATCCGGAACGGCAGCTCGGTGGACGGCACCGGGGCCGGCCGATCCGCTTCCGGCCGGTCACCGACCGTCCGCCCCCTCGCGCGGAAGGGCGCGTGGTACCTCACCCAGTCGACGGCGATCCCCGCCTCCTCCAGCCGAGTCAGGTGCTCCAGGACCGTCGCCGAATCCGGTGTCCGAGGCGACAACCCCGCCAGCCAGAGCTCACTCCCGTCGCTCTGTGCCCGGCCGGCCGTGGTCAGCGTCCGTCCGGGCCCCACCTCCAGAAGGACCG
This sequence comes from Streptomyces sp. NPDC096012, assembly GCF_040426375.1. Taxonomy (NCBI): domain Bacteria; kingdom Bacillati; phylum Actinomycetota; class Actinomycetes; order Kitasatosporales; family Streptomycetaceae; genus Streptomyces; species Streptomyces sp. NPDC096012. Next base: position 277,914 of record NZ_JBEOTD010000003.1, read on the forward strand.
TGCAGCCGCGGTCCATCAGTGCCCGGACTCCCGCCGTGAACCTGACCGGTGAGGTGAGCTGCCGGCCCCAGTACTCCGCGCCGAGCTCCCCGCCCGCGGCCCAACCGCCGGTGAGGTTCAGCGCCAGCGGCACGGCCGGGTTCCGGTGCCGGATCCGTCCCGCCGCCGCGACCAGCGCCGGGACGGCCGGGGCGACCAGCGTCGAGTGGAAGGCGTGGGTGGTCTCCAGCGGGATCGTCAGCCAGCCTCGCCGCTGGAACGCCGGCACCAACTCCCCCATCGCCGTGTCGGTCCCCGAGACGACGATCCGCTCCGGGGCGTTGTACGCGGCCACCGACGCCGCGCCGCCGTGTGCCGTGACCAGGCGTTCCAGCTCCGCCGGGTCAGGGCCGCCCACGGCGACCATCCGGCCGGCGCCGGGCACGGCCGCGAAGGCACGGCCGCGGGCGCTGACGAGTTCGAGCCCTTCCTCGACGCCGAACACCCCCGCCACACAGGCGGCCGCGTACTCGCCGAGACTGTGGCCGACCACCGCGTCGGGCCGCACGCCGCACGAGGTCCAGAACTCCGCCAACGCGACCTGCAGCAGAAAGACCGCGGGCTGGAGCAGCTCGGCCCGGGTCTGGGCGGCCGGGTCGGCGAACACGTCGAGCGGGCCGACGCCGGTGAGCCGGCGGAACTGATCGGCGTGCCGGTCGATGCCCGCGCGGAACAACGGGTGCTCGCGATGGAGCTCGACGCCCATGCCGACGTACTCAGAGCTCTGCCCCGGAAACAGGAACCCGGTCCGCGGCCGGGTTCCGGCCGCCGTCACGAGGTACCCCTGCGCCACAGCACCGGCCGGGTGTCATCCGGCCGCGGTATCCAGGAGAAATACGTCCGTCGCCGCGCCGACGATGCGGCGGTCGTCAGGAAATGGCCTCCGGCCGAGGGATCACCGTCTGAATTCGACGTGACCTCGAGATTGTTGTACGGCATTCCGGTCACGAAGGAACTCCAACCGATCTATCAGGTCTGGAAAGATTCAGCCACGTGAGCCCGCGACGACATCCAACGGACTGGAACGGGATGACGCCGATTTCCAGAAGAGGTCGAAGCGCCGTTGGCGGAGGGCGCTGTCACCGAACCACGAACATAGGGGCCGGGACACCGCCCACCGCAAGGTGACATCGGCTCGATGTCTTGCCGGCGAGACAGATTCCCGTCTCGGCCTCCTGATGCCGATGCGACTGACCCGGCACGGGGAATCGAACCCCGGAACCCGGTCACCGGGGTAGCGGCGGAGCCACGTTCCGTCCCGGGACCACGCGCGCCGTCGGTCGCGCCACGGCGGCGTGGCACCCGGGACACCGCCCGGACGCGACCGTCACGACACGGTCAGGACGCCTCGCCGACCAGTTCGCTCAGCACGTCGCTGAGGTCGCTGAGCAACGGGTTCTTGAGGACGACGCCGGTGATCCGGGATATCCCGAGCTCCTGGCGCAGGGCCTGGCCGAGGCGGACGGCGATGATGGAGTTGCCGCCGACGGCCAGGAAGTCGTCGCCGATGCCGATGTCCGGATTCCCCAGAAGCTCCCGCACCTTGCCGACCACCAGCTCGTCCATGGGGTTACGGAACCCGCTGTCGACCGTCATCCGACCACCTCTCGCGCTTCATCGGTCAGCTCTCGCAGGCTGGCGGGCCGCATGTCCGACCAGTGTGCGGACACGTATTCAAGACAGTTCGCCCGCGTGTCCGCGTCGTGCGCGACCGACCAGCCGGCGGGCACGGCATGGGACGCCGGCCACAGCGAGTACTGCTCCTCGCCGTTGACCAGGACGAGATGAACGCCTTCCTCATCTTCGAACGGATTGGCCACGGCTCTCCTGTGTGAACGAAACCTGATTTCCCGAAGGACGGGTCCATCGTGCGCTTGTCTCGCCGGCGAGACAACACTCCGTGGGCCGCTTTCCACCGCGGTCCGCGGTGGGTGTGTCCGCGAAGAACGAGGGTGCTATGAATCAGGAGCGGGCGCATTTACCGACCGATGTTCGCCACACCCCCGACTCCGAACCCGTATCCGCTGGGGAGAACACACCATGGATCTGAGCCTCTTCTATTTCGCCAACGACAGCGGGGGCGCCGAGGCCGACCGGTACCGGTTGTTGCTCGAAGGCGCACGATTCGCCGACGAGAACGGATTGGCGGCGGTGTGGACCCCGGAACGCCATTTCCACCCCTTCGGTGGGACCTATCCGAACCCCTCCGTGACCAGTGCGGCGATCGCCGCGACGACGGAGCGTGTCAAGATCCGGGCGGGCAGCGTCGTGGCACCGTTGCACCACGCGCTGCGGATCGCCGAGGAGTGGTCCGTGGTGGACAACATCTCCCGGGGTCGCGTCGGGGTGTCCTTCGCCTCCGGCTGGCACGCCGTCGACTTCGCCCTGAATCCGGCCGCCTACACGAACCGCCGGACGGAGATGTACGAGCGCATCGAGCAGGTGCGCGCCCTGTGGCGCGGCGAGGCGATCGAGGTCACCGACGGCGCGGGGAACCCGGTGAAGGTGCGGTCGTTCCCGCCGCCGGTCCAGACCGACCTGCCGATCTGGGTCGCCAGTGTCGGCGACGTCGAGACCTTCCGGAGCGCCGGCCGGATCGGAGCCGGGCTCCTCACCCACCTGCTCGGCCAGAGTCCCGAACAGCTGGCGCACAAGATAGCCGAGTACCGGCAGGCCGCGGCCGACGCCGGCTGGCCGGGCCACGTCGCGGTGATGGTGCACACGTACCTCGGCGAGGACACCGACAGGGTCCGAGAGCTGGTCCGGCCGTCGCTGAGCGACTACATGCGCAGCTCACTCGGGCTCATCCTGTCGTCGGACCTCAGCACCGGAGACCTGGAGCCGGACGAGATCGACATGCTCGTCGAGCGGGCCTTCGAGCACTACTTCGACAACGTCGGCCTGCTCGGCTCGGTCGACAAGGGCGAGCAGGTCGTGGCGCGGCTCGCGGAGCTCGGCGTGGACGAGATCGCGTGTCTCATCGACTTCGGACTGCCGACGGACGAGGTCATGACCGGCTTGACCTATCTCAAGCGACTGCAGGACGCGTGCGGCGCCGACGCGCCCGACCAGCGCACGGTCCGACCCTGATCCATCCCATGCCACCGCGGTCGCCCGGCCAGGGTGCGGATCCACCGCGCCCGCGCCGGAACCGACCCGCCGAAGTACCGGCTGTCGGCTGTTATGTGCCGGACAGGGCTCCCGTGCCGTCGAGAGAGGTATTCGCGCCTCAACTCACTGGTACGGGAGCCCTGTTGGCTTCCTGTCCTGCCGCACCCGACCTGCCCCAGGCCCTGGTCGAGTGGGTCACCGTGCTCGTCGTCACCCGCGAGGGTGACCGCCGCTGCAGGCTCCCGCCGCACCGGCGTGCCCCGGTCGGTCCGGTGTACCCGCGCCGGCACGACGTTCTCGCCCGGCTCGCCGCCGGCTTCGGCATCCGCGTCGAAGCCCGGCGGTGGCGTCGTCGTCCCCCCGTCAGCCCGCGAGCCGGGCGATGGCGTCGGCGGTCTCCAGGTCCTGCTTCACCGCGGTGAGGAAGCGGACCGCCTCACGGCCGTTGAGATAGCGGTGGTCGTAGGTGACCGCGACCGTGGTGACCGGCCGGGTGAACGGCACACCGTCCTCGGACAGCGCGACTTCGCTCCGCTCGGCGCACAAGGTCACGACGCAGGTGCGGCCCGGATGGACGATCGGCGCGGCCAGGATGATGTCCGGATCGTTGTGCAGCGAGAGGGTGATGGCCTCGTCGGCGAACGCGTCCTCGCGGAAGTTCTGCCGCAGGGCGCTGACACGGAAGTCCATGAGGTCGTCGGCCAGGTCGGCGATCGGACGGTGGGCGGCGTCCTTGAGCACCGGGATGAACAGCCCGGTCCCGACGTCGACGGTGACCCCGACGTTGGCGGCCGGCGCAAGGGTGAGGGTGTGGTCCGCACCGGACGTGGCGAAGAACAGCGGGAACTCGGCGTGGCGAGCGGCGATGGCCTTGACCAGGAGCTCGACGAGTCCGTATGGGGCGCCACCGCGGGCGGCGCGGAACGCTGTCAGGTCGACCGCGATCGCGGCGAAGGCGGCCGGGATGGTGCGGTGCGCCTCGCTGACGACCGCGGCCACCGCGCGCTGGCGCGGACTGAGGCTGACGACGACGGCGTCCGCGGACGCCCCAGCCGACACGGACGCCTCCTCCTGGTCCATGGACCCCTGGTCGATGAGCCGCTGGACGTCGGAGGCCTTCACCACCCGCTTGCCGAGCGTGCGCAGCTGCTCGGTCCGGATGCCGTGATCCTGGGCGAGGGTGCGTGCGGCGTCGCTGAGGATCGGCTCCGGGCCGCCCTCGTGGTCCTCGCCGTCGCCCTCGCCCTCGGGTGCGGTGGTCACGACGGCGGCAGCCAGGTAGTCGTCCCGCTCCTGGCGGCTGTCGAACAGCAGCCCTACCGGCCGCCCGAACTCGCAGTGCGCTCCGGCCTCGACGAGCCGGTGGAGGACGCCGTCGACGTCCGCGACGAGTTCCTCCAGGGCCTTGGCGGTCTCGACCTCGGCAACGACCGCGTCCGCGGACACCGCGGCGCCGTCGTCGACCGTCCAGCCGACCAGGACGCAGCCCTCGTCGTTGTTGTTGAACTTCGGCAGCAGCAGTTCACGCATGCAACGCCTCCCAGATGGCGCGGTGGATGTCAGAAGCTTGGGGGAGCACGGTCTGTTCCAGGTGTGCGGCGGTCGGGATCACCTCGGCCTCGGCGCTGCACAGCACGACCGGGCGGCGCAGCCGGCCCCACAGCCGCTCGTAGACGCGCCCGGCGACCTCCGAGCCCCAGGTGCCGCCGGCGGCGCAGTCCTCGACCAGGCACACCACCTCGGCGCCGGCCAGGGCGGGCAGCAGCGGCTCCACGTCGAACGGGTACAACCGGGTCGGCACGATCACCTCGCAGGTGATCTCGTGCTCGGCGAACAGCGTCCCGGCCGCCGCCAGCGCCCGCCGGGCCACGCCGCCGGGCGCGATGATCACGCAGTCGGCCGCGTCGTCGCCGTCCGACGCCCGCAGCCGTGCCGCGCCACCGGCTCCGAACGGGAAATCGGCGACGAACGGCCCGTCCGTACCCGGCTCGTGCATCGGCTGCGTGTAGAGCACCTTGTCCTCGAACAGGACGGCCGGCTCGCCCTCGGCGAGCAGGCCGGCGAGCAGGGCCGTGCTGTCGTGGAACGGCGAGATCTCGTGCACCGACAGGTGCGGCACGCCGATGAAGTGCTTCTGCAGGCTCTGGCTGTGGGTCGGGCCGTACCCGCGCCGCCCGCCGGTGGGACAGCGCACGATCACCGGCACCTCGACCCGGCGGCCGTACATCGCGACCGATTTGGCCGCGAAGTTGACGATCTGGTCGAAGGCCAGGGTGGCGAAGTCGCCGAACATGATCTCGACGATGGCGCGCCCGCCGGACAGCGCCAGCCCGTTGGCCACGCCCACCAGCGACTGCTCGCTGATGGGCGTGCTGAGGACCCGGTCGGGGTAGCCCGACGACAGTCCCTTGGTGATCTTGAAGGCGCCGCCGTACGGATCGGCGACGTCCTCCCCCAGCAGGAACAGGCCGGGGTCGGCGGCGAAGGCCGCGTGCAGGGCCCGGTTCAGGTTCTCGGCGACACGCTCCACGGTTCAGCCCCTCTCCCACACCGAGGCCGGACGGGCCAGGACCCGGTCCACGGCCTCGGCGATCCGCGTCCGCTGCTCGTCATCGACCTCGGCGAACAGGTCGGGGTCCAGGCGCCGGTAGGCGTCGTGCCAGTCGTGCTCCCGCTCGGCGGCGACCTCGGCGGCGGAGCGCGTGTCGTCGCCCTTGCTGTGCGGGCCGAGGCGGTGGGTCGTGAACTCCACGACGGCCGGCCCGCCGCCGGTGCGCGTCCGTTCCACCACCGGTGCCAGGCGCGCGCGGATCGCGGCGACGTCGCTGCCGGTCACGGGCACATGGGCGATGCCGAACGCCGCGGCCCGCCCGGCGATGTCGCCGGCCATGGCGCGCGCGGTCGGCGTGGTCTGCGCGATGCCGTTGTTCTCCACGACCACCAGCAGCGGCAGCCGCCACAGCGCGGCCAGGTTCAACGCCTCGTAGACGGCGCCCTCGCCCCAGGTGCCGTCGCCGATGTAGGCCACGGCGATCGCGGGCCGGCCGGTCCGCTGGAACCACAGGGCCGTGCCCACGGCCACCGGCAGGCTCTCGCCCTGCACCCCGGTGGACAGGTAGGTGCCCCGGAAGATGTGCTGGCTGCCGCCGACGCCCGAACAGACGGCGCCCTCGCGGCCGGTCATCTCGGCCAGCAGGCCCTCGGGGTCGTCGAAGCGGGCCAGGTAGTGGCCGTGGCCGCGGTGGTTGCTGAACACGAAGTCGTCCGGGGCCAGCAGCGGCCCCAGGGCCACCGGCACGTACTCCTGGCCGAGGCAGGTGTGCGTGGTGCCGTTGAGCAGCCCGCGCGCGAACAGGTCCAGGACGGTCTGCTCGAAGTGCCTGATCATCAGCAGGCTGGAGAGGTCGTCGACGTCGATCCCGGCATCGGTCCCGGCAACGCTGATGGCCGTACCCGCTTTCATGACAGGTTCCCTTCCGGAAGAGCTTCTGACGCGTGTCCCGCGAGGACCGCCGTGAGCCGGTCCGCGTGGTTCACAAGGACGACGAATCGCCCGTTCTCGTCATCGAGCACGTTCATGTTCCCGCCCGTCGAGTTCGAAAAGATCAAGAGGGACCGACATCTCGGCACCTCGGCGTCACCCCGCGTCATCCGCGTCCGCCCGGGGAGAGCCGTCGGTGCGGCAGTCCGGGTCCGCAAGGGTGAACTCCCTGGTGGCAGATGCCGCGGGATCACCCGGCCTGATGTACAACCGGCCGCTCCCCGGCAGCGCGACGGCCGCGGCGACGGTGCGCTCGTACCGGATGTCGCCGGTTCCGACCACTCGGATGGGAGGGACCGAGAGCAGGGCGAAATGCTCCTCCACCCCCGCGCCCGGCGCCATCGCGGCGAGACCGGCGCGGCACGCCTCCAACCGTCGGCGTGAGAAGTTCCGCGCGAAGACGTTGATCTCGTCGAAGGGTTCGAACTCGGGGTGGAGGAAGTGGTTGGTGTGCTCGGCCTGTTGGGCTTCGAAGCACCGGAACCCGCCGTCCAGGGCCTCCACCCAGACCGCTTTGCCCGCGTCGCAGAGCATGAACGACCGTGAGCTGGCCAACGGGAGACCGCGGAGGCACTCGACCGCCTCGTCGACGGTGGCGGCGGAGTCCAGCACGTGGCGAATGGCCAGGTACGGCGGGACTCCGGGTTTCCAGTCGCCGCCGAGGACCAGGTTGAGGCCCACGGCCAGGCCGTCGCTGTTGACGCCCAGATAGCCGAGGAGGCCCGCGAAGCTGAGCACCAGGACCCCGCGCGGGGAACCCGTGAGCCGGACGTCGAGGACGCTGATCTGATCGTCCAGGTCGCCGTTGAGGTCCACCGTCTGGGCCAGTACCGGACGGGAACCGGCCCTCGCGTAGGTGGTGCAGTCACCTCGCGCCGGGATCTTCCGGTAGCCCAGGATCTCCCGGCGCAGTTGCAGCAGCAGCGCCTGGTCGCGGTGGATTCCGATCCCGTCGGCGAGTCCGGTGATCTCGTCCGCGAGCCGTGGCAGCTCCGCCGTGATCACCTTGTCGTAGGCGGACAGCACCGGTTCGAGCCCGGACATCGTGACCTGTTCGTCCAGCAGCAGGCCGAGACGGCAGAGCGAGTCGTCGACGAAACCGCGCAACGGGCCCGCGAGGGCGGCGCCGTGCTGCCGGCCGACCTCGTGCGCATCGCCGCGCAGACGCAGATGGGCGATGCCCGGTCCGCCGGTCACACCACCATGTCCTGCCGGGTCACCTTCGCGTGAGCGGCCAACTCGCCCTTGAGCCAGGGCCACTCGCCGCGCACCACGCTGTAGAAGACCGCGTCCCGGCGCCTGCCGCCCGGCATCGGGTTGAAGCTGCGGAAGACGCCCTCCTCCAGGGCGCCGATGTTGCGCAGGCCCGCTCTGGCCTGCACGTTGAGCCGGTCCGTCTTGAACTCCACGCGCTCGGCGCCCAGGGTCTCGAAGGCGTGCTCGAGCAGGAGGTACTTGGCCCAGCGGTTGATGCCGCGGCCCTGGAAGTCGACGCCCAGCCAGGACCAGCCGATCTCCAGGCGCGAGTCCGCCTCCGAGAGGTTGCCGAAGCTCATGCTCCCCGCGCAGCGCCCCGTCGTCTTGTCGGTGATGTGGAAGACCACGCGCCTGCCCGCCGCGTGGTCGGCGACCATGCCCTGGAAGAAGGCGTCGAAGTCCGCCTCGGTCTCGACGAGGCTCACGAAGTAGCGCCAGATCACCGGGTCCATCGCGATGTCGTGGATCGACTCGCGGTCCTCGGGACTGATCGGACGCAGCCTCACGTGGTCGTTCTCCAGCGTGGCCGCGGCCAGTTCCGCCCAACTCACTCTAGGCAGCCTTTCCCGCGTAACGCGACAGGGTGTCGACGACGTCGTGGAGGGTGCGCATCTCGGCGACGTCGCGCTCGGTCAGATGCGCGAGGTCGACCGCGAGGTCCTCGCAGAGCCGGGTCAGGAACAGGACCTTCTGCAGCGAGGTCAGTCCGTGGTCGGTCAGCGCGACGTCCGGGTCGATCCCGTGCGGATCCGCGGCCGGCTGGAGCGCGGCCGACAGGTTCTCCCGCGCGATGGTCTCGATGTCACTGGGCATGGATACCGTCCTGGTTGTTCGTGATCTCCGCCTGGAAGGCGGCGAAGATGGCCTGGCGTCTCGGCTTGAACTGCGAGGTGAGCATTCCGTTGGCGATGCTGGGCCGGGGGCTCGCGACCACGACCTTGCGGATCTGTTCGTCACGGCCGAACGAGGCGTTGGTGCGGGCCAGTTGGTCGGCGATCGCCTTGAGGTCGGGCGTGTCGGAGGACGGCGAGACCACCGCGACCAGGGACGTCTGCGCGGGGCAGAACACCACGCACTCCTCGATCGCCGGACTCGTCCGCATGTGCTCCTCGATCGGCCGGACGATCACCTTCCTGCCGTTTCCGAGCACGATGACGTCGTCGGCGCGCCCCTGGATGAACAGGAAGCCGTCCTCGTCCACGTAGCCGAGGTCGCCGGTGCGCACCACCCCGTCCGCGACGAACATCCGCTCGGAGTCGCCGGGCTCGGCGAACTCGTAGCGCCGGTTCACCGGATGCTCGCTGCGGATCAGGATCACGCCGTCCTCGTCGAACAGCACCTGCTTCCCCGGCAGCACCCGCCCCGCGCTGCCTTCCTTGTGGGCACCGGGGTGGTTCTTGCTGACGATGCACGTCTCGTTCAGCCCGTAGCCCTCGAAGATGGGAAGGCCCGCGTCGGTGAGGTAGCGCAGCACCTCCCGGTCCGCCGGTGCCGATCCCGTCCACAGGTAGCGGATCCGGTCGCCGAACAGCCGCCGCGCGGCCGCGCGGCGCGCCGCGTCCGGCGTGACGCCGTCCGCGCGCGCGGCGTCCTGGCTGATCTGCTGCCTGGCGGCCTCGAAGAACGCCGGCACACCCATCACCACGGTAGGCCGGGCCGTCGCGAGCGCGGCGAAGGCCGCCTCGTACGTGGTGACGGTCACGTCGTGGCCGAAGCAGAGGGCGGAGTAGACCCAGTACCGCTGCTGCAGCAGCGACAGCGGAAGGAAGACGAAGAGGTTGTCATCGTCCCGGTGCTCGAAGATCTCCTGCACGGCCCGCATCGACCCGTCGATGCTGCCGACGGTGGCCCCGAGCCCCTTGGGCACGCCGGTGCTGCCGGAGGTGAACTTGATCGTCGTCACCTCCTCGGGTTCGTACCCGACGGGCTCGGGCAGCTCCGTCCCTGTCCGTCCCGCGGCCTCCGCGACGTCGGCGAAGCCCCGGACCGCCGCCGGCGCGCCCGCCGGCACGTCCCGGTCGGTGAACAGGGCCTTGAGCCCGTAGCGCGCCACCAGCTCTCCGGCGTCGGCGAACTTGCCCGGCTCGAACCCCGCGACCACGGCCTTGAGCCGCAGCGCCGCAAGGTCCAGCAGGACCCATTCCAGGCTGTTGGCCGCCAGGATCCCGATGCGGTCCTCGGACTCGACGCCGAGGCTCCGGAGGTAGGCGGCGACACGGCCCGACTGTTCGTACAGTTCGGTCAGGTCCAGCGTCCTGCGGCTGCCGAGCCGGAGGAACGAGATCCGGTGGCCGGGAGCCGGCGGCCCCGCCACCACGCGGTTGATCACAGAGTCCGTCATCCCGTGGTCTCCGCGGCGAGCGGCCAGTCCGACGGCAGAGCCGCGAAGTAGGACTGGTTCTGAAGGCTGATCCGCGTCCCGGGCGCGACCAGCTCGACCTGGGAGGGCCAGGACGAGAGGTCGGCCGTCCCGAGCGCCTCGGCGAGCCGGGCGGCGAATCGCGGCATGACCGGCGCGGCCGCGCGGGCCAGCAGCCGTGCCGCGGCCAGTTCCAGCGCGACGGCCGTTCGTGCCTCGTCGTGCCAGTCGGCGATCAGCGCGGTCCGTGCCTCTGCCGCGGCGAACCGCCGGGCGTCCACGACGATCCCGTCCAGCTCGGCGGCCGCACGGTTCAGCGAGAATCCGTCCTGTCCGAGGCTGTCGGCGACAGCGGCGAGCCGTATGCCCAGGCGGTTGAGGAACGCCGTGTGCTCGGGAGTCCAGACGCCGGCGTCGGGGGCGGTCCCGCCGTACTGATCGGCGATCCGTGCGCCCAGGTCGTTCAGCCAGCTCTGCCAGCCGTCCACCAGGACCCTCTGGACGGTCTCCGTGTACGCCTCGAGCTCGAAGTTCGTCCGTTGCTGCTCCGGACGTGTGAGCGACAGGTAGTAGCGCACCGCGTCCACGGTCTCCGGGCGCAGGATCTGCTTGCCCCAGACGGCATGGCGTCGGCTGGTGGAGAACTTGCCGCCCTCCAGCAGGTAGAACTCGTTGACGTGGTAGTCGATGTCGGGATTCCACGCCGGGTACGCCGACCGGTAGAGCGCCGGGTAGAGCACGGCGTGGTAGAAGCTGTTGTCGTAGCCGAAGAAGTGGACGAACTTCCAGTCCTGCTCGGGATGGGCGGCTCGCCAGTCACGGCCCAGACGCCCGCCGAGGGCTTCGACGCCGTGGAGGAAGCCGTAGGACATCTCGGGCCAGACCCAGATCACCTGCCCGTCCACGGTCGTCTCCGCGGGTGCGACGCCCCAGTCGGACGGGTGCGTCACGGGAATGTCGAGGCTGGTGCGCGCGAACACCCGGTCCGCCAGTTCGCGGAGTCGGGCCGGCACCCGGCCGAGGCGGTGGTGATCGGCGACCTCCTTGCCGAACTCGTGGAGCGGCAGGACGAAGCGGGAGACCGGCTGCTGCTTCGACGGCGTCTGCGACCGGCTGCTGCGCGGGTCGACCAGGTCGACGCAGACATTCGGCTCGCCGCATTCTTCGCAGATGTTGCCGCTGGTCCCGCCGCCGCATCCGGGACAACCGCCCGAGACGCCCACCTCGTAGAGGTAGGCGCCCGTCTCCGCGTCCACCGTGGCGGCCGTCCGCCGGACGGCGACGGCACCCGAGTCGACCAGCTTCGAGAAGTACCCGCGCAGACCGTCCCGGTAGCCGGGGTCCTCGCTGGTCACGGTGTACTGGTCGACCTCGATGTCCATCAGACGGAGCGTCGCGGCGATCTCGGCGCTGTAGTGCCCGGCGGTGCGCGCCGGTTCGCGCTCCTCGCGGCGGGCGCACTCGACCACGTAGCTCTGGAAGTCGTCGCTCCCCGTCAGGTGCCAGATGTCGGTGCCCTGCATGCGCTGGAACCGGACGTAGGCGTCCGCTCCCAGGTAGGGGCCGGACAGATGGCCGAGGTGGAGGTCGCCGTTGGGAGTGGGCGGGGTCGAGAAGACGAAGACCGGCCGCTCGGGGAATCGGCGACGCGCGGCTCCCGCGGCCGCGGTCCGGGCGGCGAGCGCCGGGTCGCGCCAGTACAGGTCGAAGAAGACCAGGTCGACGTCGCCGTCGTTCTCGATGACGTGCGTCTCGAAGGGCTCGAACTGGCACACCGTTCCGGGCTCCACCCGGATGCGCCGGCCGTCGAAGGCCACCCATCCGGTTCCGGCGACGACGACGAACATCTCGGTCTCGTCGTGCTGGTGCGGATCGGAGGTGACGCCCGGAGCGACCCTTCCCCAGCCGGCTCCGGCACTCATCGACTCCACGGAGCTCATCTCGATGCCGAATGCCTGGTGCAGCTCCTCGGTGGCGAAGACGCTCACGTTCATGGGTGGCTCCCTTGCTCGGAATCGTTCTGAACGGCCGTACGCAGCAGCTGTGCTGCTTCCGCGGCGATGGCGGGTGCGAGCCGGTAGCCGGAGCCGTTGGCGGCACCCGCGAACACCAGTCGGCCCTCCTCGTCCAGTGCGCGTACGAGAGGCTCCCGATCCGGGCTGTACGCATCGCAGAACACGCGTCCGCTGCGGGCGGAGTCGGCCAGGCGGGGGGCGCGGCGGAGCAGCACCTCGCGGGCCTCGGAGAGGTCCGACGCGCAGACGCCGCCGGTGATCCGGTCGGGGTCGACGTCCCAGACCTGGCTGGTGTAGCTGAAGAGCCAGCGCCGCTGCTCGTGGAGTGGGAGCAGGAAGGCGTCCTCGTCATGGAAGACGACGACCCCGTCCTCGGCCGCGGGCGGCTGTTCGATGTGCAGCGCCACGACCTTCTTCACTCTGGCGTCCAGGGGCGCGAGCCGTTCCCGCCAGGCCGGTGCGGCCAGCCACGGGCCCGGTGCGAGCACGACCGCGTCGGCCGTGACGCGTTCTCCGGTGCCGAGCGCGAGTTCGTATCCGTCCCCGGCCCGGTCCAGGGCGGCGACGCAGACCCCGTCCCGGAAACTCGTCCCCGGCCGCAGCGACCGGGCCAGTGCTCGGGCCAGTGCGCCGACGTCGGCGTACTGGCAGCCCTCGCCCTTCCAGGCCGCCGTCTCGTCCGACAGGGGCGGCAGCCAGTCCGGCAGCGCGTCCACGCGGGACATGCGGGCCTCGTCGAGATAGGCCGCCTCCACCTGGTCCGCGCTCGCGCGGTCGGCCACTACCAGCATGGGAACCGGGTGGATCGGCAGAGTCGGATCGGCGTCCAGCAGGGCCCGGTAGCAGGCCTGGCTGTAGGCGGACATGCGGCGGACACGCTCCGTCGCGCCACGGGGGAAGTGCAGGCCGGCCGAGCGGCGGCTGGCTCCCGATCCGACGGCGTCCTGGTCGAGCACCAGCACGGAGGCGTTCGGGTCCCGGAGCACCAGCTCCCGTGCGATCGTGCACCCGATGATTCCGCCGCCCACGACCGCGAAGTCGACATGTGTCATGGTTCACCCCACGCTCTCGTCGGGGCTGAGCTTCGCCGACCATTCGATGAACGAAGGTGCCGGATCGTCGCTGCGCACGCATCGGAGGCGGTCGATGATCCGCTGGCTCCGCCAGGCGAGCAGGCTGAGGTTCTTGTCCGCCAGTCCGCGCTGTCGCAGCGCCGCGTTCTGGAGGAAGACGCTGCGGTTCGAAGGACCGTCCCATCGCACGGCGAAATCACCGTCGATGCGGTACTCGTCGCCCTCGCGCTCGAGTCGGTCCGCGATCGGCGCGAGGAAGTCGGGCGCGGCGGTGCGGAATCCGGTCGCCCAGACCACCACGTCGGCGTCGACCTGCCCGAGGACCGCCGGATGGTTGCTGTTGGACAGCTTCAACGACCACGCGTTGTCGGAGGCGGCGACCGCGATCACGCTCCGGTTCGGGTACAGCGAGACCAGGTCGGTGTTGCCGTGGATGAACCGCTCGGCGTAGATGCGCTGGTAGATCTCGCGGAGCGTGCTCTCGGAGATGCCGTCACTGGTGAGGACGTGCTCCCGGTTGAAGGATTCGCGCGTCCCCTGGTCCAGCCGGGCGAAGTAGTCCGAGTGGCCGGGCATGTAGAAGTCGTTGGTGAAGGGCGAGTCGTCGATGGGGTAGAAGTTGCGGCGGCGCGACACCCACGAGACCCGGCGCGGCCGCTCGGGGGCCGGCCGCGAGATGAGGTCGAGGAACGCCTCGGCGCCCGACTGGCCGCCGCCGACCACGCAGACCCTCTTCCCCGCCACGTCGCGGCTGAGAGGCACGAAGTCGCTGACGTGGAACTGGGTGAGGCCGAGGTGGTCACGGGCCGCCGCCGGCACCCAGGCACGGCTGCCGATGCCGATCGACACGTTGTTCGCCGTGACAGTGCGCCGGTTGGTACGCAGAACGAAGACGCCGTCGAAGTCGACGGACACGACCTCCTCGCCGAACACCACGTTCTGGTTGCGCCGGCTCGCCCATTCCAGGTAGTTGCGGAACTCCTGCCGCGGCACCGCGCTGAACTGGGCATTGATGAAGTGGTAGATCCGCCCTTTGTCCTTCAGGTAGGACAGGAACGAAAAGGGACTGGTCGGGTCCGACAGGCTTACCAGGTCCTTGAATATGGACACCTGGAGGGTCGCATCGGGGATCTGCTGTCCGTCATGCCAACTGAACACCTCACGTTTCTCAAGGAAGAGGTTCGGCAGCCCCGGGCGACCGTGCAACAGAGACGCAAGACTCAGGTTCGCAGGGCCGACGCCTATGCCGACACACTCGTAGTGCTGTTCGTCACTCATGGCTCTCCCCGTGTATGCATCAAATGTGTTTCCGTACCCGGCGGCCAGGGTGAGCCAGGATGTATGGGTACGGATCTGCCCGTGTCATCGCTACGACAGGGGAGAACAAGTCAGCGCTCCACTCGGCCCGCACTGCGTCCGGATGCCGCTCGGGACCGGCCCGCGTGCGGCCGTCGTCCCAGCGCGTCCGCGATGATCATTTTCTGGACCTCGGACGCTCCCTCGTAGATACGCAGGGACCTGACCTGCCGGTACAGGCGCTCGGGGACGCTGTCGGCAACCAGGCCGGCTGCCCCGTGGACCTGGACGGCGGCGTCGACGATCTCCTGCGCGGCCTCGGTGGCGGCCAGCTTGGCGATACTCGAGTGTTTCGCGTAGCCGGGGTTCCCGTGGTCGAGCTCCCACGCCGCCCGCGCGACCAACATCGCGGAGTAGTTCAGCTTCACCTCCATGTCGGCAAGGGCACCCTTCACCAGCTGAAGGTCCATCAGCGTGCCGCCCTGGATCCGCCGCTCACGGGCCCGCTGGACCGCCGAGTCGGCGGCGCGCCGCGCGAACCCCACCGCGGCCGCCCCCACCGTCATCCGGAATCGCTCCAGCACGTCCGTCGCGACCACGAACCCCTGTCCGGGGCGTCCGAGCACGCTCGATTCGGGGACCAGGCAGTCTTCGAAGGCCAGGTGTCCGAACGAGCGCGGAGCGACCAACCGCACCTCCTCCAGCACCCGGACTCCAGGCGTGCGCGCCGGCACCAGAAACGCCGTGAGCCCCAGCGCCCCGGGTCCCCCACCCGTTCGCGCGATCACGCAGTGCAGATCCGCGACGCCGGCATTGGCGATCCAGGCCTTTCGGCCGTTCAGCAGATATCCGTCGGACACTCGGTCGGCAGTGAGACCGACTGCCGACATGTCGGAGCCGGCCTCCTCCTCCGAGACCGCGAACGATCCCGTCACCTCACCCGACGCCATGCGCGGCAGATACTCCAACTGCTGCCCACTGTTTCCGTACCGGACGATCGTGGTCGCCGACAGCGCCTGGATGGAGAAGGCGAAGTCCGCCAGATCGTCGGCGTACGCAAGGATCTCCCTGGCCAGACAGATCGACCGGTAGTCACCGGCGGCGGACCCGTTCGCGGGATCGAGGAATCCCAGCCATCCGGCGGAGCCGAGCGCGCTCAGGATCTCCCTGCCGGCCTTCTCCGGGATCTGCTCCAGAGGACGTGCCCACAGGCCGGCGTGGCCGGCGCACCAGTCGGCGAGTTCCACGGCCAGCGTGCGGTGCTGCTCCTCGTAGAACGGCAGCGCCAGCATGCCCTCATCGAGACCACTGAACAGCGCGTAAGTCATGTCGCCCTTTCAGATTCGCAGGTCAGCATCGGTCGGGACGGCCGTGAGCCCGGCGGCACCTTGATCAGGCGATGCTCGATGAAACGTACGCGACCGAAACGCGGCCCCGCCAGAATCCGCCGCCCTCTCGCGGCACCATTCCGATATCGGCGCCGTGCCGGGCCTCTTCCCATCAGGAGACGACGACGGCCGCGGACTCACGGGCATGACGGACGGCGAAATCATGGATCAACAGGCGCATCCCCACTTCGCCGATGCGGGTTGATCACCTGGTGACGGGAATTCGGCAAGAAGGCGCGGAACCCGACGGTCGTCCGGTGTCGGAAACCGTACGACGGCGGCATCCGCGCTCCGCCTGCCGTCTTCGCCATGAGCCTGCTGCGACGTGTCGGCCGACGCCTGTCTCGCCAGCGAGACAACGCCCCCGCCGGACCATGGGCGAAGATGCCGGTTCGAGTGCTAGCGCGTCTGCTTGCGGAGCAGAACCCCGTACCGTACTCCGGGAACCGAGGCGGCCAGCAGATAGTGGCCGTTGTCGCGAAGGCGACCGGCTGCTGCGAGGTCCGTCAGGTTGATGATCGGGTCGGCGGCGAAGCAGTGGCCCACCCGTGCGATGTTGTCCGTGTACAACTGCGCTGCGGCAAATCCCGCCTGAAGCTCTTTCATCACGATGATGGCTTCGAAGATATTGGCGTGCATGAGGATGTCGACCTGGTCGATTCCGATGGACGCACGTTTCATCAGCTGCGTGTTCACGCGGCGGGAGAGGTCCGGACTGATCTGGTTCGACCAGTCCAGGTCCTTCAGCTCGTGCGCTGCGGCACTTGCGACGATCTCGTACTCCCCATCGGTGTCCGACACCAGCACACCGGCCGCACCGTCGCTGAACAGGGCGAACTTGGCCAGTCTTGCCGCCTCGACAGTGACTCGATCGGTGGTGACGACCAGGACCCGCCGATGGGTCCCGGCAGCCACGAAGGCCTCGGCGACTCGCAGGCCCGCCAGCAGGTTCGTGCACCGGTCGAGCGTGATGCCGAGGAAGTCGGTGCCACGCGTTCCCAACCCCTCCGAAATGGTCCGCACGAAGCCGCCGTGGCTGTCCGGCCCCCCTGGAAAACCGGTGCAGCACAGCACCAGTGCGTCGACGGAGGTGGGGTCCACGCCGGCGGCGCGGAGAGTCGCTCTGCCCGCCTCGATCGCCAGGTCCTCCAGCGACCTGTGGCTCCGGTGCACATGGCCCCAGCCCCAGAGCTCCGGGGCGTACGGCACACCCAGTTCACCGGCCCGCGCCTTCAGATCCGGAGTCTCGGTGTGGTGCGAGGCGATCTCCCCCAGCACGTACTGCGGACCGCTCAGGAAGACAGAGGAGGAACTCATCGAGGCTCCACAACGGGATGTGTGTCTGGTCGGTCAGGTCATGGCGGATTCACCAGGACCGCCTTGATCACCGCACAGGTCGTCGGCCGGCACGAACGACGGACGGCCGGCGTCGGGGCGGCCGAGTTCAGTCCGCGGGCGTTGTCCCGGGTCCGAGTCCGGCCGCCAGGCGCTCCATCCCCGCCTCGTCCAGGCCGTCGAGGGTCGCCAGCAGCTGGGCGGCCGCCTCCGGAGAGGCGCTGTCGAGGTCTCCCCCGGCGGGTCCGCCGGCAACCGGTCCGGCGGCGGACGCGGCGACAGACCCGCCTTCCGCCAGCACCCGCGCCGCCAGGCCGTCCAGGGTGAGCTCCAGCAGCTCGCCGGCCGGGACGTCCACACCGAGGTCGGTCCGCAGCCGGCTCCACAGCTCGATGGCCGCGAGCGAGTCGAACCCGAGTGAGACCAAAGGGACTTCGCAGCTGAACGGGCTGGTCAGTCGCGCCCGGATCAGCCCGTCGAGATACCCGCGGACGGCCAGGAGGCCATCGCCGTTGCCGATCGTCACCTGCCCGCCGCCTCTCCGCCACGGCTCATCGGCCATTTCCCTGATTCTCGAACTGGGTTCGCCATGACTCTCCCGTGCAGACAATCCGACACTCGACATCCGAATGGCGCTCGGCACCCGCATGGCGGCCGACACCACTTCGCCGCGGTACATGGGCACCCCCGCAGGCCTCCCCATGCTGTGCATGTCTCGCCGGCGAGACAACATCACGCAGACCATCGGTCCGGGTCCGTCAGGACGAGGGCCACGGCGTCGGCCCGCCGCCCGGCCAGGGACCGGGCCGCCGGATCGGGCACGTACCCAGTTCCCGGATTGGGGCACGTACCCAGCTCTTCGACGGGACGTTGCACGGCCCGGCGTGCCGACTCCGTCACACCGGCCGCGTTGCAGGCGACCCGGGAGACCGTGCCCCGCCCCACCCCGGCGTGGACGCCTCAGGCCGCCCGTGCCGGCGCCGTCAGGCGGTGACGCAGGACGTGCCGTTCAGGGTGAAACCGGCCGGTTTGGCGAAGGCGCCGTCGTAGGTGCCCTGGAACCCGAAGGAGACCTGATCGCCCGGTGCGATGGACGCGTTGTACGCCAAACCGCTGGCCGTCACCACTCCCGACGAGGGAGAGAGGGTGGCGCTCCAGGCACTCGTGATCCTCTGCCCGGCGGGCGACGTGAACGTGAGGTTCCAGCCGTCGACGGGGGAAGAACCCGCGTTGGTCACGGTGACGTCGGCGGTGAAGCCGCCCTGCCACACATTCGTGCCGTACGTCACCTTGCACGCCGACGAGCCGCCTGAGCCACCCGCCCCTCCGGTGCCACCGACGTTGACGGTCGAGGAAAACGACGTCACCGCCAGTCCTGCGCCGTTCTGCCAGGGTTCGAAGCCGGCCTGAACACTCGTGAGGTACCAGTCGTCCTGGACCAGTCCACGGGAAACGGCCTGACGGACGAAGTCCATCACGTCGAAGTTCCAGCTGTCGATCGCCGACGGCGCGACGAAGGACAGTACGTCGTTGGAGCCGTTGTCGCCGGACCACACCTGCCACGAACGGCCGGCCACCACGGCTCTGCCGGTGGGCGAGCCGACCGGCTGCACGCCTCCCACGTGGTTGAACCAGACCATGATCTCGGTGCGGTTCACGCCGTCGGTGCGTGGTGTCGGGTCCAGCCAGATGTCGTACGCGGCGTCGTAGGCCGCACCGCTGACGTAGCTGTAGGAGATGCCCGTGGGCGCAGCCGAGATCGAGCTCAGCCGGGCCGGGAGGTTGGTACCGGGTGAGCAGTTGGTGTAGTGGCAGCCGTTGTAGACGGACGGGTAGGACTTCGGTGCGCCGTTCGTCGGGACCGAGCCGTCGGCCTGGGCGATCCTGAAGCCGGAGTCCGTGACCGTGACGCACTGGGTGGCGCTGGTGCCCCACCGGTTGTTCTGGACGACGTAACGGCCCTGGATCGTGGTCGAGCCGAATTGCTCGCAGATCGTCGTGTCGGCGTGCGAGACCGGAGCCCCGGTGAGAAGCGCCGCCAGCGCGACGAGTGACGTCAGCAGCGCGCCGAACAGAGCGTGCGCCCTGCCCCTGTGCTTCGACTGTTGCATGCGGATCCTCCGCTGGGATGTGGGGAGCCGTGAGAGCGAGCCCCGTTGGGGAGCGCCCCCCGACATGTGCCGGTGACCTGATCATGCTCCTGACAACCACCGGGCGGTCCTCCGTGCGACTGAGGACCGCCCGGCCGGGTGACCCCGTCCCCCTGCGACGGGGTCGCGTACGCGGAGCTTCAGCGGGGGCTATTCGAGGAGCTCCGCGTACGAGCCCATGGCCAGCGCGATGTCCGCCTGGGCCCAGAACCGGTGATAGGTGAAGCTGGGCGCGGCGCCGCCCTTGAGGTAGGCCTCGATCTTCGACCAGGCCGGGTCGTTCTTGTAGAAGGACCGCAGCGAGGTGAACGTCGAGGAGGAGTTGACTGCGCCGCCGTTCGGCATGGCGCCGCTCCAGCCGCTCGGCACGTACACGCTGTCGCCGAACCGGCTGTAGTCACTGCGGGTCTCGGGGACGGCGATGCCCAGGCTGTCCTGGTAGTTGTTCCACATGCCGTCCAGCAGCGCCCGCGCGGTCGCCTTCGCGTTGGCGTCCCCCGCCTTCGCGCCGTAGTACGTCAGCACCTTGGCGTACGCGGCCGCCACACCGACGTCGTCGGTGTAGTCGGCGACGGTGACGTGCAGTCCGCTGTTGGAGCCGGGACTCGACGGCTTCCAGGTGTCGGGCCGGCCGGACCACTGCAGGGTCGAGGGGATCCGGTAGGTGCCGTCCGGATTGATCGTGGTCTTGGACAGCGCCCACTTCACCCACTTGTCGAGGACCGCCTTGGCCTGCGCGTTCTCCGTCTGCTGGTAGAGCTCGGCGACCCGCTCCATCGACCAGGCCTGGAAGCCGAACCACTGGTTGGACGGCGGGTCGTGATAGACGGGCTGCTCGTCGTAGTACATGCCGTAGAAGGTGGGCGTGCCGGTCGGCGGGGTGGCGTACCGGCCTGCCCAACTGTTGGTCGCACCCCCCGCGATCGCGCCCTCGGACGACTGCAGCCACTGGTAGAACTCCAGCTGCCGGGTCAGCGACGTGCTCCAGTCCACCGCGCCTGTCGCCGACTTCGGCCTCAGGTCGGCGTCGGAGCTGAGCGCGTACGCGGCGAGCGGGTTCTGGTAGCCGCTGTGGGCGTAGCTGGAGCCGATGCGCCAGGCCCAGCCCCCGCCGGTGTCGTTAGAGCCGCCCCAGGCGTAGTACCAGGACAGCAGGTAGTGGGAAGCGTCCTTGCCGGAACCGGCCGGGCACGCCGTGGGGCCCACGCAGTTGCCGATCTTCTTGAAGTACTTGTCGTACATCGCATACCGGAGGTAGTCGCCCATCTTGGCCGCCTTGCCGACGGTCGCGGAGACGTCACCGCCCCTGCCCTGCGCCTTCGCCCACACATCGGCCCAGTACGCCGCCTGGACGGCGCGTGCGTCGGCGTCCGGTGCGTCGGTGTACTTCCACTGTTCGGCATAGGCGGAGTCGCCGGTGAACAGGTCGAGGTAGCCGTTCTTGCCGCCGTACTTGAAGGCGTCACAGGTCGGCTGCGGAACCGTCTCCCACACCGACTCCTGCGGACCGCGCTGGAAGGTGTTGATGTAGGAAGGCCCCTTCGCGGTGGGGCCGCCCTCGCAGGTTCCGCCGGGGGTGTCGCCGAAGCCGTAGACGTTGTCGACGTCCTCCAGCCAGTGCATGCCGTAGATGTCGTCCGTGTTGTAGGCCGACTTCAGCTCACCGGCAAGCGGGTCCGCACCGACCGGCACCGACTGGTCCAGCTTGGTCGGGTACTCGTTCGGCGTGTCCGCCTCCGGCGCGTAGGTCGCCGGCTTGGAGGAGTTGTAGAACGAGTCCGTCGGCTGGTCTGCGTGTGTGGGGATCATGTACTTCTCCATGAGCGCCCACGCGCCGTTGAACTTGGACCAGTCACCGGTGACCCTGCCGTACATCGCCTGCAGCCACAGCAGATAGCTGTACGCCTCCGACGTGGTCTCATGGCCCTGGTCGGGGGCCTCGACGATCAGCGTCTCCACCGAGTGGTAGGGGACGCCCTCGGGCGAGAAGTAACCGTTCGCCGGGTTGGTGATCTTCCCGTAGAGGTCCAGGAACCGTGCGTCGTACGCTTTCTGCGCCGCCAGCTCCGTGAGGGTGACCGTCGCCTTGGAGTAGCCCGTGGCCGTCGACTCGAACGACGCCGAGCCGGTGCCCGAGGAGTCGGCCGTGACGGTCACGTTCTGGGCGGTGCCCCAGTTGGCGGGGGTGAAGGTGAGCGTCTTACCGCCCGTCACGGACAGACCCGGGTTGCCGCCGGCGCGGACGGTCGTCACCGTCACATCCGACGAGGGTTGCGTCGACAGCTTCACCGCGTAGATGCCCGACCTGCCCTGCCGGACGCCCATTTGGGTCGGTGTGGCGACGACCGCCGGGCCCGAGGCCACCGTGATGCCGACCGGGGTCGACAACCCGGACGCGCCCAGGTCGTCATACGCCTTCGCCACCAGTGAATGACTGCCCACGGTCAAATTCACGGCCGAGAGCGAGTACGGAGCGCTGGTGTCGGTGCCCAGCAGGGTCGTGTCGTCGTAGAACTCCACCTTGCTGATCGTCGCGTTGTCGGCGGCCGCCGCGGTCGCCGCGAGCGGGACCGCGTCACCCTGGGTGTAGACCGCGCCCGGTTTCGGACTGGTCAGCACGGCGACCGGCGGCTGGTGCGCGCCCGTGCAGGTGGTGCCGTTGATCGCGAAGTCGGTGGGAGCGGTGTTGGCGCCGGTGTAGCCGAACTGGGCACCCGTGGAGACGGCGGCGCCCGCGGCGATCGTGGCGTTGTACCCGGCGCCCTTCACGGTGATCGACTGGCCGGACTGGGACCAGGTGCCGTTCCAGCCGTTGGCGAGCTTCTGGTTACCGCCATAGGCGTACGTCAGTGTCCAGCCGTCGATCGGGGCGGCTCCGCGGTTGGTGATGGTCAGGTCCGTGGTGAAACCGGAGCCCCAGTCGTTCGTCCTGTAGTCGACGCTGCACTGAACGCTCGCCGCCTGAGCGGGCGTTGGGCTGATGGCGAGCATCGACAGGGGGAGTGCGAACGCGGCTGCGACGGCGGTCCACAGCCGCCGTGGGGCTCTACGTGTGCGTCCGGGATCCATGGTCCTGGTCCTCCTTGCGGAGCGCGGCTTGGTGGGGGTCAAGGCTTGAACCAGTGGGAGCGCTCCCATAGTGGGGATGGCGGCGAATGCCGTCAAGGCGTTGAGGAGTTGAATCACTCCGGCCCTGAGCCTGATGAAGAAAGTTAAGCAACAACGCTGTGAAAACAGCCCGGTTGGCGCTAGCTTCACTGGCACCAGTGGGAGCGATTCCATCAGTCGACGCGGCCGTCACGGCACGCCAAGCTGCAAGGAGTCGCTCATGCGACACCCCCCGCATTCAGGAGTTTTAGCCGCTGCCGGTGCCCTCGTGCTCGTTTCGGGCGCTGTCCTGCCGGTGGTCTCGGCCCAGGGAGCCGCCCCGGCGTGCACCGTGGGCTACACCATCACCAGCCGGTGGGACGGTGGTTTCCAGGGTTCCGTGGAGATCACCGACAACCGGGCGCCGGTGAGCAGTTGGCAGCTCGCCTTCGGCTTCGCCGACGGACGGTCCGGTCGACGACGCGGCGGTCAAGGCGATCGCCGAGTGGAAGGCGAACGCGGTCCGCATTCCGCTCAACGAGGAGTGCTGGCTGGGTCTTTCCGACGTCGAACCGGAGTACGGCGGCGCCGACTACGTCAGCGCCGTCAAGGACCTGGTGGCCCGCGTCGAGGCGCATGGCATGACCCCGGTCCTCGACCTGCACTGGACGTACGGGCAGTACACGGGCAACTCGGCCGGCTGCTCCGGCGTCCACGCCACCTGCCAGAAGCCGATGCCGGACAAGCAGTACAGCCCGGCGTTCCGGGCGTCGGTGGCCGGCACCTTCAAGGACGATCCGGCACCGGTGTTCGACCTGTTCAACGAGCCCTATCCAGACCGTGCGGCAAGCAGCGCCGCGGACGCCTGGAAGTGCTTGCGGGACGGCGGGACCTGCCCCGGGATCTCCTACCCGGTCGCCGGCATGCAGGACCTCGTGAACGCCGTACGGGGCGCCGGTGCGAAGGACGTCATCCTGGCCGGCGGACTGTCGTACGCCAACGACCTGCGCCAGTGACTGACGTACAAGCCCACCGATCCCATGGGCGATCTCGCCGCCGCCTGGCATGTCTACAACTTCAACTCCTGCGCCGACGAGAGCTGCTGGAGCTCCGCCCTCGCCCCGGTCGCCGCCCAGGTACCGCTCGTGGCCGGAGAGACCGGAGAGAACACCTGTTCGCACGGTTTCGTCGACCGGGTCATGAAGTGGTTCGACGACCGGGACCTGTCCTATCTGGGCTGGACCTGGAACGCCTGGGACTGCCCAGCCGGGCCGTCCCTGATCTCCGCCTACGACGGCACACCCACCGCGTACGGCACCGGGCTGCGCGACCACCTGCGCGCCCTCAACCCGTGATCACCCTCCAGAGGAGAAGGAACCCGCACTCATGAGTCGCACCAACATGTCACTGTTCGCCGCGCTGGCGGTGCTCGCCGGTACCTCGGGGGCGGCGCTCCTCACGGCCCCGGCCGGCGCCGCCACCGCCTCGGTTCCCTGCACCGTGGACTACAAGGTGCAAAGCCAGTGGGACACCGGCTTCACCGCCGCCGTCACGATCACCAACAACGCCGCTGCCAAGTCGGGCTGGTCGCTGAAGTGGTCGTACGCCGGCAACCAGAAGGTCACCACCTACTGGAACGCGAAGGTCACCCAGAGCGGCAGTGACGTCACCGCCGCCAACGAGAGCTACAACGGAACACTGGCCACCGGCGCTTCGGTCAGCTTCGGCTTCAACGGTTCCTCCAGCGGCACCCACGCCATTCCCACCACCTTCACTCTCGACGGCGTCACCTGCAACGTCGACGGCGGTGGATCGGGCGGCGGTACCGGTGGCGGCACGGGCGGTGGTACCGGTGGCGGAGGGGGTGGCGGCGGCACCGACGGCCGGGTCGACAACCCCTATGCAGGCGCCAAGGTGTACGTGAATCCCGAATGGTCGGCCAAGGCCGCCGCCGAGCCGGGCGGCAGCCGTATCGCCAACCAGCCCACCGCCGTCTGGCTCGACCGGATCGCCGCGATCAACGGGGTGAACGCCGGCATGGGTCTGCGCGCCCACCTGGACGAGGCGCTGAAGCAGAAGGGCCCGGGTGATCTGGTCGTCCAGTTGGTCGTCTACGACCTGCCCGGACGCGACTGCGCCGCCCTCGCCTCCAACGGCGAACTCGGTCCGAACGACATCGACAAGTACAAGTCCCAGTACATCGACCCGATCGCCTCGATCCTCTCCGACCCGAAGTACGCGGGTCTGCGGATCGCCACGGTCATCGAGCCGGACTCGCTGCCCAACCTGGTCACCAATGCCGGCGGCACCCCCACCACGACCGACGCCTGCGTGACCATGAAGAGCAACGGCAACTACGAGAAGGGCGTCTCCTACGCCCTGGACAAGCTCGGCGCCATCCCCAACGTGTACAACTACATCGACGCCGGCCACCATGGCTGGCTCGGCTGGGACAGCAACCTCGGCCCGGCCGTGCAGGAGTTCGCCAAGGTCGCCACGACGGGCGGCGCGAGCGTGGATGACGTGGCCGGCTTCATCGTCAACACCGCGAACTACAGCCCTGTCAAGGAGCCGAACTTCAAGGTCACCGACACCGTGAACGGGCAGACCGTGCGGCAGTCGAAGTGGGTGGACTGGAACCAGTACGTGGACGAGCAGTCCTTCGCGCTCGGGCTGCGAGACAAGCTCGTGGCGGCCGGGTTCGACTCCGGCCTCGGCATGCTGATCGACACCTCCCGCGACGGCTGGGGCGGCACGGCCCGCCCCACCGGCCCCGGCCCGATGACCTCCGTCGACGACTACGTGAACGGCAGCCGCATCGACCGGCGCATCCACGCAGGCAACTGGTGCAACCAGAGCGGCGCAGGCCTCGGCGAGCGGCCCACCGCGGCCCCGGCCGCCGGCATCGACGCCTACGTCTGGGTCAAGCCCCCGGGTGAGTCCGACGGCTCCAGCTCCGCCGTGTCCAACGACGAGGGCAAGGGCTTCGACCGCATGTGCGACCCCACCTACGGCGGCAACGCCCGCAACGGCAACAACCCCACCGGGGCCCTGCCCGACGCACCGCTGGCCGGTCACTGGTTCTCCGCCCAGTTCCAGCAGCTCATGCGGAACGCCTACCCGCCCCTGCCGTAGCCCTCTGGGACGGTGAGTGCGCGCCGGGGCCGGTTTCCGAAGGACCGGCCCCGGAGGAGGCGTCGCGACCAACCCGGTGGACGCCGATGAGCGAGACGGACAGACGGGTGGAAGCCGCTCCAAGGCAGTCCGGCGGGAACGGTTTCGAGGCTGGTGGGCTGGTGGACCGCGAACTCCGCGGATGCCGCCGCATAGGAGCTCATCAGCCTCGACGGCCACGTCAACCGGTCCAACGCGAGCCCGAAGGCGCTGTGGTTCAGTCTGACGCTCACCGTGACCGTCGTGATGCTGCCCGAGGCCGCCGTCATCTTCTTCGTCGGCCTCGCGGCGCCCACTCCTGCTCGCCCACTGCCACGTCAGACGGCATTCAGAAGTAGCCGACGCGCTTCATGTCGTCCGCTCGCGAAAACAGGCCGGGCCGACCCGACCGGGACCTTGGACGTCACAGGACCCTCAGGTCGGAGGCGCTACGCAGCGGGTTCAAGAATCGCCACGCACTCCACGCCTTCGGCGGTCTTGCGAGCGACGTACGTCTTCGTAGAGGGATCGAGCCGCATCCGGATCAAGGTGATCGTGTGCATGGCCCGGTCGAGCTGCCCGTCGCCGCCGCGGTCGAGCCGGTGTCGGTTGGTCAGCCCGGACGAGGCAGGGATCGGCGAGACGCCGGCGAAGGAGGCGAAGGCGACTTCCGAGCGGAACCGTCCCTGGTGAGACCAGCCGACCAAGATCTGGGCGGCGGTGATCGGTCCGACTCCGAGCAGGCCGAGCAGCCCGGGGACCTGCTGCCGCACCAGCGTGCGGATCTCGTTCTCGAGCTCATGATGATCTCGCTCACCTGGTGCCGACCGCCACGGAGGGGGTGGCCGGGGTGGGCGGGTTCGGGGGCTCGGTGAGGTGCTGGGTGCCGCCCGGGGGGGTGCAGGCGTGCACCCCGGAGGTGAGCAGGACACACGCTTTGGCCGTTGAGGGGCTCGGCGCCGCGACCATCGCGCTGAACGTGTCGGTGTCGTAGTGCACCTTGTTCTGATACGTCCGGCCCCCCTCGCCGATGACCCGGGCGATGTCGCCGGGCTGTCCCCAGCTGATGCGGGACCACGCGGCCTTGCAGGCGTCGCTGTAACGCAGCTCCACGTATACCCCGGCGACCCTGTACTTGGCAGCGGTCCACGCGTCGCCGCCACAGCCGGTTGGCCCGGGGTTTTTTCCGGCACAGCTGTCCGCGAAGCAGTTCACGTCGAGTTGCCTGCTCGGTGCGTCCTTGCCCCCGGTGCCGTCCCCGTCGGCGTGCGCGCCCGAATGCCGACCGAAGGCGCCGTACAGAGCGACGGACAGGCCGACGGCGGCGGCCAGGGCGACCACCGTCCGGATCAGCTGCCGCCGGCCGAACCGGCGGCTCACGGACGGCGGCTCTTCGGCCCGCGTGGCGGGAGTGCGCTCTGTCGAAGGAGTGGATTCCTTCGACGGCCGATCCTGCACGTCGTCGGCGTCGCGGGCCCCGTCCGTCTCATGGGCCCTGTGGTCGTGCCAGGCGGCGTTCGCCAGCTCCCACAGCGCCAGGAGTCGGGCGGGATCGGCGTCGGCCAGCTTCCCGAGGGAGATCACCGCGTGCTGCGGTGGCAGTGCCTTGCCGTTGAGATAGCGTTCCCAGGAGGACTTGCTGTACGGAGTGCGGCCGCCGAGGACGGCCAGACTCAGCCCGGCACGGTCCTTCAAGGCTCGCAGTTCGGCGACCAGATGCCGGACGTCCGAGGCGAGGCCGCCGGGTACCGGCTTCCAGTCACTCACGTACGCCCTCCGGGCCCAGTGCTTGCTGGGGATCGTCGCTTTCCTTCCCTACTGTATCTACGCGGGCAATGGCGGAACCGCTGGTTTTGCATAACTGGTCTCTTGCAGAACGTAGTTGGCGTCACGACGGTGAGACGGTGCGATGGGCGAAGGGACGACGGCGCGCGCCGCGCTGTGCGTACTGATTCTGGCGGTGGTGTGCGCGGGGTCCGGGGCCCCGCGGAACCAGCAGTCCGGCGACCGGCGTGGCGGCGTGCTCGTCGCCGCCGGGCTGGGGGCAGCACAGCAGTTGGCGGTCGGCCGCACCCGCCGCAGCGACCTGGTCGGCCTGTGGCAGAGCGTGCTGTGGGCGGACGGATACTCGGCGCGCTCCGGGGTCAGCTGCACGTACGACGAGGCGACGGCCGAGGCCACCCGGATCTGGCAGAGCAACCACCACCTGTCCGCGGACGGGATCGTCGGGTCGGCCACCTGGAGCGCCGCGGCGGAGCGTATCGTCCCCGTCGGCCGGTGGATGGTCTACCAGGGCGAGCGCTACGGTCTTCCGCTGCACCCCTCCCCGGGCGGCGTCTACGAAGTCTACGACGCCGGGCGGTTCCACCGGCTGCGCACGGACGCCGTCACCCTCGCGCGCTGCCGCTGACAGCGTCGATCCAGCTGTCGTACTGTGCGACGCCGAGTTGCCGGCCACGGACGACGACCGTGGCACGTGCCGCGTCCGGCCCGCTCGCCACCATCGCCGTGTACGCCCCGCCGTCGGTGGCCGTCTGCTGGTCGCCGCTCGTCGTGGCGATCCGCAACCCGGCCGTCTGCGCCGCGATGTCGACCTCCGCCCAGCTCGCCCGGCAGGCGGGACTGTACCGAAGCGTCAGGAGGCGGCCGTACGCGCGCAGCCGGTGGACGACGCCACTGTCGCGATCGCACCTTTCGCGGTAGGGGTCCAGGCCCCGGCAGGCGGCCGCCCGGCACCCGGCGGCCGCCCCGTCCGCCGCGCTGTGCAAGGGCCACGGCCAGGCCGGCGCTCCCGATGGGGCGCCGGCCGGCAGGCGGTCGGCCTCCGTCCCGCTGGTCCAGCCGTCCCATGGCCGGGCGAGCAGCAAGGTGGCCAGCAGCGAGCAAGCGGCGACAGCGGCCAGTACGCCCGCGTGTGCCGGGCGAAAGCCGCGCGGGAATGCCCGGTCCGCAGCCGGCGCGGCGCCGGTGGGCACGGTGGCCGGGGTGTCCGGAGCCCGTGCCTTACCTGCCGGACGCAGTGGTGCGGGTGTCGGGCCGGTGCCTTCGGCCGGGCGCTCCTCCGTCCAGGCGTGGGCCGCCGATTCCCACAGCACACGCAGGGGCTCGGCGTCGGCCTGCGCCAGCCGTCCCAGCTCGGCGACCGCCGCCCAGGGGGGCAGTCTCCGCCCGTTGAGGTAGCGCAGCCAGGAACTGCGGCTGTAACCGGTCTTGGCGGCGACGGTCATGGTGTTCATCTCGCACCGGTCCACGTACTGGCGCAGTTCCCGCACCAGCCGGGCCACCTCGGCGGGCAGGTCGCCCCCCAGCGGCTGCCAGCGTCCCACGACGGCACACCCCCCTCCCCCGTAGCGCCCACTATCCCACAGGTGTCCCGTCCCGCGTCCCATCCATCGGGTGCCTTCGCAGGTCACAGGGCCACCCGTCCCAGAATCGGGGCAACTGGCGGACGGCTCTGGTCCCAGCCGTCCACCCGCTCCAGACTCGGGAAGGCACCTGGGTGACGGCTCCGGACCAGCCTTCCCGGCCGCTCCGGGAGGGGGACCTGCGGCGGCGCGCAACGCCCCCGCACGAAGCACCCGGTCGACGCGCGGACTCCCGGTCCGGCCGCTGCGGGTGCGCACGCCAGACACGCACGCTGCGAGGGAATTCCGGCATGACGGCTCACGGCAGCTCGCCCGGTACGGACGAGCTGGAGATCGCGAACACCACGTCGACCACCACCGGCAGGCGCAGCAGGCCGCCTGCCACGAGAAGGCCGGGCTCGGGCGCGGGGCGGCGGTACCGTGCCGGCGCCGACCGCCCGGAAGCAACGGCAGCCGCCTTGCCCGGCGAGCTTCAGTTTCCGGTACGGACGGTTGTGCCCGAACCTACGGTCCGCCACCGGATCGACGCGGGGCCGATACGGCTGTCGTTGCTCAACCTGCCCGCCCCGCCGGCCGGTCAGCAGCTGGGAGACCGGTACACCGGCGGCCCACCGCTGACCTGGCACCTGGTTTTCGCGCCCCGCGGGCCTCTGGTCCTCGGCCGCGATCAGCGGCTCGTCCGGCTGGAGTCCGGCAGCGTGATGCTGTGGGAGGCCACCGAGCCGTTGCGGCTCCGCGCCGGCACGTCCGCAGGCTCCCGCCCGGTCCGCGCGCTGGTCCTGCACCTGCCCGAAGCGGCCCTGCCGCTGCCCGGAGACGTGCTGCGCAACGTAGCCGGGCGTCCCGCGTCGACCGGGTCGGGCCCGGCGGCCCTCCTCGCGTCCTTCGTCCTCGGGCTGGCCACGCACGTGCCTTCCGCCGAGGACCGGCACACCGCCTGGTTGGGCACCGCCGCCGTCAACCTCGCGACGGCCTTCCTCGACAGCCAGACCGCACTGCTTCCGGACGGCCGGACCGAACCGGGCCCGGCCGAACCGCTGCCCGTCGGCCCCCGACCCGCCCCGCCCGCGACCGACCTGCTGCTGCGCGGCATCAAGACGTACATCGAGCACCACCTGCACGACTTCGACCTGTCACCCACCTCCATCGCCGCCGCCAACCACATCTCGTTGCGCTACCTGCACCGCCTCTTCCAGCGGGACGGGCGCACGGTCGCCGCATTCCTGCGCGAACGCCGCCTGGAACACTGCCGGGCCGATCTGTCCGACCCGGCCAAGGCGCAGCGCAGCGTGTGCGAGATCGCGAGGCGCTGGGGTTTCCGCGACCCGGCGGTGTTCAATCGGACGTTCAAGTCGGTCTACGGGGTCACGCCCGGCGCGTACCGCAGGCAGCGGCTGCGGTCGTGACCGGGCACCCGGCCAGGCATGCGCGGGCGGCCCGCCGAGCCGCCCGCGCCGGGCATTCGGCCCGGGTCCGGGGCAGCGGCGCGTCGGTCACGACCGGAGCGCGGCCCAGGTCTTGACGCCGACCTCGCCGTCGACCTGGAGGTGGTGCCTGCTCTGGAACTTCTTGACCTCGGTCAGCGTGTCGTAGCCGAAGACGCCGTCCACCCCGCCGGGGCCGACGTTGTAGCCGCGGGCCTTGAGAATGCACTGGACTTCCTTCACGCGGGAGCCCTTCTGGCCGTAGACCGTGAGGGTGGTGCCGGAGTAGTACGTGCAGGACTTCCAGGGCTTGGCGGGCGTGGACTGCGCCGGGGCGTGGTGTGTGGCCGGGGCGGAGGCGGCGGGTGGCGGGGCGTGTTTCACGGTCGGAGCGGAAGCGGGGGGCCGCGCGGCCGGCGGGGGATCGTACGGTTGCGGCGGCCCGGCAGGGTCGGGAACGCCGCCGGGCGGCTGGTCTCCCGGGGAGGGCGGAGCCGTGACTGTCGCGGTCACCGCCGTCCTGGGCCGCGGCTGCGGTCGTGGAGAGGACCGTTCGGCGTGCGGCGAGTTCGAAAGGGTGCCGGAGGCGTGTGACCCCGCGGGCGTGGACGCGGCCGTCCGGCGGGCGGCGTCTCCTCCGGAGGCCCCCAGGGCGACAGCCGCTCCCACGATCGCGACCGCTGCCGCCGCGCCCGCCACCAGCGGCCATCGGCGTCGGCCGGTCACCTCCTTCGCCGGGTCCTCCGGTTTGGTGCGGCGCAGGATCGTCAACTGCTCCATGGGCGGCACCACCACCGCGGTTCCGCGCCACTCCGCCCGTGCGGCGACGGTCTCGGTGATCGCATCAGGCCACCGTCCGTCGGTGGCATGCTCCCGCGTGGCCTCGACGACGTCCTGCGGGCTCGGCCGCCGCCGCGGGTCCTTGTCCAGGCACCGGCCGATCAGTTCGGCGAGACCGGGGTCGCGCCGGGCGGCTTCGGCCAGGACCTGCTCGTTCGGCGGCGCGTAGATGATCCGGTGAATGACGTCACCGGTGGTCCCCTCGCCGAAGGGGGCCGAGCCCGTGACCGCCGCGGCGAGGAGCGAGCCGAGAGAGAACACGTCGGAGGCCGTGCCCACTTCCCGGCCGTCCGCCTGTTCCGGAGACATGAAGGCCGGGGTGCCCAGGTGCTGACCGGTCATGGTGAGCGAACTGGTGTCGGCGGTGTGCGCGACCCCGAAGTCGATGATGCGCGCGCCGTCCGGCCCCAGCAGGACGTTGGACGGTTTGAGGTCGCGGTGGACGATGCCCACGGCGGAGATCGCGGTGAGCGCCTGCCCGATCTCGTACGCCAGCCGCCACACGACCGGCGCGGGCAGGGACCCCCACCGCTCGATGGCGTCGCCCACGCTGAGCCCGGGCACGTAGGCGGTCGCCATCCACAGGATTTCGTCGCGGTCGAAACCCGAGTCGAGCAGCTCGGCGGTGTACGTCCCGTGCACCCGGCGTACGGCCTCGATCTCGCGCTCGAAGCGACGGCGGAACCGCTCGTCCTCGGCGTACTCCGAGCGGATCACCTTCACCGCGACGAGCGACCCCGCCCCGTACGTCCCTTCGGCGTCGGACTCCCGCCCGAGGTACAGGCGGCCCATTCCCCCGCCGCCCAGCCGGGCCAGCAACCGGTAGGGGCCGATCTCCGGCGGGTCGGACCGGCGCAGCGGCTCTGCGCCGAGCACCGCCAGGCCGTCCGCGGACAACTCGGCCGCCGGCGGCCGGTCGGCTCCGGAGACAGCAGGGTTCTTCTCGGCCATGGAGCGTCCTCGGTCCTCTTCGCGCCTCTTACGCACCGCCCGCGTGCGAGATGTTGGTGAGGATCTTCTGGACCTGCTGCTGCAGGTGCTCCAGCGACGCCCTCATCTTGTCCAGGTCCCCCTTGGCCTGCGGCCAGACCTCACCCCTGAACCTCTGCGCCAGCGGGCCGTCCCAGTTGTTCGGGTCACTCAGAGTCTGCCCGTGGCTGTTGAGTTGCCCGATGAGACCGGGGAGCTGACTGGTGATGAGGCTCAGCATCTTCCCGGCTTCCTGATGCGCGAGGTCGGTGGACTTTACGGTCGTCATTTTCTCTCCTCTGGATTTCTGAACTTTCGCCAGTATCACCACCGGCGTCGTGCCACGTCATTGATGACGAGTGCACACGGCATGACGCGGTGCGCCATCACGACGCGGCGCAGGGGACCACTATCCGGGTTTCGGGACCAGGTAGAGTCCGGCGAATCCCGCCTGTGCCCTGGACGCTTAGTCGCCCGGGACAGAGGTCGGCACGGAGTCGGCCGGTGCCATGAACTGGTTGATCAGCTCCGCCAGTTTCCGGCCGCCCTTGGCGTGCTGGGTCCAGGCCCATGCCGACGTGGCGGGGTCGTCCTTCGTCGCGTGCGGGCCGCGCAGAGTTGCGAAGAGCTGATTCGGGCCGTCCGGTCCGTTCAGGCCGGGCCACTTGGTCGCGACCCATTTCCCGCCGGACCTGTGCGTGATCATGCCGTGCGAGTAAAGGGTGTTGCACATGAAGTACAGGGCACTGTTCCTGTTCATGGCCTTGACGTAGTCGGAGATCTTCGCACCGTCGGCGCCCTTGGGCCAGGGTATCGACGGGATGATCACCTTGGCCAGATCCTCGTTCACCGCGGACGCGACCTTGGAACCGACGTCCCATTTCCCGAGTTTCCCGAGCGGCAGGCTGACGCCTGCCGCCATGACGCGTTCGGGCATGAAGGTGAACCCCACGGCGAACATGGCATCGGACAGGATTCCCTGGACCTTTTCGTCGCTCGCCTGGGCATCGATGAAGACCTTCGCGATGTGCTCGTAGATCCCGTTGAACGCACGCATGTCGGCGCCGAAGCCGTTGGCCCATTCGGACAGGGCCTCGGGGTGTTTCGCGATGGTGTGATCACTCGGCAGGGGACTGCTCATGGCGCCGGCGGCTGTCGCCAGGAAGTGCCGCATGTCGGGCAGAATCGCCTGGAGGTCGTCGGGGGTCACGTCGGGAAAATGGGCTCCCATCGCGACGACCAGAGATTTCACCTCCCCGGGGTGCATCTCCGGCACCGCGGAGGTGAGCAGGGAGAGACAGGCGCGCTGCGAACCGGCCTGGGCTGCGAGGGTGTAACCGGGGTCCGCTTCGTGTCGGTAGCCGAGCCCGCCCATGAAATGCCGGAGTGCCTCGGGATCCTTGCCGAGGTACCTGGCGAAGGCGGCGGCCGCGGCGGGGTTGGCGGCCAGGGCGTTGAGGGTCGCCGCCGGCGCCGGGTTGCCGGTGGGCTGCTCCATCTGCAGCTCCAGCGACCGCACCACCTCGTGTTCGACGCGGGCGTCCAGCAGTCCGCTCGCATAGGCGGTGGCCAGAGCGCGCTTCACGATCGGACCGCCGTAGATGATGAGCTCCGGCACCGTGCCGCGCGGCAGGGAGTTGAAGAACTCCACGCAGAACGCCTCGTCGTCCTGGTGCTTGGCGAGTTCCTTCAGCCCGGGCGCCAAGTCCTGGGCATCCGTCGAACTCCAGTCGAATGACAGTGCCAGGGCGTTTCCGGCGCCGTAGTGTCCGACGGCCCGCTCGGCGGCGGCGAGCGACGCCTCGTCGGTGAAGACGGTCAGGATCGGATCCGGCGCGGCCAGGGGCGGTTGTCCCAGCACCGGGCGCGGTCCGTTCACGAACGGCACCCGGTTCACCACCGTCTCGCGGGTGCCGCCGGCCAGCTGGAACAGCCGGCCCACCAGGGCCACATGCTCGTCCGTTGCGATGATCCGCGGCAGCAGCGCGGTCACCTGCCCGTCGATGGTGCCCGGCGCACCGGGCGCGTATCCCGCGGCAGCCCGGAAGATGTGGCTGCCGAAGTCGACGGCGGTCGCCTGGTAACCGGCGACGGCGGGAGCCAGCGTGCCGCGGACGAACTCCTCCAGAAGACGCGCCGCGTTGGTGGCATCCTTGGAGTAGTCGAAGAGGAACTGCGGCGTCGCTGACGCCCTTCCGCTCTCGGTCATGGTCCTTACCTGTCAGTGATGGTCGGCGCTCAGCTTCGCCGTCGCCGCAGCGGTCGCGTCGTCCACCTGCCTCTTGAGGCTCGCCGCCTCCTGGGCAAGTGCGTTCAGGTCCCGCCGCTGGGCGTGGAGGTCCCGAACGAACCGGTCATGGTTCCTCCCGCGCCACGACTGTCTCCCGCAGTCGAAGTACTTGCTGCTACGGGTGTCGCGAACCCAGTTCAACCAGTGGATCTTCTCTATCAGTTGGTTCAGCGCCCTGCTCAGTTCGTCGGCTGCGGCGAAGTCGTACTCGACCTTCCCCTTTGGTGGCATGGTGAACTCCGCACATCGGACGGCCCGGTCTTCGTTCGGCGAACCGCTCCCCACAGGGCGTGGTCCACATCCGTCGATGTTCCCAGCCGCTCCAACGCCCGTCCTTGACGGGAGACGCAATGCCCTTGACCTCGCGCGCACAGTGCCCCGGCCCACCGTCACCGCGCCACCTGCACCCCGCCCGCCACACCGTCGATGACCAGGTAACCGCGGCCGGGGAGCGGGGCGAGACGGTCGTGCCGGGGCAGGGTGGTGCCCAGCAGGTCCCCGTCGAGGTCGTGGTCCGGGGCCAGCAGGATGCCGCAGCGGCTGTCGCGGGCGCGCTGGGTCCAGTGGCCGTAGGTGCGGCGCAGGGCGTCGGCGCGGCCGGCGGCGACGAGGTGGTGTCCGGGCAGGGCCGCGGACAGCCAGTGGTCCAGGACACCGAGGCCGTCCTCGATCGTGTCGGCGTCGTCGACCAGGAGGAGAGCGGGGCCCGTGAGCGCGGCGAGGGCCGCTTCGAGGCCGCCGTACTCGGTGACGAGCTCGGTCAGCCCGGCCAGCTCACGCAGCGGCGAGCGGCGGGGGGCGAACGCGACCACGGCCGGCGGGTTCACCGCGGCGGTCACCTGGCGTGCGATCGTGCACAGAGCGGTGGAGCGGCCGGACCGTTGCGGCCCGGCGATCAGCGCGTGCTCCTGTTCGTACAGCCGCAGCGCCGTGCCATCGAGGGTGTCCGCGTCGAGACCGACGGGGACGTACCAGGGCTCCGCGGTCACCGCGGCCTGCGCCTCGAGGGCCTCGAGGCTCATCTCCGCGGGCAGCAGGCCGACTCCCGGCGCGGTGGTGACGGCGCCGGGCCACCGGGTGGAGCAGGCGGCCACCGCGGTAGCGAGGTCCTCGGCGGGCAGGCCGATCTGGATCACCTGGCGCGTCGCGGCCACCAGCGCGCGCCCGGGGACGTAGCCGGGGACGGCGCCGCGCGGCACGTCGAAGTAGCCGTACTCGCCGGGGTCGGCCATGCGCATCAGCAGCTTCTGCTGGGTCAGTGCCGCCCACGCGGACGGCACCGCGCCGGACCGGTCGGCGGTGACGGCGAAGCGGATGCCGACGGCCGGCCCGTCCGCGTAGACCCGGGCCAGTTCGTCGATGAGGTTCATCCCGGCGATGTCCTTGTCGAAGTCGGACAGCAGCGCCCCGAGGTTGTCCAGGAGCACCAGCCAGTCCGGGGCCGGCACCCCGTGGCCGGGCGCCGCGACGCCGCGGGCCTTCCGCTCGTCGAGTTCCCGGCGCAGCAGCCGGATGAGGCGGATCTGCCGCTCGCGTTCCGCCGGCCCGATGTGTGCCCCGGTGTGCGGCAGGCCGGCCAGCGGCGCCAGGTCGCCCGCGCCCATGTCGAGGGCGAAGATGTGGCACCGCTCGGGCCCCTGGACGCGGGCGCAGGCCAGGGCGAGGGCGGCCAGAGCGGTGGACGTCCCGGCACCGCCGCTGCCGTAGATCAGGACGTTTCCCGCTGCGGGATCCCAGCCGACCGGGTACTGCCGCTGCCGCTCGGGGTCGTCGGCGAGGGCGTACGCGGGGAGGCCGACGGCCTCTGTCTGCAGACCGCGTTCGGCGACGGGCGGCAGATCGGCGGTGCGTACGACGGCGGGCAGCGGGTCGGGCCACGGGCGGCGCGGCTCGGCGAAACCGGCCAGCCCTGCCGCCTCCTCGGCGGCCGCGACCAGGCGCTGCAGGTCGGTTTCCCCGTCGGGTTCCGCCGCGTCCGGCTCGGCGGCGGGCAGGGCCAGCAGGAAGGGGACCGCGGTCGCCGGGGCCGTGACGGCTGTCTCGGGGGTGACACCGGTGGACAGCGCGGTCTGCACCGGTGCGACCTCACGAGCGCTGAGCCGGTAGAAGGCGCGGCCCCACTGCCGGCTGCCGATCGCAGCGGCGGCCGGATTGTCGATGACGTCCTGTGAGTCTCCGGTGGATTCCAGCCGGAGCGCGATGCGGAGCTTGACGTTGTTCTTGATCGCGTCGTTGACGGAGCCGGCGGGCCGCTGGGTCGCCATGATCAGATGCACGCCGAGGCTGCGGCCGCGCTGCGCGATGCCGACGAGGGCGTCCACGAAGTCCGGGAGCGCCTTGACCAGCGTGGCGAACTCGTCGATGACCACGGCCAGCCGCGGCATCGGCTCGAGTGCGGTCCGCCCGGTGTCCCGCAGCCGCTGGTAGTCGCGCACGTGGCTCAGGCCCGTCTCCCGCAACAGCCGTTCGCGGTGGTGCAGTTCGGCCTCCAGGCAGCGCAGGGCGCGTTCGCTGAGCTGCTCGTCGAGGTCGGTGACCAGCCCGACGGTATGCGGCAGTGCGGCGCATTCGTCCAACGCGCCACCGCCCTTGTAGTCGATCAGCGCGAAGGTGAGGTGTTCCGGGTCGGCGTCGACCGCCATGCTCGCGATGAGCGTGCGCAGCAGCTCGCTCTTGCCGGAACCCGTTGTCCCGGCGATGAGCGCGTGCGGTCCGTCGTCGTCGAGGTCGATGGTGAACAGGTCGCGTTCGGTGACGCCCAGCACCGCCCGGACCCGTAGCTCGGACACCCGTTTCCTCCAGTGGCCGGCCACCGCGACGCCGTCCACGCTCTCCAGGTCCAGCAGGGGGAGCAGAGAGACCCGGTCGGGCAGTCCGGCGCCCTCGATCCGCAGTTCCGGGTCCTCGAAGCGGGCCAGCGCCCGTGCGGTGTCCCGTGCTTCGGCCGGCGGCATGCCGTCGAACAGCACCTGCTCCACGGTGACGCCCAGGGCCACGTCACGGACCTGCCCGATGCCCTCGGGCGAGACGGTGACCACGGAGGTGCACAGCGCGGGCAGACGGGTGGTCAGCACCAGTGCCCCGCAGCGCACTGAGGTGCCCGCGATCAGGTCCCGGAGCCGGTTGGGGCGGCCCTCCAGCAGGGTGACGCCGTCCACGACCACGAGCAGCACCGGACCTGTCGCCGGCCGACCGGCCGCTCCTTGCGCGGGCGGCCCCGCGGCGAGCAGGTGCTGGGCCAGCGTGTCGGCCTGCTCCGGACCGACCGCCACCAGCCGTGCCGTCCCGGACCGTACGTCGACTCCGTGCGGCAGCCACTTGGTCCAGTCCCAGTCGGCGAGCCGGTCGGCGTCGGTGAACACCGCGACCGTGACGTCCGCGGGCCCACTGCCCACCACGGCCTGGCACAGCAGGGACCGGGCGACGGCGAGGCACGCCTTCCGGTTGCCCTCGAAGCCCACGGCGTCGCCCGCCGAGACTCCCACCACCACGGGCACCTGCGGCAGTACGCGGTGGCGCGCGAGTACGGCCGCGGGTTCCGGTGCCGGCTCGGAGGAGCCCCGGTCCAGCGGCGGTTCCCAGGGCAGGTCGGCCGTCCCGGCCACGAGTTGGAGGAAGTCGTCCGCGGCCGGACGCCGCTCCCAGAGCGTGGCCCCGGGGGCGGTCGCCCGGTGGAGCACCTCGGCCGGGTCGGGGTGGGCCGCGCGGCGCGACCGTACCTCTTCGGTGTGCGTGCGCCCCACCGCCGTCTCGAACTCCGCCAGCCGGGCGACGTATTCACGGCTCCCCCGGCGTAGCGCGGACCTGCCGCGCAGGCGCTCCTCGGCGAAGTTGGCCAGGAACATCACCGGGGTGAGCGCCGCGATGGCCGCGTAGCGCGGGTCACCGGTCAGCAGAACGGTCGCGGCGGCCATGGCCAGCGGGCCGAGCAGGGCCGCGACGCTGAAGGGGGCCTTGTGCGTACGAGCCGGCGGCGCGGGGACCACGATCGGCACCGAGCCGCCCGGGCGCCCGCCCCGCGGCGGGCGGTTGAACGGCAGCGTCCCACCGGGCCCGGCCTCGCGGACGGCGTTGATCCGCTGCACCGGGCCGAGCCGGTCCGCGGGCAGGACGCGGAGGAGCACTTCACCGCCGAGCGACACCAGGTCGTCGGCATGGACGGGCACCGCCTCGCGGATCCTCGCGCCGTCGACGTCCGTGCCGTTCGCCGAGCCGAGATCGGTGACGGTGACCCGGCCGTCGGGCAGGACGTCGAATGCGGCGTGGAGCCGCGAAACACCCGTGGCGACGACGCGGACGTCCGCTTCCGCTCCCCGCCCGACGACCGTGCGGCCCACCGCCAGCGGGACGCTGCGGCCCGCCTCCAGACCGCCCACCAGCCGCAGGACGACCACCGGTTTCCGTAGTCCGCCGACCGCAGGGCCACGGGCGCCGGCAACCCGCGACCCGTGCACGAGACCGGACTCGTTCACCATCGTCTCGGGGGGCATCACCCGGCCGTCCACGGCGAGCACACGATCCGGCATTCCCACGGCCGCGGCCAGATCGACGAGGGTGGCGTCCGGGCGTCCGAAGCGCACCTCCACGTCCCACTCGCGTCCACCGTCGACACAGACGATCCGCACCGCGCGCCTTCTCCTTATCGGTCCAGATGACGGGCACCCAGCCTTCCGCGGCTCGCCGGGGAGGGCATCGGCACCGCGTGCACACCGGTTGACCGAGCACGCAACACCACCACCGTGGCCCGGCGGAGCCGGCGCGGCCCCGAGCCGGCAACCGGTCTTCCCTCAAGAGCCCCCACGGCAGGAACGCTGTGCGTTCTGTGTCAATGACACCCCCGCCGACGGACGGGACGATGTCGGCAGGCCGCGGTCGTCGACGGCTGTCGGCGGGTCGGCGGTCACCACGGCGCCCGTCATGCCGACTGCGCGCCGACCGGTTCGAGGAAGGACAGGGGGAACGGGTCATGTCGCGCAGAATCAAGACCGGTGGCCGGCTGGCGGCTCGGCTTGCGGGAGTCGTGGTCCTGAGCGCAGTGGTCGCGGGAGTCACGCCCACGACCGCGTCGGCCAGCGGCAACTGGTGTGGCAACTGGCTCAAGGACCCATCGGTCGCGTACGGCGTCAAGATGGTGTCGGGCACCCGGGCCTACCACGGGGCCGGGCATTTCCAGGTGAACCAGGGGTACTACGGTCCGCACTGGTACGCATGGGCCTACGAGCGGAACGCCGGACTCGGCCCCGCGCTGAACTGGCGCTACAGGAAGAACAAGGCCCTGTACACCTGCTATCCCCGGACCGAGGCCGGAACCTATACCCCGGGCGTCCCCGACTACCAGGCGTACAAGGTCCAGGCGGAGCTCGAAGGGCACCCCAACGTCTACGGACCAGCCGTCTACTGGGGAGGATGACCGGCGTTCCTGTGGCGCCGGGCCACCGGTGCCACAGGAGTTCACGGCGGGACCGGCACCCGGGGCGATCCGCGACGCGGTGGGGAACCGGAGGGGACGTTCATGAGGCGCGCTCTGGCGGCGCTGCTGATCACGGTGGTCGTCACCGCGGCGACGGCGACCGGGTGCACCACCGGCACGACCCGGGCACCCAACGGTGCGGCAGCGGGAACACCCACGCTCGGCACGGTGTCCCACCCCGCTCCGGGCGCTGATCTGCCGTTGCGGCTGGACTCCTATGACCTGTCCGTCCAACAGCATGTGGAGATCCAGAACGCCGAGAACCGTTTCCTCCGGCAGTGCATGAAGAACTACGGATTCGACCTGCGGACGCCGACCACCCACACCTTGGCCTACCCCCGGAACATGCCGCTTCTGGGGCAGCTCGACGCGCTACGGGTGTCGCGGTACGGGTACCAGGGGCCCCCAGGGGTGGCTGCCGACCTGATCGCGGTGTCCAAGAACGGCTCCTGGGACATCACCGTGCAGCCCGCCCTGCTCCCGGTGTTCGAGGGGCGGATCGCCCGCTTCCATGGCAGGCCGGTGCCCGCCGGCGGGTGCTTCGGTGACATGCAACGGCGGCTCGACGCGGGCGCACCGCGCGTCCGTTTCGACTCCGCCACGCCCGCGGTCGTTCCCGAGCGTGGCATCAGGTTCTTCAAGTCCCAGGTCTACGACCAGGCCACCCATGACATCCGGTTCCGTCGGACCGTCGCCGAATGGAGCCGGTGCATGGGGCGGAAGGGGTTCCGTTACGACAGCCCCCAGCGGGCCCAGGGGGATCCGCGGTGGAGTAGCGCCGATACCGGCACTCGCCCGAGTGCCGTGCAGATCCGAACGGCCGTGGCAGACGAGCGCTGCCGGCAGGCGGTGAATTACACGGGCACGCTCTACAGCCTGATGTCGGTTTACGAACAGCCCGTGATCAGGGCTCAGCGTCGCGTGCTGCAGGAGATCAACGGACTGCTCCGAGCAAGACTGCGGAACTCCTTCTCCCTGACAGCGGAGCCATAGGCACCCGTCAAAGCGGCGGGAGCAGGCCGTCAGGGGGCTCGGGTTCGTCCACCACGTACTCGCGTGCCGCTCCGACCGGCTACGTGGGCTGATCCACGGCAGCGGTGGCCGCAACCTGGACGTATCCGTGCGGAGACCACTTCGGCCACTGCGTAGCGCGTGAACGAGCCGGCTACCGGCACGGCGTCGACGCAGCGTCGGAATACCTCTCACGCGCCTCGGACGGGTGTCCGTTGCGGAGCATGCGCAGCACCGCCCGCTCCACGGCTCCGTGGGTGGCGGGGACGCCGTACGCGCCCTCGTCGCCCAGGTGAGTCAGAGCGGCGGCGACCGTGACGCCCTCCTCGTACAACTCGATCACCCGTGGGCTGATGTAGGAGGCACGGCAGACCGCAGGCGTGTTGCCGAGATACCCGGCCACCTCGCGCGTCGCCCGGACGATGGCCCGGCGCCGGGCGCTCTCGCTGGGTGCCACGGATTGGGAGACGGCCAGTGCCACGGCGGCCATGACGGTGGCGTGCCAGGTGCGGAAGTCCTTGGCGGTGACCTCGAGACCGGCCAGTTCCTTGAGGTACGCGTTGACGTCCTGGCCGTTCACGGTGTGCCAGGAGCGCTGTTCCCAGTAGGCCAGGAGCCGGTCACCACCGCCTCGGCGCCGCAACAGCGCCGTGAGGCAGCGGCAGGCGGCGGGATCGGCGACGGTCTGGACGATCTCCTTGCCGTGCTTGCCGGTGTAGGTGAACAGGACCGCACCCGCGTGGCAGCGGGAGTGCTCGCGGAGCAGCGTGGTGAGGCCGTAGCTGTTGTTCAGTTCGGTGTAGCGATCGCTGCCGATGCGGAAGAAACCGAGGTCGAGCAGACGTACGCCCGTGGCCAGGACCCGGTGCCGGGTCAGCCCGCGGTCGTGCAGATGCCCCTCGACAGCCTGCCGCACCACGGGCAGAGCATCGGCGACATCGAGAACGTGCGCGTGCTTGGCCTGCTCTTGCTCCGCACGGAACTGTGGATGGTAGAGGTACTGGCGGCGGCCGGCGGCATCGGTACCGACGGCCTGCAGATGCCCATTGGCCCTGGTGCAGATCCACACGTCCCGCCAGGCCGGCGGTATGACCAGTGCCCGGATCCGGGCCAGCTCAGCCGGATCGCGCAGCGGCTCCCCGTGAGCGTCCAGGTAACGAAAGCCGCGTCCATGGCGCAGGCGGCGGAACCCGGGGTCGGTGGGACGGCAGTGACAAAGACGCATCCCGACCTCCTGACCGCGCTTTGCTGCGTTGGCGGTTCCGACCGTCCCGTGCCGTGCCCTCCGTGTGCATCCGGATCGAAGCCCTCTCGCTCTGGTACCCACCCACATCCCCCGCACTCCGGGCAAACCGCCGTTCGGTGACATGTGCGGCGTCATCGGTGCGGGGATCTTCGAGTCATCGTCCTTCCGCGACCGGCGCTGTGGTTCGCCCACAACGACCGACGCCAGACCCACCTCTCCGAGCTTCATACGGAGTCGAGGCGCTCGGGCGCCACCGGCGACGGCTCCGTCAGTTGCCTGCGGATCGCTCGGGCCGACGTCTTTGCGATGACGCATCATGTGGAGCAAAGGCCAGGTCAGAGGCGCTTTCCCGGCTCGCTGTGCAGCTCGAAGGCGCCCAGTGCGTCAAACGAGCGTCACTGAGTTGCACGGCCCGACCCAGGGGGTCGTGGAGCTGCACCTGGCCTGGTCCGGGATGATCTCGTACGACATGAGCAAGCATCGTCAGCGCATGGGCCTGTACCGCACCGTCCTGCACGAGGGCCTGCGTGATGACCTGCCCCGGTATCTCGACCGGGACCTGCTCCTCCAGCTGTGGCCGGTACTGCGCACCTCGTCGGCCGCACTGTGCGCACCGTCCGGGAAGACACCTTCCCTCAGCTCGCCTCCCGCTCCCAGGCAGCCGCGTGACGGACGTGCCGGAGCTGCACACGCGGCTCCTGGCGGACGTGATCGCCCTCGGCTCCCCGTACCCGCTGGTTCTCACCGGCGGGTGCGGGCGCACCACCTCGTGAACCGCCCCAGCCAGGACCTCGACGTCGCCACCGAGAACCCGGCGCCCATGGCGGGCATCGCGGCCACGCTCCGGGCCGGCCTGGAAGCCCGCGGTGGGAAGGTGCGGGCGCTGGAGACCGCTCCGCACCGCCGATACCGGCGGGCCCGCTCACCTCAGGCTGCGGCCGATGGACTGGACGATCCGCCGGTGCGGCGGTATTCGGCGTTGATGCGCTGGGCTTCTTCGAGTTGGTCTTCGAGGATGATGATCCGGCATGCGGCCTCGATCGGGGTGCCCTGGTCGACGAGCTCACGCGCGCGGGCTGCGATGCGCAGTTGGTAGCGGGAGTAGCGGCGGTGCCCGCCCTCGGAGCGCAGTGGTGTGATCAGTCGCGCTTCGCCGACGGCGCGGAGAAAGCCGGGAGTGGTACCGAGCAACTCGGCGGCCCGGCCCATCGTGTAGGCGGGGTAGTCGTCGTCGTCGAGACGGCTTAGCGACTCGTCTGCTGTCATCTCACCTCTCTGTGGAACGGGTAGAGGGGCCTTGGTGCCGTTTGGCACCAAGGCCCCGAAGGAACTGCAACACCATCTGCCGGCCCTAGTGCTGCGCCGGCCTTCTTTTTCCGCCCAGCCGCCTGATACTCCGACGGGGGTGCGGGGATCGCGGATGCGTGACCGGAGACCACCTGCCTATCGATGTCCTGCGGTACCCGGGCTCGCGTCTTCCGCCCGGGCGATCCTGATGGTGCTCGACTCCTCCGTTCTTCCCTCGGAACCAATCACTTGCAAACAGGGACTGCGTACTACTGGTACTGCACCGCGTCAGCTGCGGTCCTGCTCGCGGCGGCCCCTCATCACTTCAGGCCACCCGGTCCGGTCGTCAGTCCCGTCGCCGTCGTCCAACTGCCTGGCTTCGGAACTCCACCACCGCACCGTCATACGCGTACTGCTGCCCGGCAGTTCGTGTCTGCCGGGCCTTGCTCGATCTCGCCTACGGAAGAAACCGTAATCACAGAGACACCGAATGTCTACCCCGGCGAGCATAGATTTGCTGCGGCTCGACGACGAGGTGTTCCGCTGAGCCGATCTGCGGTGCATAGAATCCGATCCCATGCCGAAGCCTGACGAGCTGCTCGTAGCGATAGCCGCCCTTGTGGAGTCCGGGCAGAGCAATCAGATGTCCCTGACCGTGGTCACCAGTGGTGCTGTCATCACCGGCCGGCTGGCTCC
Organism: Streptomyces sp. NPDC096012; assembly: GCF_040426375.1. NCBI lineage: Bacteria > Bacillati > Actinomycetota > Actinomycetes > Kitasatosporales > Streptomycetaceae > Streptomyces > Streptomyces sp. NPDC096012. The sequence continues at coordinate 322,316 of NZ_JBEOTD010000003.1, forward strand.
GGAAGCCATGTGGAGGCAGAGGGTGTCTGAGGTGCTGACGGACTCCGCCGACCTGGGCGAGTTCTCCGCCGTCTTCGACGCCCCCGCGAGGAGGGACGGACCGCCCACGCATCTGCATTTCCACGTCGCCCGGATCCTGCAGGGCACGGTGGGGATCCCGGAGACAGGCGGGATGTACCGCGTCGCGATCGAGGACGTCGGTGCTTGGACCGTGGGCGACTTCAGCTACTCCGACCACTGACTCACCGACCCACGGCACACCGTGAGGCCCCACCGGCACGCTTCCGTGCCGGTGGTCGCCGCAACACCCCGGTTCGAGGGGTGCGACGGACTTCGAGATCCGGAAGGATCGGCGGCCTCAGGGGGCCAGGAGACTGACGGTCGAAGGACGCGTCAGCCGACCCGAAGACCGACCGCCAGCGTCAGTTCAAGGACCCGGTGCGGCGATGCGAGATCCGGGAACAGCTCCCGCAGCTGCGCCATCCGGTACCGGACCGTCTGGGGATGGACGTACAACGCCGCCGCCACCTCGTCCCGCCTGCCCTGGTGCAGCAGCCACGCCCGCAACGTCTCCTCCAGCCGCCGTGCGGTCGCGACAGGCAAGGCGTGCAACGGTGCGAGGGCGCGGGCACGCAGGTCTGCCAACGCGTCAGCGTCGGCGCTCAGCACCAGCTCGGGCAGGTGGTCCTCGGTGTCGCGAATATCAGCGGAGAGGGAGCGCGCGCGGACGGCTCGTGCGTACGAGGCGGACGCACGAGTCCATGGCCGGGCCGGGCCGACCACTGCGGTGCGGTCGGTCAGCTGCCGCAGGAGATGTGATCGGTCGGCATCGGGGACGAGCAGCACACCGGTGGCGTCCGGCAGATCGTCGAGGACGAGGGTGCCCGGGTCGAGCGCTCGGTAGGCGGGCCGGGCCTGGGCGGCGGGCAGCAGGACCGCGGTCACCGAAACCGGAGGCTGCCACCCGGCCCGTTGAGCAGAGGCCAGCAGCACGTCCGGGCTCGCGCCGGCGAGGAGATCGCGGGCCAGGTGTTCCAGGTGGCGCTCGTGGGCCCTGCCCCGGGCGGCCAGTTCGTCGGCGTGGCCCGCGGCGCTCGCGGCGGAGAGCTCGTCGATGTAGGCGAAGGTCAGCTCGGCGAACTTGGCCACCTCGGCGGCGGGCAGACCTGCGGGTACGGCACCCGCTGCCAGGCATCGCCAGGCCACGCGGGCGCCCACGCGGTAGGCGCTGAGCAGGGCGTCCATCGAACGGCCGTCGCGCACCTCGCCGCGGCCCAGCTCGTAGGCCGCGTCACCGCCGTCGCCGCCCGTGGCGTTCCCGCTCGCGACGTCCAGGTAGTGCCCCAGGGCGGTGCGGACGGCTCGGCGGATGGTGCCGCCCATGCTGCCCGAAAGGGCGTTGGCGTAGGAGGGGACCTCGTCGATGATCGCCTGGACGACCTCGTCGGCGGTGGTCTTCAGCGCGGCCCTCAGTGCGGTGACCGTCGTCTCATCCAGGGCCAGTTCGCCGGCCCTCTGGGTTACGCGACTCACGTTTTTATTCCCTGCGAACAATTCCACCCACCAGATTCACGTCCTACGGTCAGGACTTTACGCCCTGAGACGCAGCAAGCTGGAGTCATGACGAGTGCAACCCTCCGCGGCAGGGCGTGGAAACTGCTGGAGATGGTCACGACGCCGCTGCTGCCGTCGGACTACCTCGACCTGGTCAGCCCCCTGCGTGCGGGCGCCGACCTGCGGGGGCGCATCGAGGCCGTGCACCCCGAGACGGATGACGCCGCGACCATCGTGATCAGACCGGGACGGGGCTGGCGCGGCCACACGGCCGGTCAGTACGTGCGGATCGGGGTCGACGTCGACGGGGTGCGCCTGTGGCGTGCCTACTCCCTCACCTCGCCGACGAACCGCCAGGACGGCCGCGTCACGATCACCGTGAAGGCGATCCCGGACGGCAAGGTCAGCAACCACCTGGTCCGCAGGGTGAAACCGGGCATGCTGATCCAGCTCGACCAGGCGACCGGTGACTTCGTGCTGCCGCAGGTCAAGCCCGCCAAGGTGCTCTACCTGACGGCCGGAAGCGGCATCACGCCCGTGATGGGCATGCTGCGCGACACCGAGTTCGACGACGTCGTCATGGTCCACTGCGCACCCCAGCCGCAAGACGTGATCTTCCGCAGCGAGCTGCACGACCTGGTCGCGGCCGAGAAGCTGCGGCTCACCGAGGTGCACACCGACACGGACGGCATGCTCGACCTCGCCCGTCTCGACGAACTCGTGCCCGACTGGGCCGAGCGCGAGACCTGGGCCTGCGGGCCCGCGGGCCTGCTCGACGCCGCCGAAAGGCACTGGAGCGAGCACGGCGTACAAGAGCGCCTGCACACCGAACGCTTCCGCCCGACCATCGTCGCCGCCGGCGACGGCGGCGAGGTCACGTTCAGCGCCACCGGCAAGACGGTCGTCGCGGACGGCGCCACGCCGTTGCTGGACATCGGCGAGGAGGCCGGCGTGCTCATGCCCTCCGGGTGCCGTATGGGCATCTGCTTCGGCTGCGTCACGCCGCTCAAGGCGGGCGCCGTCCGCGACCTGCGCACCGGCGAGATCACCGAGGCCGAGCCGGGCGTCCTCATCCAGACCTGCGTGTCCGCCGCAGCGGGCCCCTGCGACATCGAACGGTAGGAGAACTTTGACCGCCATCGACCCCACCGCCCACCTGACCGCGGAGCAGATCGAGGACCTAGGCCGTGAGCTGGACGCGATCCGCGACGAGGTGATCGCCGGCCGCGGGGAGAAAGACGCCGCCTACATCCGTAAGGTCATCTCGGCGCAGCGCACGCTCGAACTGGTCAGCAGGGGCGTGCTGCTGTTCTCGATCTTCCCGCCGGCGTGGCTGCTCGGCACCGCCGGTCTGTCCGTGGCGAAGATCATGGACAACATGGAGATCGGCCACAACATCCTGCACGGCCAGTGGGACTGGATGCGGGACCCGAAGATCCACTCCACCACCTGGGAATGGGATCACGTCTCGCCGGCCGACCAGTGGAAGCACTCGCACAACGAGTTGCACCACACGTACACCAACGTGATCGGCAAGGACAACGACCTCGGCTACGGCATCATGCGCGTCGACGAGGACCAGAAGTGGCACCCGTTCCACCTCGGCCAGCCGCTGTGGAACTTCATCAACGCCTGCTTCTTCGAGTACGGCATCGCGGCGTACGACCTGGAGCTCGGCAATAACCTGAGCAAGCGCCGCCGCAAGAACCCGGAGTTCCGCGCGCGGGCCAAGGCCGTGGGCCGCAAGATCCGCAAGCAGGTGCTCAAGGACTACGTGATCCACCCGCTGCTGTCGGGCCCGTCGTTCCTCCCCACGCTCGCCGCCACGTTCACCGCGAACCTGGTCCGCAACATCTGGTCCCACTCGGTGATCATGTGCGGGCACTTCCCCGAGGGCGTGCAGGTCTTCGAGCGCCGGTCGATCAAGGGCGAGACACGCGGCCAGTGGTACCTGCGCCAGATGATGGGCTCGGCGAACATCAGCGGCAGCAGGGCCATGCACTTCATGACGGGCAACCTGTCGCACCAGATCGAGCACCACCTGTTCCCGGACCTGCCGAGCAACCGGTACGCCGAGGTCGCCGTGAAGGTGCGCGCGCTGTTCGAGAAGTACGAGTTGGAGTACGTCACCGGACCGCTGCCCAAGCAGGTGTTCTCCGCGTGGCGCAAGGTCTTCCGGCTCTCGCTGCCGAACAGGAAGCCCGAGGTCAGAACGCCGGACCGCGAGCAGGAGCTCGTCGCGGCCTGATTCCCGGTACTGGTTCGGATCTTCCGGCCGTACCGGCGGCACCGCCGGGTCCGGTGAGATCCGTAGCGGACGGTGGGCGACCGCGACATCGGACCGTACGACACAGGATCCGCGGCAGCCCGGTGTCCGGCCGCGCTGCCTGACGTGCGCCAGGAGCTCAGCACACAGCCCACGGCGAGGTGTCGTGGTGCGCTGCCCTGTCATGGTCGGCGACGGCAGCGGCTTCCCGAGCGCCGCCCACCTGGCCTCCTGCGCCGGCCTCGCACCGGCCACCACGTCCTCGGGGACCTCCGTCCGCCCAGCATCGAACAGCGTGAGGGTCGGAGGCCCAGCCGGTCCGAGCGGCCAGGTTCGCCGGTCCGTCGGGAAGACCGCGTCCGGAAAGGATCAGTAGTGTCGGACGGATGGGAGTGATGGACGGCAGGTGGCACGGGTGGGGCACCGATGCCGGGTTGGTCGTGCTGACATTTCTGCCGGCGCTTCTGTCGCAGCCGTACGTGGATTCCTCTGGGCCGGCTTGGGCGTCGCTCACTGCGTACGAGGCGGTCGGCGTCGTGGTCCTGCTGCTGCGGCGGCGGCTACCGGCCACCGCCTTCGTCGTGGGTTTCGGGGCTCTTCTGATGGCACTGGTGGGGAGTGCGAGCGAGGGAGCCAAGCTGTCACCCCTGGTCTTCCTGCCGCTGGCGGTGCTGCTCTACAACCTGGGACATCACGGTGCGAACCGGAGGCGGACGGTGTCGGTGGTGCTGGGCGTCGCCGTGCTGGGCGTGGCGGGTCTGTGGCTGAACCGGATGACGACCGATTCCAGTGACTTCCGGGGCGGTCTGGACGTCCTCGCTGCGCTGGCCCCGATGCCGCTGGCCTGGGTGATGGGGTTCGCCGCACGGACGCGGCAGACGCTGCTGGCCGCGGCGGAGCGGCGGGCCGCCGACGCACGCCGGGCGCAGGCTCTGGAGGCGGCGCAGGCCGCGCAACGGGAGCGGACGCGGATCGCCGGTGAGATGCACGATGTGGTCGCGCACTCGCTGACCCTGCTTGTCGTGCACGCGGAGACTTTGCGGGCCCGCGGTGGCGAGTTGCCCGACTGGGCCCGTGCCCAGGTCGACGGGCTGGCGGCGGCGGGCCGGCAGAGCGGCGGTGAGCTGCGGGACCTGCTGCGGATGCTGCGCGACCCCGCGGACGCGGTCCCGCTCCGGCCGGCGCCGGACCTTGCCGAATTGGACGCGTTGCTGGACGGTCACCGTGCCATGGGAGGAGCGGTCGAGCTGACGATGGATCTCGCGCCGGAGGCTGTGCCGGGAGCGGTGCAGCTGACGGGTTACCGTGTCGTGCAGGAGGCACTGGTCAACGCGCGTCGGCACGCGCCCGGGGCGCCGGTCCGGGTGAGTGTCGAGTCGGTTGCGGGACAGTTGCGCTGCGAGGTCGTGAACGGCCCCGCCGCGCGGCGTGGCGCGGCCGATGCGGGCATCGGACTTGGTCTGGTCAGCTTGGAGGAACGCGTGGGTGCGCTGGGCGGCGACCTCACCGCAGGCCCGACCGGCGACGGCGGTTTCCGCGTGGTGGCCACGATGTCGTTGGAGTGTGCGGGTGACTGAGCAGATCAGTGTGCTCGTCGTGGACGACGAGCCGGTCATCCGCGCCGGGCTGAGCGCCATCCTGGACAGCCAGGCGGACATCACCGTGGTGGGCACCGCGGACGACGGCGAGAACGCCGTCGAGGCGTGCGCACGGCTGCGGCCGGATGTGCTGCTGATGGACATCCGTATGCCGCGCCGCGACGGCCTGTGGGCACTGGCCGAGCTTCAGCGCCGTGGACTGACCGGGTCGGGGCGCAGCCGGGTGCTCATGCTGACGACGTTCGACCTGGACGAGTACGTCGACGACGCGCTGGCCGCCGGGGCGTCCGGCTTTCTCCTGAAGAACAGTTCGTACGAGGAGCTGACCGGGGCCGTACGCGCCGCGGCGGCCGGGCACAGCACACTGAGCCCCGCGGTGACCCATCGGATCATCGAGGGCCATCTCCGTGGCCGGCGGCGCCCCGGCGAGCATGAGCTGGCGCGGCTGAGGACACTGACCGAGCGGGAGGCCGACGTGCTGCGTCTGATCCGCGACGGCCTGAGCAACGCCGAGATCGCCGACCGGCTCGTGGTGAGCGTGCACACAGTGAAGACACACGTCAGCCGTGTGCTCACGAAGACCGGATGTCAGAGCAGGGCGCAGGCTGCGGTGCTGGCCAGGAACACCTTGTCCTGACCCGTCCCCGGTGGGCGGGCGGCGAGGCGCCGTCTGCCGCGGGGTCGTTCCTTGGAGTGACCCCGTGTCGGAGGGAAGCCCTCCATCGAGCGATGTGCCGGGGGCGCGCCGCTGGCTGAATGGTCGCTGTGCGCGGAGCCTTCCAACGCCTTCGACGGGGTGAACGCCGGATCCCTCCACGCACGTAGCAACTGCCCGCGCCGAAGGGAACCGCCATGTCCGCACACACGCCGTCCAGCCGTCACCGGGTTCTTCGAGGGGCACTGACCGTGGCGTTGGCCACCTGCCTGGGCGCGGTCCTCGTCGGCTGCTCGGACGACGGGCAGGACGGGGCCGAACCCGCGGCCGGGTGGGGTACGGCGAACACGGCGGCCGCCGGGCGCCTGAGCGTCCTCGCGCAGAAGGCGGCCGACACCGGCTCCCTGGGCGTCATCGTCCGGATCGACCGCGGCGACGGGAAGCCTGTCGAGATCGCCCGCCAGGCCGCCTGGACGAAGGACGACCACCGCCTCGCCGTCGGCGACCGGTTCCGGGTCGGATCCAACACCAAGACGCTCACCGCGACGCTCGTCCTGCAACAGGTCGCCGAGAAGCGGATCGGCCTCGACGACACGGTCGAGAAGTGGCTGCCCGGACTGGTCAAGGGCGGTGAGCACATCACCGTACGGATGCTGCTCAACCACACCAGCGGCCTGGGAGACTTCCTGCTGACGCCCGAGTTCCTGCCCTCGCTCACCGGTCAGGAGCAGCGCACATGGCGGCCGGAGGACCTTCTCGCCACCACTCCCGAGCAGGACCCGCCGACCGAGCCGGGCGAGGAATACTCTTACAGCAACGCCAACTACGAGGCCCTCGGGCTGATCTTGGAGAAGGCCACCGGGAGCAGCCTGGCGGAGCTGATCGAGCAGAAGATCACCAAGCCGCTCGGCATGAAGGACTCGTTCCTGGCCGCGGACGCCGCCTGGCACGCCGGGAAACGCCACGCGACCGGCTACGAACCGGACGCCAAGCGTCTGAAGGCCCTCCTTTCCGGGACCGTGGACCTGCCCGAGGGCGTCGGATTCGCCGGGCCCGAACGCCCCGGGGACAACATCGACACCACCGCCGTCGACCCGAGCTGGGCGTGGGCGGCAGGCGGCATGGTCTCCACCGCGCGGGACTGGCAGCGCTTCCTCACCGCGCTCGTGTCCGGCCGGTTGCTGCCCGAGGCCCAGATGAAGCAGATGCGCACCACCGTGGACGCCCCGGAGGAAGGCGGAGGTTACGGTCTGGGCCTGATGAAGGTGGACACCCCCTGCGGCACGGTCTGGGGTCACACCGGCGGCCTGCCCGGCTACTCCAGTGAGATCTACACCGACGCCACCGGCACCCACAGCGTCGCGGTCTTCACCCTCACGAACTTCGGCATCAAGGAAAAGAAGGCCGCGACCGCGAACAAGGCCCTCGTCGACGCGGCCACCTGCCGGATGCTGGGCAACCCGTAGCCGTCGAAGCCGTAGGAGACGAGGCCGACGGCCTTGTTGTTCCACTCGGCATGGACCCGGTCGAGGGCGTTCTTCAGGACGCCGGGGAAGGGGTGGTCGTACTCGGGAGTGACGAGCACGTAGCCGTCGTAGGCGGCGACAGTCGTGGCCCGCTGCCGGGTGTGGGGGTGGGTGTAGCGGCCCATGGCGGGCGGGAACGGTTCGTCGATCTGCGGCAGGTCGACCTCGGCGAGGTCGACCGGGTCGTAGTCGGCGTCGCCGCGCTCTCGGGCCTGCTCCAGGATTTGTTGTGCGACGCGTTCGCCGGCACGTCCGGTGCGGGTGCTGCCGAGAATAATCGCGATCTTTCGTCATCATGCCTCCGGCGGATGAAAGGGATGGCCGGTTCCCCGCCCGCGGGTGCTCGGTCTGCCACCGCGCGTGATGAGTCCCGCGGGCGCCCGCTTGCCGAGGGGCGGTGCCGGTGGCACCCCGCAGCCGGGGAACCAGAGGGCAGAGTTCAGTGGCCGGTGGCCGAGGCCCGGGGGGTGAGGAAGGAGTCCAGAGCGGTGAAGACCGCCTCGGGCTTCTCGCGGATGGGCAGGTGTCCTGCGCCGGGGACGAGTTCGAACCGCGCGTGGGGGAACGCCGCGGCGTAGGCGCGGCCGAAGTCGGGGGTGACGACGGTGTCGTCGGCGCCCCAGATCACCAGCACCGGGCAGGTCACAGTGGAAAGGCGGGGCAGCATGCCGACGTCTCCCATGACCGGGCCTGTGTAGGCGCGCATGGCGGCCATCGACCGCGCGGACGGTCCGCCCCGCGGCGCCGGTCCTCCGGCAGCCAGAGCGGGTGGCCCGGCGGGCACGGTGATGTGCCGGCCGGGTATGACGGGGCCGATGGCGTCCATGAGGACGAGCTGGGAGATCCGGCCCTCGCGGTCGTCCAGGACGGTCTGGGTGGCGACCCAGCCTCCGAAGGACGTGCCGATCACCGTCACGTCGTTCAGTGAGAGCTGGCCGAGCAGGTCCAGGTAAACGGCGGCGAGGGCGGGCACGCAGTCCAGATCGTCGGGCCGTACGGTGCCCTCCCAGCCAGGGTGGGTGGGCGCGACCACCCGGTGATCCGGTGCGAGGTGATCGGTCAGGGACGCGATGCTGGACGGGCCGGCGCCGCCGTGCAGGACGAGGACCGGGTTGCCGCTGGTGCCGGCCTCCCGCACTTCGAGGTCGAGGCCCGGCCGTACGGGAAGGGTGCGCTGCAGGGGTTCCGTCATGGACTGCTCCTGGATGCGGGGTGCTCGGTGGCTGGGGGCGCGGTGGCCGTGAGAGCGGGCCTCACTGGGCTGCCGGGCCCGAGGTGAAGAAGGCGACCATCTGCTCCAGCCCCCGCTCGCCGAACATCGTGTCCAGGTTGGCGGCGGACTCGGCGGCGGACTCCTCGCCGCGCGGGAAGAGGGCCTCCTCGTACGCGGCCAGGGCGGCCTCGGTGTCGCCGGGGTGGGCGGCGATGGCCAGGGCGAGTTCGGCGCCGTCGAGCATGGCGAGGTTGGCGCCCTCCCCGGCGAAGGGGGACATCAGGTGGGCGGCGTCACCGAGCAGTGTCACGCCCGGGACGCGGTCCCAGCGGTGGCCGACGGGCAGGGCGTGGATACGGCGGGGGGTGATCGTGTCCGCGTCGGCGACCAGGGCGCGCAGGCCCTCGTCCCAGCCCTCGAAGTGGGCGAGGACCGCGGCCTTGGCGGCGGCCTGGTCGGTGAAGTCGACCGTGTCCAGCCAGCCTTCGTCGGCCTTGAGCGCGGTGTAGACGTGGAGACTGCCGTCGCTCTCCCGGTGCGCGAGGACACCGCGCCGGTGCCCCAGGGCGATGAAGAACCCGCCGCCGACGACCGCGGCGCTGCGCGGGTGGCGGGTGTCGGCGTCGAACAGGTCGGTCTCGACGAAGGAGATGCCGGTGTAGGCGGGCCAGGCGCTCGAGACCAGTGGCCTGATCCGCGACCAGGCGCCGTCCGCGCCGATCAGGAGATCGGTGGTGACGGCCGAGCCGTCGGCGAACGTCACCTCGTGGCGCCCGTCGCCCAGCGCCCGGGCCCCGGTGACCTTCCGGCCCCAGTGGATCGTGCCGTCGGGCAGGGAGCCCAGCAGCAGATCCCGCAGGTCGCCGCGGTCCACCTCCGGCCGGCCGCCGGTGGCGTCGTCCTCCTCGGCCACGTGCACCGTGCCGTCGGGGCCGAGCAGGCGCATGGCCTGACCGCCCTCGTGGACGATCTTGATGAAGTCGTCGTGGAGGCCGGCGGCGTGCAGGGCCTTCTGCCCGCTGTTCTCGTGGATGTCGAGCATCCCGCCCTGGGTGCGGGCCGCCGTCGACGCCTCCAGCTCGAAGATCGCCGACTCGATGCCGTTGACGTGCAGGACGCGGGCGGCGGTCAGGCCGCCGAGACCCGCGCCGATGATCGCGATCGGGAAATGAGTGGTGCTCATGGGGGCCTCCGAAAGCAGTAAGGGGAACGCCTCGGTGCGCCGAGTCATCGCCGCCGACGCCGCAACGGCTCCTCGCAGGGGCGGCGTGCGCGACGGGGCGGCACAGGATGCCTGGGCCACCCCTCCACCGTAACGAACACGTTCGTTGCGAACAAGTTCGTCCGAGGGTGAGGGCGAGGAAGACTCGCGTCCCCGGCCGCATCCGCCGTCAGGGCGGGCCGCCCGGCCCCGGGCTCAGTCCCCTGCGCCCGGGACGGGTGTGTGGGTGATGCCGTTGACGAGGACGTCGAAGCTCCAGCGGATCCTGTCCGGCACCGAGCCGCCGATCAGGGCGGGCATGTGTGCGGTGATCGCCGGATGCCTGGCGGCGTCCACGGCGTGCAGTGCACGCACCGTGGCGTTCCAGTCCTCCTCGGAGGCGGGGTCGTGCTCCCGCGTCGAGTGCTCGGCGGCGGTGGCTGTCGCATCCTGGAGCAGTTTGTCCACCCCCCAGGCGACCTGCTCGCGGCCGGCCCCGCTCTGCGAGAGAAGATCGAGGATGCGCTCCACCAGGCGCAGGTAGTTCTCGCCGCTCGGGCGGGCGACGAGCGCGGCCCGCGCGAGCTGCGGGTGCTCGAACAGCACCTGGGTGTACGACGCCATGACGGCGCGGAGCTGTTCGCGCCAGTCCGCACCGCCGTCCCGTCCGGTCAGGTCGACCTCGCCGAGCAGGGAATCCAGGACGGCCGCGTGCAGCTCGGCGGTGTTGGCGACGTAGACGTACAGCGACGCCGGACCGGTGTCCAGTTCCTGCGCCAGGCGGCGCATCGTGACCTTCCCCAGCCCCTCGGCTCGCATGATCCGCACGGCGGTGTCCACGATCCAGCGCCTGGACAGCGCGGGCTTCGCCGGACGCTCCCGGCGGCTGATCGGCTCTCTTCTCGCAGTCATAACCCGATCGTAACGAACGTGTTCGAGCTGGGGAGTTGCCCGGTTCGCCCTCGGTCTTCAGCATGCTGGTTCCGGCTTGCCCAGGGCCAGCGAGGGTTGCCCGCGCTGGGCGGAAGACTTGCACGGGTCAGGCGCGAGAGCGGAAGTGGCCGGCCACCGACCGTCCGCGCGGCCTGCTGGGTTTCCGCCTCCTGGCGCTCGCGTTCGTCGGCTTCGGCCTGCGCTTGCTCCGTGGCGGCCCTGCTCTGGCAGTCCGCGCACAGATCCGGGCGGGATAGGCGGCATCGCGCTGTACGACTTGGTCACCTGGATGCCTTTGGATGCCTTGCCGGCTTCTCGGTTTCGCCCACCGTGACGGGATGCTGCACCGGCTCAAGGCGCCCGTGGTTACCGGTCCCCCATGCCGGCATATGACGAAACTCCCACCGCCCCAGGCCGTGTCTCGCTGTTGACCGTGATCGAGGGCGCACCGCATCGTGCCCGGCAGCCCGCGCGGGACTCCTCAACATCGGCAGAACAGCCCGTACGGCGGGGTGCAGGTAATCCGCAAGTGGTTCAGCTTCCGCAAGCGCAAGCCAGACGTGGAACGGGAAGACGGTCAGCAACGCGAGAACGGCGGCCAGGGGCAGGCCGACCGTCCGCTCGCGCGGGGTACTTGGGATCACCGGGGAGCTCACACGGCTCCAATCCAACAGGGAGAAAACGTTCACCGGCGGCGTCCGGGCGTCGCAGGGCTCGTCCGCATTCCACCCAACCGCGTTCCGCGGCCGTCAGGGAGTTCCTGTGGAGGGGTGTACCGGCGGTACGGGCCGGGCTCCGGCGCTGGGTTGTCCGGTGTCGGGTGGGCGAACCACCGCGCCGCGCGGACACCAGGTGATGCCGCGGCGAGAGGGCCCGCAGCCCTCTCGCGGAGCACTCCTGCGGGTCAGGCGATGGTGGCGGTGTCGATCAAGGAGGCCGGCCTGCCCGACTTCGGGGCGGCGGCAGGTCTCCGGGCAGCGACGCTCAGAAGTTTCCCAGCTCGCCGCCATCAGCGTAGAGTGCGACACCCGCATCGTACGCGGCAACGTCGGCGGTGTCTCCGAGGACATCCTCGACGCCCTCGCCGGCGCTTTGCGCCTGGACGATGTCGAACGCGCCCACCTGGCCGCGCTGGTCAGCGCCGCCGACAACCCCCACCGCGACGACGGCACCAGCCACGTACGGCCCAGCCTCCAGCAGATCCTCGACACCATGACGGGGCCGCCGCCTTCGTCCGCAACGCCCACCTGGACATCCCCACCACCAACGCTCTCGCCCGCGCCCTGTACGCAGAGGCCCTCGACAGCGACGAGCAGCCGCCCAACCTGGCCCGCTTCGTCTTCCGCGACCCCCGCGCCCGAGGCTTCTACCGCGACTAGGAGGGCATCGCCCACGACGCGGTAGGCGGACGGCGCGCCGAAGCTGCCCGCACCCCCGCCGACACCGACCTCGCCGACCTCATCGAAGAACTCGCGACCCACAGCGCAGAGTTCGCCCAGCGCCGGACCACCCACGACGTCGAGTACTACCGCAGCTGCCAGCAGCGCTTCTCCACCACCCCGACGTCGGCGACATCGACCTCGACTACAACGCCCTCGAAGTCCCCGCCGACCCCGGGTTGACCATCGTCACCTACACCCTCGCACCCGCCGGGCGGCACGTCGCAGCTTTCGCGCGTCTCCGCGGGCGGGACAGCGCAGAGCGTCAAACGAGCGTCCTGATCCCAGGAGCGGACCGCAAGGTGCACCGCCGCCTTCGCAGGCCATGCAGCCCTTCCCACCCGGTGCGGGCACGGCCGGATGAGAGGCCATCGCGGAACCACAGGGGCACGACCCGCCGTGGTCGGCTGTGGCCCTACCGGGCGGGCGCCGGCCACCGCCGGGGGTGAGGCGTTGGTCGCGAAGTCATCAGTCGCCCGAAGAGAAAGCCGAGTCGAAGGACTGGGCCGACGGCTCGATCGCCACGAGCTTGCGAATGAACTGCAGAGCGTCCGGGGCGCCGACCAGGCGGTCCATGCCGGCGTCCTCCCACTCCACCGAGATGGGTCCGTCGTATCCGATCGAGTTGAGCATCCGGAAGCACGCCTCCCAGGGCACGTCCCCGTGCCCGGTGGAGACGAAGTCCCAACCACGGCGCGGGTCCGCCCACGGAAGATGGGACCCGAGGCGGCCGTTGCGCCCGTTGAACCGCTTGACCGACTCCTTGCAGTCGACGTGATAGATGCGGTGCTTGAAGTCCCAGAGGAAGCCGACCGGGTCCAGGTCCTGCCAGACGAAGTGTGACGGATCGAAGTTGAGCCCGAACGCCTCCCGGTGGCCGATCGCCTCCAGGGTGCGCACCGTGGTCCAGTAGTCGTAGGCGATCTCCGAGGGGTGGACCTCGTGGGCGAAGCGCACGCCGACCTCGTCGAAAACGTCGAGGATGGGGTTCCATCGCTCGGCGAAGTCCGCGTAGCCGCGCTCGATCATCTCCGGCGGAACCGGCGGGAACATCGCCACCGTGTGCCAGATCGAGGAGCCCGTGAAGCCGACGACGGTCTTCACCCCGAATGCGGCAGCGGCGCGCGCGGTGTCCTTGACCTCCTGCGCGGCGCGCTGCCGGACGCCCTCCGGCTCGCCGTCGCCCCAGATGCGGGCGGGGAGGATGCCCTTGTGGCGCTCGTCGATGGGGTGGTCGCACACGGCCTGGCCCGTCAGGTGGCAGGACAGAGTCCAGCAGCGCAGGTTGTACTTCTCCAGCAGGGCGCGGCGGCGCGGGATGTAGTCGTCGTCGGTCAGGGCCTTGTCGACCTCGAAGTGGTCGCCCCAGCAGGCGATCTCCAACCCGTCGTACCCCCACTTCGCCGCCAGCCGGCACACGTCCTCGAACGGCAGGTCGGCCCACTGGCCGGTGAACAGGGTGATCGGGCGTGGCATCTCGGTTCCTCCGGTGGTTCGTGGCTCTGTGGTGACTCGGTTCGGCGGTCAGGGGGTCGGGGCGGCGCTGGGCGGGATCTCGGCCAGGCGCAGCAGCAGGTCCTTGACCTCGGTCACGTCGTAGTGGTCGCGCGCCTCGCCGGGGCGGGAGCACAGCAGTACGGGACCGTCGTCGGGGTGGTCGGGCAGGCGGCCGTGGCTGCCGCGTACCGGGGACGGGTCGAGGGGGACGACGTTCATGAGGTAGCGCATGCCGAGCTTCTTTCGGGCGAGCGCGGCGGCGGCGCGCAGTTTGACCCTGGGGTCCTTCGGGTCCATGAACAGTTCGGCCGGGTCGTAGCCGGGCTTACGGTGGATCTCGACCAGACGGGCGAAGTCCGGGGCGCGGTCGTCGTCGAGCCAGTAGTAGTACGTGAACCAGGAGTCGGGCTCGGCTACGGCGACCAGGTCCCCGGCGCGCGGGTGGTCGATGCCGTACGCCTTCTTGCCGGCCTCGGTGAGCACCTCGGCCACGCCGTCGGTGCCGGCCAGCAGCTCGCGGACGTGATCGGTGTCGGCTGGGTCGGCGACGTAGACATGGGCGACCTGGTGGTCGGCCACGGCGAAGGCGGCCGACGTCCAGGGGGCGAGGTATTCCATGCCGTCCTGGGTGTGGACGTGCAACAACCCGGCCCGGCGCAGAACGCGGTTGACGTCCACCGCCTTGGTGACGTTGGTGATGCCGTACTCGGAGAGGGCGACCACGGTGATCGAGCGCGCGGCGGCGTCGTCGAGCAGTGGGGCGAGGACCCGGTCGACCTCGGCCGCCGCCGCGGCGGCGCGAGGATCGTCGGGCCCGTACCGCTGCAGGTCGTAGTCGAGGTGGGGGACGTAGACGAGGGTGAGGTCGGGGGCGTGGGTGGCGACGATGTGCCGGGCGGCGTCGACGATCCATCGAGAGGAGGTGATGGAGGCGGTCGGCCCCCAGTAGGTGAACAGGGGGAAAGTGCCGAGTTTGGCGGTGAGTTCGTCGTGCAGCTGCGGTGGGTGGGTGTAGCAGTCGGGCTCCTTGCGGCCATCGGAGTAGTAGATGGGCCGCGGGGTGACGGTGAGGTCGACGTCGGCGCCCATTGCGTACCACCAGCAGATGTTGGCGACGCGGTAGCCGGGATGGGAGCGCCGGGCCGCGTCCCACAGCTTGTCCCCGCCGACGAGGGCGTTGTGCTGCCGCCACAGCAGCACCTCGCCGAGCTCGCGGAAGTACCAGCCGTTGCCGACGATGCCGTGGCCGGTGGCGGGCTGCCCGGTGAGCAGTGTGGACTGCACGGTGCAGGTGACGGCGGGGAACGCGGTGTCGAGGCGTGAGGTGAAGCCCGCCTCCCCCAGGGCGCGCAGGCGGGGCATGTGGGCGAGCAGCCGGGGGGTGAGGCCCACCACGTCGAGGACGAGCAGGGGGGCAGGGCTCACGGGGTGACCTCCTTGAGGCCGAGCGAGATCAGGTGGTCACGGGTGAAGGCGAGTTCGGCGGCGATGCCGTCGGCGAGGGCCCCGGGGCCCTGCGGTCGGCGGTCCTCAGGGAGGACCCCCCACGTGTAGGTCTCGGCCTCCACGTGAGCGGTGCGGGCGGTGTCCCCGCCGAGCAGGGCGGCGAGGATTGCCTCCAGTTCGGGACGCGTCGTGGTCAACGGGGGCTCCGGGGCGGCGTGCAGAGGAACGTGGAAGTGGACGCGCCAGGGATCGCGGCCCGGCAGCCCGCCGGCCAGGGCGGCGTCCAGGTCGTCCACGGCCCGGAGCGGGGTGCCTTGCTCCCGGACCTGGTGCAGGAAGCGCGGCTCGGTGAAGGCGGCCAGAGCCGCTCGCGTTGCCGGATCGGACGGGTCGTCGGCCTGCAGGGCGCAGGACGCCTGGGTCTTGACGACCTGGAGTCCGGCCCTGTCCAGGCGGCCGAGTGCGGCGGTCGGCTCCTCGAAGCCGACCGCCAGATGGCAGGCGTCCAGGCAGATACCGATGCGGTCGGTGTCCACGTCGGCGAGGTGCCGAGCGGCCTCGGCGGAGGTCTCGACGACGCAGCCCGGCTCGGGTTCCAGACCGACCTGGATCGTCCGGCCCGTGTCACCGGCGAGGGCGGCCAAGCCGCCGGCCAGCGTGTCGAGCGAACGGGCGGCCTCACCCGCCTGCTGAGCCGTCCACGGGGTCCGCCAGCCCAGCGGCACGGTGGAGACGCTGCCGTGCGCGGCGTCGTCGGGCAGCAGTGCCGCGAGCACGCGGGCGAGGTCGAGGGTGTAGTGCAACCGGTCGGGTGTGGTCCAGTCCGGCCGGTAGACGGCGTGCTTGACGACAGGGTCGTGGAAACCGCGGTAGGGGAAGCCGTTGAGGGTGACGACCTCCAGACCACGAGCGGTCAGCTCCCGGCGGAGGCTGCCCACCGCGCCGTCGTCCGCGGCGAGGGCCGCCGCGGCGTCGCGGGCCAGCCACAGACCGAGGCCGAGCACCGGCACATCCAGCCGCTCGCGTACCGGCTCGGCGTGCCGGGCCAGTTGGGCGAGTACGCCGTCGAGGTCCTCGGCGGGGTGCACGTTGGTGCAGTACGCGAGGTGGACGACGGTGCCGTCGGGGTGGAGCAGACGCACCGGCTACACCTCCGCCCGGACGCCGCGCAGCACGGAGTTGCCCTCGTAGGTGGCGTCGGCACCGGGCGCGTCCGAGCCGTCCAGCTCCAGCTTGCCGCTCTGGCCGTAGAAGGCGACGGGGTTGCGCCACAGGAGCGTGTCCACGTCGTCCGGAGCAAAGCCCGCGGCGAGCATGGCGTCGCCCGTCAGCCGGGTCTTCAGGGGGTCGCTCCTCCCCCAGTCCGCGGCCGAGTTCACGAGGATCCGCTCGGTGCCGAACTCGCGCAGCACGGCGACCATGCGACGCTCGTCCATCTTGGTGTCGGGATAGATGGAGAATCCCATCCAGCACCCCGAGTCGACGACCTGACGTACCGTCACTTCGTTGAGGTGGTCGACGACGACCCGCTCCGGGGCGATCCCGGATTCCTTCACCACGGCGAGGGTGCGCTCCACGCCCGCGGCCTTGTCGCGGTGCGGCGTGTGTACCAGCGCCGGCAGGTCGTGGGTGACCGCGAGCTGCAGTTGGGCGGCGAACGCCTCGTCCTCCTCGGGCGTCATCGAGTCGTAGCCGATCTCGCCGACGGCGACCACGCCGTCCTTGGGCAGGTAACGCGGCAGGTGCTGCAGTACCTCAGCACAGCGCGGGTCGTTGGCCTCCTTGGGGTTGAGGGCGATGGTGCAGTGGTGGCGGATGCCGAACTGGGCGGCGCGGAACGGCTCCCAGCCGATGAGGGAGTCGAAGTAGTCCAGGAAGCTGCCCACGGAGGTGCGCGGCTGACCGAGCCAGAACGCGGGCTCCACCAGGGCGCGTACGCCGGCCGCGTGCATCGCCTCGTAGTCGTCGGTGGTGCGCGAGGTCATGTGGATGTGCGGGTCGAAGATACGCATCACGCCTCCCGGTTGCCGGTGTGGTGGGTGGTTGCGGTGGGGATGTCCGCGAGGTCCCAGTGGCCGGGTACCGGTACGTCCGGGTATCGCGCGAGGATCGGCCGGATGTCGGCGGGCACCTCGCGTGCCGCGGCGGACCGCTCGTGGGCGAACGCCGCCATCATGCGGGCCAGTTGGACGTCCGCCCGGCCGGGCAGGCCCGGCAACGCGGTCAGCGGGATGCCGGTGAAGACGCACTTGAGTACGCCCTGACGGTAGGTTTCCGCGTCCAGGTGGTCGGTCGCGTAGTCGCCGAGGGCTGCAGCGATCAGCCGTGTGTCGTTGGTGCGCAGGGCGTCGCGCACCAGAGGCAGCGCGCCGTCGCCGACGGGCAGCAGCGGCAGGGCGCGCAGCACGGCGCGCCGTTCGGCCGCGTCACCGGTCCGGTAGAGCGCCCCGATCTCCTCCAGCAACGGGCTGCCGGTCAACGGCATCGCCGCCAGCAGGAGGCAGCGGGCCGCGTCGTCCACCGTCCAGCCGTACGGGTCGCCGGGGTCCAGCCGAACACGTCCGCATCGGCGTCCGGCCAGCGGGAACAGACCGCGTACGACTGCGGGGTCGGCGGCCGCCGAGGCGCACGCACCGGCGAGCCACCTCCAGCCCTTCTCGGTCATCCGGTCGGTCAAGGCGGTTCTGAGGTCGTCAGGTGTCATGCCATCTCCTCCTCGCGACGGACCGCGGGGTCGCACGACCGCAGGAAGTCCAGGGAACGGCGGGCCACTCCCGGGGCGTCGTGGCTGTGCCGGGGCAGCTCGACGGCGACCAGCCCGCGGTAGCCGACCTCGTCGAGGGCGCTGAGCACGGGCGGGAAGTCGATCTCGCCGCCGCCGAACTCCAGGTGCTCGTGCGTGCCCCGGCGCATGTCGTCGATCTGCACGTTCACCAGCCGGCTCCCCGCCCGGCGCACGCACTCGGGCACCGGGTACGGCTCCAGGCAGCGGCAGTGGCCGATGTCAAGGGTCAGGCCGAACGGGGCCGGGTCGCCGAGCTCCGCGGCCAGCCTGGTGTACTCGTCGACGCTCTGCACAAGCATCCCCGGTTCGGGTTCAAAGCCCAGGAGGACGCCCGCCTCCTCCGCGGCCTCGACGACCTCGGCGCATCCGGCGACCAGCCGGTCCCAGGCCGTCGCCGGGTCGAGCTCCGCGGGCCGGACGCCGGCCCAGAAGGAGACGGCCTGCGCGCCGAGGTCGGCGCCGACGGCCACCGCCCGGCGCAGGAAGTCCACCCTGCGTTCGCGTCCTTCGGTGGCGATCAGGGTGGGCTCGTGCTTGTGCCAGGGGTCGAGCAGGTAGCGCGCTCCGGTCTCGATCACCACGCTGAGCCCGAGACCGTCCAGCCGCCGGGCGAGGGCCGTCGTCCGCGCGGCAAGGCCGGGCGCGAAGGGATCGAGGTGGTGGTGGTCGAGGGTGAGAGCCACTCCGTCGTAGCCGAGTTCGGCGATGACGGTGAGCGCGTCCTCCAGTCGGTGGTTGGAGAAGCCGTTCGTGCCGAACCCGTAGCGCAGGACGGGCTCGGCGGACGTGTGGTCGCCGAGGCGGGATTCGGTCACGTCGGGGACACCCGCCTTGAGAGGGCTCGGGCCAGCGGAAAGGCCGCGGCGAGCGGAAGTGCGGAGCGCACCGCGCCCGTGCCTGCGGTGAGCGCGGCCTGAAGCGGGATCAGGCCGAGGATCCCCGCGCCGACGGCCCTGCGGACCTTTTCCGGCGAAGGATCGGCGACGGCGTGCGCCTGAGCGCGGCCGGTCGTTGCGGCGTAGACGGCGAGGCCGCCCGCAAGGGCCAGGTCGTGCCGACGGCCCGTGCCCTGCCGGGCCGGGCGGCCGCGGAGCGCCGTTGCGGCTGCGACGGCGCCGGTGACGGCGAGCGTCACCCGGGGCAGCCATGGTTCCGCGCCCGTGACCTCGGCGCGGCTGAGCGCGGTGACGGCGAGGGTGTGCCCGGCGACGGTCGCGGCCGCCGGGAGGGCGGGCCGCAGCCGGCCCACGCGGGCACCGAGCAGGACGTCGAGTCCTCTGGCGGCCGCCATCACCGCAGGGCCCACCGGACGGGATTTGGCCCACAGGTCGTACCCCCAGACGGTCGCCGCGAGGGGCACGGCGACCGTCAGCGCGCGACGGCCTTCAGCGACCGTGGCCAAGCCGAGGGCGACCGCGGTCAGGGCTGCGGCGGTGCCCAGGGCGACGGGTGCGGCCACCCGGCCGGAGGGGATCGGCCGCTCGGGGCGTTCCACTGCGTCAAGATCGCGGTCGGCCCAGTCGTTGAGCGCCATTCCGGCCCAGTACAGGCAGACCGAGGAGGCGGCCAGACCGGCCACGGCCATGTCGGGACGACGGCCCGCAGCCGCCGCTCCGGCCAGGACGTCCCCCGGCACGGTGAACGCGGCCGGGGCGCGCACCAGTTCGGCCAGGGCTCGCAGGCGCCGGCCCGGCGATGGCGTTGCCGCCGGAGCGGACGCGGAGGCCACGGATCCGGGACGTGGTGCCCCGGCCGGGCCGGAGCGCGACCCCGCGTCTCCGCCTGCTCGCCGGCCGGGGCCGGGCCGGAGCGCGGACGGGCGGATCACCGCCGCTCCCCGAGCCCGGCGGCGAAGGTCCGCAGTATCTCGTACTGGGCCATCACGGCGTGCTCATCGGTGCCGACGGGGTCCTTGAAGAAGAAGGCCAGCTCACCGAGGGGACCGGAGATCCCCCGCTCATGGGCCCGGCCCGCCAGCCGGGCGAGATCGAGTACCAGGGGTGCGGCCAGTGCCGAGTCGCAACCGGCCCAGGTGAACTGCAGATTCATCCGCACGCCCAGGAACCCCTCGAACGTCACGTGGTCCCAGGCGGTCTTCCAGTCGCCGAGGGAGGGCACGTTGTCGATGTGGACCTCGCCCTCGACCGGGTGTCCCAGGGTTTCCGTGAGCACCCGCTGCTTGGAGGCCGCCTTGCTGGCCATCGCGGCCGGATCGGCGAGCGTCTCGCCGTCGCCGCCGCCGAGCAGGTTGGTGCCGGACCACGTCCGTACCCGCAGGCCCCGGGCGGCGAACATCGGCCCGAGGGTCGCTTTGAGCAGGGTCTCCCCGGTCTTGCCGTCGCTTCCGGCGTACGGCAGGCCGGCCTCCTCGACCAGTTCCCGAAGTGCCGGGATCCGCATGCCGGTGGACGGCGTGAAGTCGACGTGGGCGCACCCGGCCGTGATCGCGGCCAGGGCGTACTGGGAGCTGGGCGGCAGCACGTTCTCGCCGGCGGCGAGCGCGGCACGCAGGGCCCCCGCCGAGGTGTGCGCCGGGTGCGCCGGGAGGACCGGTTCGGTCGAGGACACGTTGACGACGACCACCCGTGCGAGGCCGTGCCGCTCGCGGAAGGCGTCGATGTCGGCCCGTATCGCCTCGACGGCGTCCAGCTGGCTCATGGCCGCGTCCGGGAGAGGGGCCGGGCGTATCTCGGCGTCGGCGGCGGCCAGGTCGTCGTGGACGAGTGCGGGCAGCCCGTGGGGCAGCACGCCGGCCGCGACCAACTGTTCGGCCCGCTTCGGCAGCGGCGTGCAGGCCACGTCGTGCCCCCCGAAGACCAGGTCGGACACGGCGGGCAGGCCGGCGTCGGGGAACCCCGGCTGCTCGGTGACGCACCCGGTCGGCTCGGCCAGCCCCGCCCGTAGAGCGGCCGTGCCGGCGATGACGGTGGTGGCCACCGATCCGCGCGCCCCCGCCAGCCATATGCCTGTGCGGCTGTGTTGATCTGACATGTCGTCACCTCCGTCGGCCGGGCGCGGTCGCGCCCGGTCGCCTCGTTCCTCGCTGTCGATGTCGCCGTGCCCCGTCACCTGCCTCCGCTCCCCTCCGGCTGGTCGTCCGGGGCCAGGGCCTGGCCGTCGGGGGTCACCTGCAGGAAAACGTGCTGGTGACCCAACCCGGCGTCGATGTCGATCGCGTCGAGTTCGGTGGCCCCGATCGACCAGACGTCGATGCCCTGGTCCCGCTGCGAGGCCGCCGCGGCGGTGAGCCGCTTCGCCAGGGAGTCAGGCGCCCCGAGGGCCAGCCGGTAGGAGTCCACGGCGCTGTCGAGCGCGCGTACGGCTGCGGCGAAGTCGGAACGGGCGACGTTGTAGTCGGTGTCGCCGGACGGGGGGTGGGCGAGGGCCGCGACGGCTGTGGAGGTCACCGCCTTCCACCGGCCGGCCTTCGCGGCCCCCGCTGGCTGGGGAGCGCGGCCTTCGTGCGGCATGGCCGCCTCCATCTGCCGGAGCACCGGAGCCAGCCGGGTGGCGAGACGTCGCGCCTGTGCGGTGAGCGCCTTGACCTGCTGGGTGTTGCGGGCGGCGTCCTGTGCGCGGATATGGTCGGCGAGCTGCCGGGTCGGGTCGGTGGAGGCCGTACGCCCCGCCGTCACCAGGACTGCCACCAGGCCTGCCAGGAGGACGAGCCCGAGGACGGCGCCGGCGCCGGCGAGCATCCCGCGGCGGAAGGAACCGTGGGCGGCTGCGTCCGGGTTCACCGGTGCCATGAGGCGGCACGCGGTCGTTGACGACGGCAAGGTGGGTCCTTTCGCTGTGCTGTGCCGACGGTCGGGCGGGCGGGAACCGCGTGTGCCCGGCGCGCCCGCTCGGACGGCAGGCGCGCCGGAGTCCGTCAGCGCCTCAGTCGGTGCTTTCCGGGTCGCAGTTGAACTTCGCCGCACCGGCCGTCATCTTGATGCCGCCGAGGATGTGCGACAGGTACCGCGGCTCGGTGTAGCTCTCCGAGGTGTGGCCCATGCCGGTGTAGAAGGAGCGGCCGCCGTCGTAGGGGTGGCACCAGGAGATGGGGTGGTCCGCGCCCATCGAGCCGCCGGAGTAGCCGACCGGGTTGTACGTGCTCTCGTCCAAGGTGGCCAGGACGCGCACGTCGGAGCGGGGGTTCGAGCGGTAGTTGTACCACTCGTCGGTGCGGGTCCAGCGGTTCGGCAGGTTCCTGGTGGCCGCGGTGCCCTGGCCCGCGACGTCCACCGTCGCCTGCTGGATCGCCGGGTGGTCCCTGAAGTACGCGCCGACCAGGCCGCCGTACCAGGCCCAGGTGTATCCGGAGTCGGCGGCGGCGTGGATGCCGACGAAGCCGCCGCCGTGCTCGATGTAGCGCTGGAAGGCGTCCTTCTCGGACTGCTGGTCCAACGGGTCGCCCGTGGTGGAGAGGAAGACGACCGACTGGTACTTGGCCAGGTTGGCGTCGTTGAACTGGGTGGCGTCCTCGGTCGCGTCGACCGCGAAGCCGTTGTCCTGGCCGAGCTTTTCGATCGCCGCGATCCCGTCGGGAATGGAGGCGTGCCGGTAGCCGGTGGTCTTGGAGAACACCAGCACCCTGAACGCCGGTTCTGCGGCGTGTGCGGTGGTGGCGCTCGTGGCGGCGAGCGGCAGGGCCAGGGCGGCTGCCGAGAGCAGCGCGACGATACCTCTACGGGACATTGTCAACCTTTCGTGACCTGGTTTCGGGGGGGCGGTGGGTGCCCGGTCAGCTGAAGGCGCCGGGAAGGTACAGGTCGACGTTCTCCTTGGTCACGGTGGCGGAGAACAGGGTCAGCGAGGACGGCAGGTCCTGCCCGACGAGGTCGCTCAGGCCCTTGCGCTGGGCGATGAGCCGGGCGAGCTTGACGGCCGAGGCGGACATGTTCGACGGGTAGACGACCGTGGCCTTCAGCACGGAGCTGTCGGCCTTGATCTCCTGCATGGCGTGCTTGGAGCCGGCGCCGCCGACCATGAAGAACTCGCTTCGGCCCGCCTGCTTGATGGCTGCCTCCACGCCGATGCCCTGGTCGTCGTCGTGGTTCCACACCGCGTCGAGGTGCGAGCGTGCCTGCAGTACGTTGCTCATCACCTGCTGACCCGAGTCCGCGGTGAAGTCGGCGGCCTGCCGGATTCCGACGTGGAAGCCGTACTTGGCCAGGCCCCGCTTGAACCCGGCGCTGCGCTGCTTGGTGAGTTCGAGGTTGTCCATCCCGGCGATCTCGCCGATCACGGGCGAGGAGGCACCCTTGGCCTTGAGGGTCTTGCCGATGTAGAGGCCGGCGTTGAGACCCATGCCGAAGTTGTCGCCGCCGACCCATGTCCGATAGGCCAGGGGTGAGTCGAAGACACGGTCGAGGTTGATCACGGGGATGCCCGCGTCCATCGCCTGTTGGGCCACGGCGGTCAGCGCCTTGCCGTCGAAGGGCAGGATCACGAGCACGTCGACCTTCTTGCCGATCAGCGTCTGGACCTGGCTGATCTGCGCGTTGACGTCGTTGGTGCCCTCGACGGCCTCGACGTGCACGTCCGAGTACTGCTTCGCCTGCGCCATGGCGTTCTTGGTGATGGCCGCCATCCAGCCGTGGTCGGCGGCGGGGGCCGAGAACCCGATCGTCACGTGCTTGCCCGGCTTGTCGTTGTCGGTGCCGGCCTTGGCCGCCGCATTGACGTCGTCCGTGGAGGCGTCGCTCTGGTTGCTGGTGCAGCCGGCGATCAGGGCTCCGCCGCCGAGTACCGCCCCACCGAGGAGGAGCCTTCTGCGGTCCAGTCCGCCCAGTCCGCGCTTGTCCATCTCGCTAGTCCTTCCAGTCACGGGGGTCCTGCATGGGGTCCTGCCTGCCGTGGTCGATGCGGACGTGCCGCGCGGCTGGGGCTGGGGGCGGCGCGGACGGCGACAGCGGGGTTGAGGCCGCCGTCCGCGCCGCTGCTACGGGGTGGCCGTTCTCCGGCCGCGTCGCTGGATCAGCACGGCCGCGACGATGATCAGACCCTTGGCGATCTGCTGGATGTCGGTCGTGAGGTTGTTCAGCACGAAGATGTTGGTGATCGTGGTGAAGACGAGGACGCCCAGGATCGAGCCCACGAGCGAGCCGCGGCCGCCGGTCAGCAGGGTTCCGCCGATGATCACCGCGGCGATCGAGTCCAGTTCGTACAGGTTGCCGAGGTTGCTGGCCCCGGAGGTGGTCCGCGCGGTCAGCATGATCGCGGCGACGCCGCAGCACAGGCCTGACAGGACGTACAGCACCACGGTGTGTCGGCGCACATCGAGACCGGCGAGGCGCGCGGCCTCCTGGTTGCCGCCGATGGCGAACGTCCGGCGGCCAAAGGTGGTGCGGTTGAGCAGGACCCAGCCGGCGAGCACGGCCACCGCCAGGATGTAGACCAACAGCGGAATGCCGAGGAACCGGGTGGCGGCGATGGAGTTCAACGACTCGACCGTCACCACCTGGGACTGCCGGTCGGAGATCCGCTCGGCCAGTCCGCGGGCGCTCGCCATCATGGCGATCGTGGTGATGAACGCCACGATGTTGCCGTAGGCGATGATCAGGCCGTTGACGAGGCCGACGACCGCGCCCACGGCGAGCGCGCAGAAGACCATGCCGCCGAACCCGTAGGACTGGGTGGCCACGGTGGTGCACCACACGGATGCGAGCGCCACGATCGCGCCGACGGACAGGTCGATGCCACCGCCGATGATGATGAAGGTCTGACCGATCGTGATGACCCCGATGACGGCCGCACTGCTGAGGATGACCAGGGCGTTCTGACTGGTCGCGAAGTTGCCGGAGGTCAGCGCACCGATGATGCAGAGCAGGAGGAGGACGACGAACAGGCCGAGGTTGCGCACCCTGCCCATGTGCCCGAGGAAGAAGGATCTGCCACCCTTCCCCGGGGATGTGCCGGTCTGCCGGACGGATCCAGCCGGTGATCCCTGGCCGGTGACGGGCAGCGGACCGCTCCCGCCGGGGGGACTGGTCTGCTGGCTCACGCGGAGCTCCCTTCCATGACGAGGTCGAGCACTTTCGATTCGTCGAGGTCCAGGACGCCGGCCTCACGGACCACCCGCCCTTCGCGCATGACGAGGACACGGTCGGCGAGGCCGAGGACTTCAGGCACCTCGCTGGAGACGAGGAGCACACCGACTCCCGAATCCGCGAGCCGCCGGATGAGCATGTAAAGCTCCGCCCGCGCTCCGACGTCCACGCCGCGGGTGGGCTCGTCCAGCAGCAGCAGCCGGCAGTCGGTGAGCAACCAACGGGCGACGACGGCCTTCTGCTGGTTTCCGCCGGAGAGCGTGCGCACCGGTCGGGTCGCGTCGGGGGGTCGCAGGTCGAGCCTGCGGACCGCTTCCGTCGTGGCGGCCAGCTCGGTGCGGGCGTCGAGGAACCCGGCGCGGGCGAACCGTCGCAGCGAGGACATGGACACGTTGTGGGCGATGGAGGACTGCATGAACAGCGCTTGGCTCTTGCGTTCCTCCGGGGCGAGCCCGAGGCCCGCCCGGACGGCGGCGGTGACGCTGCCGGGCCGTAGGACGGACCCTGCCATGCTGATGCGCCCGGAGGCTGGACGCCGGGCTCCATAGACCGTTTCGAGGATCTCCGAGCGGCCGGAGCCGACCAGGCCCGCCAGCCCGACGATCTCGCCGGCCCGCACGGTGAAGGAGATGTCGTGGAACTCTCCCGGGCGGCTGATCTGTTCGACCTCCAGTAGCACCGGCCGCTCCTCCGGGCCGGGGCTTTCGGGCCTCGGCGGGAAGACGTACTCGACGGTGCGTCCGGTCATCAGCGAGACCAACTCGGAGGTGGGGGTGGTGCGCGCGGGCAGCCCCCGGGCGACCGTGCGGCCGTCCTTGAGGACGGTGACGCGGTCCCCGATCCGGCGGATCTCCTCCATTCGATGGGAGATGTAGACGACCCCCACGCCGGCGGCGGTGAGGTCGCCGATGATGCGGAAGAGGTTGTCCACCTCGTCATGGGCGAGGACGGCGGAGGGCTCGTCCATGATGAGGAGCCGTGCGTCGTGCGAGAGGGCGCGTGCCATGGACACGAGCTGCTTGCCGGCCGCCGACAGTTCACCCACCTCACGCGTGACGGGGATCTCCGGGTGCCCCAGCCTGCGCAGGAGTTGCCGGGCGGCGTCGTGCATCCGCGAGCGCCGGGCGAACCCCAGCCGGGACTGCTCGTGTCCCAGGTAGATGTTCTCCGCCACCGACAGGCCGTCAGCCAGGTCGAGTTCCTGGTAGATGGTGGCGATCCCGTGGCGCATGGCGGCCGTCGGGGTCGGGAGGGTCACCGGTTCGCCCTCCCAGGCGATGTGTCCTTCGTCGGGCTGGTGGGCGCCGGCGAGGACCTTGATGAGTGTCGATTTGCCGGCGCCGTTCTGGCCCAGCAGACAGTGCACTTCTCCGGCGACCACGTCGAGGTCGACACCGTCGAGGGCCCGGACGCCGGGGAACTCCTTGACGACGCCTTGCATCTCGAGCAGCGGGGCACTCATGAGTCTCCCTCTGATGCGGTGTCCGCCGGCCCTCACAGGGCTTGTGGCGGTTCGTCAACTTGTCGCGGTCATTGATGGGTTGGGCCTCGCGAAGGGCCTCGACGAGAAGGCTCGTGAGGGGCCCGACATGTCGTGGACGGCAGCGCTCTGGGGCCCGTCGTGGATCCTTGACGGTTTCCTTCTGGGTGGACTTCGGTGGTCCAGGTCGGGGGGTTTCCCTTTGGCTTAGGGCGTGCGTCCCGGTTTTCCGGAACAGGCCGCCCCTGCCGCGTGGCGAGCTGAGAGGAAGGTAGTTCTCACAGCGTGGTTTGAAAAGGGTCCGCGAACCGTTCGAGGCCTTCGTGGCCAGATGCGGCAACTGGTGTAACACTTTTGCGTAATCGGAATCGACCCACAGTTGGAAGCCGGCGCCTTCGTACCTGTTCGCGGGTATGGCGGGAAGCGGGGCACCCCTCCCCGCCTGCCCGTTGCCCTTGATAACTCGGGGCATGAGGAGATCGCGCGATTGGTGTGCGACTCTCGCGTCGAGGCAGGCAGGTATTCCCGGAGCGCACCGTCGAATATGCCCCGGCTTTTGTCGACACCTGCCTTACCGGCACCTGCCGTACGGCAATTGACCCCGGTGCGTCGCATCCGGTCTCATCGACCAGTGTGATGAAATTCGTTCCATTGAGCGATTCCCGTCAGGAGTTTTCCTGAAATCCTCCTTTCCATCGACGGAGCGGGGACATCGGTCGATCAGGGAGCGACCGCGACGGGGTCGCCGGTGCCGGACGGCAGCGGTGGGCTCCCCTGCGGAACTCCCGTGTGCGTGACGGGCGTCCAGACGCTGCCGTTCGCGGCGCTGTGCTCCACCGCTGCCAACACCCGCTGCACTTGCAGTCCGTCAGCGAAGGAGGGCTCGGGGTCCCGGCCCTCGATGATGGCGTGCATCAGGTCGCGCACCTGGTGCACGAAGGTGTGGTCGTAGCCGAGTCCGTGCCCCGGCGGCCACCACCCCTCGAGATAGGGATGGTCGGGTTCGGTGACCAGGATCCGCCGGAAGCCTGCCGTCGCAGCCGGCTCGGTGTGGTCGTGGAAGTCCAGTTCGTTGAGGCGCTCCAGATCGAAGGCGATGCTGCCGCGGTCGCCATTGATCTCGATGCGCAGGGCGTTCTTCCGGCCGGCGGCGACCCGCGTGGCCTCGAAAGACGCGACGGCGCCTCCGGGAAACCGGCCGGTGAACAGCGCGGCGTCGTCCACCGTCACGGTTCCGCGCGGCGTGACCCCGTCGACGACGGCCGCGAGCCCTGACGATGCCGTAGAAAGCGGCCGTTCGCGGATGAACGTCTCGGTCAGGGCGGAGACTCCCGACAGCGGCTCCCCCACGAGGTACTGGGCGAGGTCGACGATGTGGGCGCCGATGTCGCCCAGCGCGCCGGAACCGGCGTGCTCGCGCTGCAGCCGCCATACCAGCGGGAACTCCGGATCCACGATCCAGTCCTGGAGATACTGTGCCCGTACGTGCCGCAGGGCGCCGAGGCGGCCCCCGGCGATCAGTCGACGGGCGAGGGCGAGCGCCGGTGTGCGTCGATAGCTGAACCCCACCATGGAGCGCACACCGCGACGCGAGGCGGCGGCCGCGGCGGCGGCCATCGCCTCCGCCTCCTCGACCGTGTTGGCGAGCGGTTTCTCGCACAACACGTGCTTACCGGCCTCCAGCGCCGCGATCGCGATCTCGGCGTGACTGGAACCCGGAGTGCAGATGTCCACCAGCTGCACGTCGGCGCGGGCGATCAGGGCCCGCCAGTCGGTCTCGGTCGCGGCCCAGGTCTGACGTCGGGCAGCCTGTTCCAAGGCCGCTTGCTCACGTCCGGCGAGGGCAGCCATGACCGGGCGCAGGGGCAGATCGAAGGCGCAGGCGACGCTACGCCAGGCATGCGAATGCGCGCGGCCCATGAAGGCGTATCCGATCATACCCACCCCGATCGTGGGCGAGCCGTGCTGACTGTCCATGGGCGCTCCTGAGGAATGCTTGTGGGCGCGGGCAACGGACGCGGGAACGCGTCCGTTCGCGGGGAACGGATTCCGGCCGCGCGGGGGCGCGTCAGGCCGGTGAGAAGATGTGGTCGCTGATCAGCCGGGTTGCGCCGACGACGCCGGAGACCTGGCCGAGCTCGCCGAGAACGATCGGCAGGTTGCCGGTCGCCAACGGCAGGGACTGCCGGTAGACCTCGGTGCGGATGCTGGCCAGGAGGGTGTGCCCCAGCCCGGTGAGCCCTCCCCCGATGACCACGAGACCGGGGTTGAAGAAGCTGACCAACCCTGCGATGACCTGGCCGATACGGCCTCCGCCCATGCGGATCAGCTCGAGGGCCGCGGCGTCACCGGCGCCGGCGGCTGCCGACACGTCCTCGGGGGTCAGTCGTCCTGCCGCCTCGAGCCGACCGGCCAACTCCACCGAGCGGCCCGACTCGGCGAGCGCGGTCGCGTCGCGCGCCAGGGCGTTGCCGCTGAAGTACGCCTCCAGACAGCCGATGTTGCCGCAGGCACACGGCGGCCCTTCCGGGTCCACCTGAATGTGCCCGATGTCGCCGGCGCTGCCGGAAACACCCCGGTGGACCTCGCCACGAACCACGATGCCGCAGCCGATGCCGGTCCCGATCTTGACCCACAGGAAGTCACGTACGGATCGGGCGACACCGGCCTGCTGCTCGCCCAGGGCCATCAGGTTCACGTCGTTGTCGACGAGGACAGGGCAGCCGAGTTCCTGGCTCAGCGCCTCGCGGACGGGGAAGCCGTCCCAGCCGGGCATGATCGGCGGTGCGACAGGGACCCCCTCGGGGAACCGGACGGGTCCCGGCACGCCGATCCCGGCGCCGTCGAAGTGCTCCGCCAGCCCGGCCGCGCGCAGCTTGGCGGCCAGGGCGAGTACCCGCTCGAACACGGCCACCGGACCGTCACGCACGTCCAGCGGTTCGGCCAGATGGCCGAGGACCTCCAGCTCCGCGTTGGTGACCGCGACATCCACAGAGGTGGCGCCGATGTCCACGCCGAGGAACCGCAGGGAGGGGGCGATCCGGACGTTGTGCGAGCGGCGACCGCCGCGGGAGGCGGCGAGACCGTCCGGGACGACAAGGCCCGTCTCCAGCAGCCGGTCGATCTCCACCGCGAGCTTGGAGCGCGACAGCTCGACCCGATCGCCCAGGGCGACCCGGGACTGCGGACCGAGGTCGCGCAGCAGGCGGAGCAGCCTGGCCTGATGGACATTGGCCGGTCGAGCCGTCATGCGCCTCACGCTGCCCCTCCCGTCGTCACCGAAGCCGTGCACACGCCCGGCACTTCGGGGCGCGACTTTCAAAAAAACCGTAGCACCGTCCTGCACGATACGAAAGAACTTGTGCAGCGTTCCGATGCACTTTCATCTTGTAGTGGACAAAGCTTGTGTGAAGGCCCGCTCTACGTTGCCCCGAACGAGAGCGAACGGCGATCCGACAGGTGCCGTCGGCCGTGACGGGCCACTGCGTCGGCTCCCGTAGCGGTCGCGACAGCAGGCGGGCCTGATGGGGTGTGGGGCCCAGCCGGTGCCACCCCATCAGGCCACTTGCCGTGCATTGCAGTCGGCCGGGTCGCTTCGGCAGACGCTCGTTCAGGCCCGCCGAGCCCTCACGGATCAGGCGGGGAGGGCCGGATGCCGGCCGTTATCTCACCGCTCCGTGCGCGCGGTGTGGGGCTTGCCGACGTCGGAACGGCCGGCGGCCTGCTTGATCCGGCCCGCCTCACGCTGGTCGATGACGCCCTCACGCCGGAGGGTCGCGACGATCGTCTCGACATGCGTGACGAAGGTGCCGTGGCTGCTCCAGGCCCGGTGGTCCTCGATCAGCTCGTTGATCGTGCAGCCGTTCGTCGTGACGCGGTTCGGGATGCCCGTGTTGACCGTGCCGACGAACACCGTCGAACGGCCGTCCGTCTCAGGACAGTCGGTGGGCGGCTTGCTGTCGACGATGGTCAGGGTCAGTGACTTGGCCGCGGACGTGTTGCCGGCCTTGTCGGTGGCCCGGTACAGGAAGGTGTGGCTCCCCGCTCTGTTCACCGCCACCGGGGCGGAGTACGGCAGGTAGGGGCCGCCGTCCAGGGAGTACTCGGTCGCGGCCACACCCGACTCCGCATCCGAAGCCGTCACCGTCACCGTCGCGCTGCCGACGTAGTCACCGGAGGCGTCCTTCGTCCCCGACACCGAGGCCGACACCTCGGGCGCGGTGGTGTCCTGCGGCGGAGCGGCGACCACCGTGAACGACACGGACTGCTCCGCGGACGTGTTGCCCGCCTTGTCCGTCGCCCGGTACGCCACCGTGTGCTGACCCACACTGCTCACCTGCACCGGCGCGCTGTAATCCTTGTAGGCCCCGCCGTCGAGCGAGTACTCGATCTTGGCCACGCCCGACTCCGCGTCCGAAGCCGACACCGTCACCGTCGCGTCGGAGACGTAGTCACCGGAGGCGTCCTTCGTCCCCGACACCGAGGCCGACACCTCGGGCGCGGTGGTGTCCTGCGGCGCAGCCGCCACCACCGTGAACGACACCGACTT
This sequence comes from Streptomyces sp. NPDC096012, assembly GCF_040426375.1. Classification (NCBI taxonomy): domain Bacteria; kingdom Bacillati; phylum Actinomycetota; class Actinomycetes; order Kitasatosporales; family Streptomycetaceae; genus Streptomyces; species Streptomyces sp. NPDC096012. Next base: position 353,495 of record NZ_JBEOTD010000003.1, read on the forward strand.
CACCGCCGACGTGTTGCCCGCCTTGTCCGTCGCCCGGTACGCCACCGTGTGCTGACCCACACTGCTCACCTGCACCGGCGCGCTGTAATCCTTGTAGGCCCCGC